>PMAL01000120.1:0-9307 GCA_003152555.1 Acidimicrobiaceae bacterium | reverse complement strand
GGCAAGGGCGCCAACATTGTCTTTGACGACGCCGATATTGCGGCGGCCGTCAACGGTTCGGCTTTTGCGATCTTTCATAATCAGGGACAGGCGTGCATCGCGGGGTCGCGACTGATCCTTCACGAGGCGGTCGCCGACGAATTCGTGGATCGCTTCGTCACGTTGGCGAAGTCGATCAAGGTTGGCGACCCTTCTCAGCTCGAGACCGAAATGGGACCGCTCACGTCCCAGATGCACCGCTCTCGGGTTCTCGACTACGTGCAGGTCGCCCTCGATGAGGGCGGCGAGCTGCTCACCGGTGGTAAGGCGCCCGAGGATGCAACGTGTGCGAACGGGTACTACGTGGAGCCGACCGTCATGAGGGCCAAGTTCACGGACCGCGTATCGAAGGAAGAGGTCTTCGGACCCTTCGTGACGATCACCACGTTTCGCACCGAAGATGAGGCCCTGCAGATCGCCAACTCGACCGACTACGGCTTGGGCAGTGGGCTGTGGACGTCGGACTTGTCAAGGGCGCACCGTGTGGCGCGCTCACTGCGCGCCGGCATGGTTTGGGTCAACTGCTACAAGCGTGTGGCCCCCGGCTCGCCGTTCGGCGGCATTGGCCAGTCGGGATACGGCCGGGAGATGGGCTTTGAAGCAATGCACGAGTACACGGACGTAAAGTCCGTGTGGGTCAACGTCGACGCGAAGATACCGGCCTGGTACCCGAGGCCCAACTGATGGCTCGCTTCAGCTCCCTGCATGACGCGGTGGCCGAGCACATTCACGATGGCGATACCGTGGCGCTCGAGGGCTTCACCCACCTCATTCCCTTTGCCGCGGGACAAGAAATCATTCGACAACGGCGCAAGGACCTGACGCTCGTGCGCATGACACCCGACATCATCTACGACCAGTTGATCGGGATGGGCTGCGCGCGGAAGTTGATCTTCTCTTGGGCGGGCAATCCCGGTGCCGGTTCACTGCACCGGTTTCGTGACGCGGTGGAACATTCCGTGCCGCACCACCTCGAAATTGAAGAGCACAGCCATGCCGGTATGGCGACACGCTACCAAGCCGGCGCCTCAGGGCTGCCCTTTGGCATGCTGCGCGGCTACGCCGGCACGGACCTCGCCACCATCACGCCGACGATCAGTTGGGTGACCTGTCCCTTCACCGGAGAAAATCTGGCCGCGGTGCCGGCGCTGCGTCCCGACGTTGGCGTCATCTGCGCCCAACAGGCCGACCGTGATGGCAACGTCATGATGTGGGGGATCACGGGCGTGCAAAAAGAGGCGGTGCTCGCGTCACAGCGCTCCATTGTTCTGGTCGAAGAGGTGGTCGACGCGTTCAGCCCGCACACGAACGGCGTGGTCCTGCCGTCGTGGGTGGTTGACGACGTGTGTCTCGTGCCCTCGGGGTCCTATCCGTCCTACGCGCAGGACTACTCCCAGCGCGCGAGCGCGTTCTACTCGCAGTGGGAACCCATCAGCAAGGATTGCGAAAAGTTCCTGGCGTGGATGGATGAACACGTGCTCGCTACCAGCGACCACGCGGAGTTCCTGGCCTCGCTCGATCCCGCACTCTTAGAGGACATCAATGACTGAGAGCCCGACACGTGAGGCACTGAAGTGGACCAACGACGAGATGATGACGGTGGCGGCTGCGCGCGAGTTGACGAGTGGGACGGTGTGTTTCGTGGGCATCGGGCTACCCAGCACCGCGGCGAACCTCGCTCGGGCGTCGCACGCGCCCGACGTCGTGCTGATTTATGAATCCGGTTGCATCGGTGCCAAGCCCGACCGGCTGCCGCCGTCGATTGGTGATGGCATTCTCAGCCGAACGGCTGACGCGGTCGTCAGCGTGCCCGAGATCTTCGCGTACTGGCTCCAAGCGGGGCGCGTCGACGTGGGCTTTCTCGGCGCCGCCCAGGTTGACCGATTCGGCAACATCAATACAACGGTCGTCGGCGAGTACGGATCGCCCCAGGTCCGCCTGCCCGGAGCGGGTGGCGCCCCCGAAATCGCCACGTCGTGTTCGAGGGTCATCATCACGCTGCGTCACAGCCCTCGCGCCATGGTGGAGAAATTGGATTTTGTGACCTCCGTGGGTCACGGCGACGGCGGGGATTTCCGCGCGCGGCTTGGTCTGCCGGGAAGGGGGCCCCAGGCCATGATCACCGACCTGGGCGTCTTGCGCTGTGAACCTGAGAGCCGCGAGTTTGTGCTTTCCAGCGTGCACCCCGGTGTGGAGATCCCCGATGTGATCGAGGCGACGGGTTGGGCGTTGCGCGTGGCCGATGACGTCAGCGTGACGGCGCCGCCCACTGACGGGGAGCTGCATGCGTTGCGCAGCTTCGTGGGGGCGTAAGTCATGGAACCCTTCGACTACGAGGCCCTGCCGGGTCGGGTGATCTTTGGTGTCGGGCGCCGATTTGAAGTTGGCGATGAAGCGGACAGACTTCACGTCTCGCGAATCCTGCTCATTGCCGACGCCCACGATCAAACAATGATCGATCAGGTGTCGGACGCACTCGGGAAACGTTGCGTGGGCGTCTTCACCGACGTGGCCCAGCACGTGCCTATTGAATTCGCACAAAAAGTCCGCGATTTGGCGACGTCGTTGGGCGCGACGGCGACGGTCACGCTGGGCGGGGGATCGGCGACGGGATTCGGCAAGGCGGTGTCGCTCAGCCACAACCTGCCCCAGATCTGCATACCAACGACCTACGCGGGCTCGGAACTAACGCCGATCTGGGGTCTCTCGGACGGGGGGCACAAGGAGACCGGCCGCGATCTGCGTGTGCTGCCCAAGACCGTCATCTATGACCCCGAACTGACAATCGGGCTACCTATCTCTATCGCCGGACCGAGCGCCATGAACGCCCTGGCCCACGCCGTGGAGGGACTGTACGGTCCGAGCGCCAATCCCTTCATGTCGGCAATGGCGCTCGAATCGGTGCGGGTACTGGCGACGCATCTGCCGCTCATGCACGAGTCGCCGACATCGATGGAAGAGCGGTCCCAGGTGCTCTACGGCGCGTATTTGGCCGGTGCGGTCCTGGCGGTGGTGGGCATGTCGCTTCATCACAAGACCTGTCACGTGTTGGGTGGCCTGTACGGACTCGACCACGGACGGATGAACGCCGTGGTGCTGCCCCACGCCCTGGCCTATAACAAGCCAGCGATACCCGAGGTGTACGAACGACTGAGCGCCGTTTTGGGCGGCGACGCCGCGGGAAAACTGTACGACTTGGCACGCGAACTGGAAACTCCGGCCAGTCTCTCGGACATCGGTATGCCCGAAGAGGGCGTTCGCCGCGCCGCGGCGTTGATCGTGAAGGAGGCGTCGTCGAACGTGCAGCCCATCAATGAAGAGCAGGCGGTCGCTTTTCTTACCAACTGCGCGAAGGGCGAGCGACCCTGATGGGTTCCTCTTTCATAGTTGACTGCGTCCGCACACCGTTGGGAAAGATCGGGGGGGCCCTGGCCAACGTTAGGCCCGACGACCTCGCCGCGAGCACGATCTTGTCGCTACTTGAGCGCCACCCGAGCGTGGACACCTCGTCGATTGGCGGCGTGGTGTTCGGCAATTCCAACGGCGCGGGCGAGGAGAATCGAAACGTCGGGCGCATGGCGTCACTGCTCGCGGGCCTGCCTGTCTGCGTACCCGGCAGCACGGTCAACCGGCTGTGCGGATCTGGCCTCGAAGCAGTCATTCAAGCCAGTCGGGAATTGGAGAGTGGCGACGCCGACGTACTGGTGAGCGGCGGCGTCGAGTCAATGACCCGCGCTCCCTGGGTGGTGCCCAAGCCGGATCGGCCGTTCCCACGCGACCACGCGACCATGTACTCGACCACGCTCGGATGGCGAATGGTCAATCCCAAGTTCGATTCCCAGTGGACGGTGCCGCTGGGCGAAGGCGCCGAGATCACGGCAAACGAGTTTTCCATCTCGCGCGACGCGCAAGATGAATTTTCCGCGCGCAGCCACCACCGGGCCGCGGCCGCCTGGAAAGCGGGAGCCTTTGATGACGAGACGGTCCTCGTGCCAGAGACTTCCCTCACCACGGACGAGTGCGTGCGGCCCGACTCGAGCGTTGAGGCCCTCGCCAAATTAAAGCCAGTATTTCGCACCGACGGCTCGGTGACGGCAGGCAATTCGTCGCCCCTGAACGACGGCGCCGCGGCAATTCTCATGATGAGTGAGTCGGCGCTGGAGCACCACGGCGTCACGCCACTGGCTCGAGTCGCGAGTCGCGCGCTCAGCGGCGTTGAACCCGAGCGATTCTGTATCGCTCCGGTCGAGGCGGCGAACACTGCGTTAGCCCGTGCCGGCATTGGCTGGGAAGACTTGAGTGTCATTGAACTGAACGAAGCGTTCGCCGCCCAGGCACTGGCGTGCCTGCAATGCTGGCCCGATCTTGATCCCGAAAAAGTCAACCCCAACGGGGGAGCAATCGCCATTGGTCATCCGATTGGGGCGTCCGGCGCCCGGATTCTCACCTCCCTGGCGCACGAACTGAAGCGCCGAGGCGGCGGGTGGGGACTCGCCACCATGTGCATCGGTGTGGGCCAGGGCATCGCCGTCGTGCTTGACGCGCGCTGATTCTTAGAGAGAGGAAGAACCATGACCAGCAAGATCACGACCGCTGACCACTTAAAGGAGGTCCAGGCCAGTTTTAACGAGCAGATGGACCCGCGTCTCGTGGAGATTCTCCGCGCGGCAGTGAAGCACATCTACGCGTTTGTCGAAGAGACCAAGCTGACTCGCGAAGAGTGGAAGGCCGGCATTGACTTCCTCACCGCGACCGGACAAAAGTGCGACGACGTGCGCCAGGAGTTCATCCTGCTCTCGGACACCCTGGGCGTGTCGATGCTGGTCGAAATGTTGAACCAACTGCCCTCGGACGCGGCGACCGATCCAACCGTCTTTGGCCCCTTCTACGTGGCCGGCGCTCCGCAATTTCCCATGGGCGCGTCGATTGCCCGAGAGGGCAACGCCGGCGAGGCCATCGTCTTTTCGGGCACCGTTCGCGACGCCGCGGGCCACCCGCTCGACCACGCTCGCCTCGACGTATGGCAGGTCGCGCCCAACGGTTTGTATGACGTGCAGGATCCCGAAAGTCCGCCAATGAGCTATCGCGGAGTCTTCGAAACCGGTCCAGATGGCCGGTTTGAGATCCTCACCACCCGTCCCGTGGACTATCAGATACCTACCGACGGCCCGGTAGGCCAGTTGCTGCACGCCTCGGGACGCCACGCTTGGCGTCCGGCACACACGCACTTCATGGTGAGCTGCCCAGGATTTAAAACCCTGATAACGCACGCTTTTGATGCTGATTCACCCAATCTGAGCCGAGACGCGGTGTTCGGTGTACGCGAAAGCCTCATTATTGACATGAATAACGGAACGGCAGTTTTTGACCTCGTGCTCGACGCTGAAGGGTCCTAATCAGGCCCGTTACCGGCTCGGTAGTTGTACTGGCAGGTAAATGGGCTTGACTTACCTAACGATTGCGTGGATGATTAACCCTGTCGTACAAAAAGTTGTGCCAAATGGCAAGCAGTTGACTTAAGCAAAATTGGGGGAACTACTAAATGAACAATACATTAGGCGGCCTTAATGCCGGCCACTCGTGGAGAGTTTGGGTAACCAAACATCCAATTGGGGCCGCGGTTTGGGCAGGCGTAATCGCAGGTCAACTCACAACGTTGTGGGGAATTTGGTTTCCAGGCGTGGGACTTCCCGCGCTTAACTGGCCTCAGGCCACCGGTGCGACGATTGACCCAAAGGGTTCATTTGTCGTTCAGTTCGTAATGGGGGAGTTCTTCCATGGACTGGACTGCATAATCTTTGCGTTGCTCTTTGCCCTGTTTTTCTTCCCGATGATGGGAAAGGTTGTAACGCCAATGATGAACATGGGCAAGGCGATTGTGTTCTCGACGATTCTCCTAGGTACCATTTCGGCAGCATTCCTCGTGCCGTACGTCTACTACAGGGGATACAACGTTGGATTCGGTGGTATTCACGCCGAGGGATGGAAGCTCGTCTTCGCGATCTACGCGTGGCACCTCCTATATGGGGTCAACCTAGGGGCGCTGTATAACCCGCTCGCGTTAGATGATCCGGCCTTAACGTAACCACCGATTTTGAAGTATTTGCAGTGCACAACACCGGCTGGCACACGCCAGCCGGTGTTGTGATGTCTGGGCGGATTTACAGCGGGACCATCTCGTCAAGCAGTTCGCGAGCTCGGTTAATCGCGTCATCGACAATCTCGTGGGCCGTGTTGGGGGTCACCACAAATTCGAGGTCGGCGCCCGCCTGCTGGAACAGTCGGCTGGTGTCTTCGGCGCGCTCAAGGGGGATGAATTCGTCGTGATCTGAGACGGTCATGAAGACCGGCAGGTTCGACACGTTCTGGGGCCGGGTCAGCGAGTCGAACGATGGCCCAATGAGGCCGCCGGTGAGGCAAATGAGACCGGCGAATCGTTCCGGGGTCCGGGCGACGAATTCGGTCACCAGACAGGCTCCCTGGGAAAAACCGAGCCAGAGGATGTGGTCGTCATCAACGCCGTCGCCGTTGATGAGTTCGCGGGCGTCCTGCATTCGCT
Source organism: Acidimicrobiaceae bacterium (assembly GCA_003152555.1). Classification (GTDB taxonomy): domain Bacteria; phylum Actinomycetota; class Acidimicrobiia; order Acidimicrobiales; family RAAP-2; genus RAAP-2. The sequence continues at coordinate 2,709 of PMAL01000120.1, read as the reverse complement.
CCAGGGCGAAGTCCAGTTTTGGTTGATTCTCCTCGAGCGGCGCGAGGAACGTGGTCGGGTACCAAGTGTTGCCCTCGGCGGCCGGTAGGACGTAGGCGAGGTCCGGGCGACCCAGTCGCTCAACGCAATTCGTGATCATGTACTCGGGACTCAGCGTGCGCCCGTGGACCGTGACGAGTACCAGCGGGGCTTCTGAAACTTCGGCGCCGGCGTAGGCGAAGGGTAGGGAACGATGGGGATTCTTTTCGGGGCTGATGAGAACTCCTTTGGTTGAAGTGACTCTAATGAACTATCGCCCCCCACATGGAGGGCGATAGTTCATAACCGAGCAATCTGAGTCGTGGAGCTTACGAGTACTGCAGCGGCTCCAGGTAGCCAATGAGGAAGTCACGCTGGTCTTCGAAGACGGGAGGGATCTGCATGCTCTTGCCGAGGTCCTCGTACGCTTCGTCAATTGTGAAGCCTGTCGGCTTGGAGACCGAGGCCTCGAACATCGCGCCGCCCGGGGTGCGCACGTAGACCGAGTCGAAGTAACCGCGATCCTTGCGGTCCGACACGTCAGTGAAGCCCATGCCCACGAGGCTGTGCTTGACGGTGTCTTGCACGTCGTAGTCGGCCACCTGGAACGCGGTGTGGTGGACAATTCCTTCGCCGTACATCCAACCGGCCTGGTTGCGACGGGGCTCGGCGACGAAGTCCACGATGGCGCCGGATCCGCCGTTACCAACCTCGAATCGGGCGTTGTCGTCATCTTCGTTGGTGAGTCGACCGTTCCATCCGGCGTTCATGAAGTCGGCCGACAGTCCGAGGTCAAGGACCGACACCGTGATGCCGTGCGTGCCGTGAATCCCGTGCTCTACGGGCACCGGGCCGTTGGAGTGCGGCGCGCGCGGGTCGCCTTCAACTTCAACCAGGTCGTACTCAATGCCGCACGGGTGCGCAAAGCGCAGGCGCTTTTCGCCGAAGAGTTCGTACTCTTTGACGTCAAAGCCGTGGCTGGTCAGCCGTTCGTTCCAGTAACCAATAGATCCGGAAGGAATCGACAGCATGAGTACCTTGGTCTGGTTCGTGCCCTGCTTACCCATACGTCCCGATTGGCGCATTGGAAACGTGGTCACGAGCGTTGACTCGAGGCCCACGTCGTTGCCGTAGTAGAGGTGGTAGATCGGCACGTCGCCGTCGTACAGTGCTGTCTTTTTCACGCTCTTCAGACCAAGCACCTTGGTATGGAAGTCGTAGTCTTCTTGCGCTTTTCCCACGCACAATGTGATGTGGTGGTGTCGTTCAATGGATCGGGATTCACTCATTATTTCCCCCAGAGGTAGATTCTTTGGTCGTACAAAATTCAATTACCTGAACATTGGCAATCATTGACCATCTAGGGCAGAAAGTCAAGTGCTCCGCTTTGAGATCTTCTTCTCGGTTCCGGTTCATTTTGAGCCGTGGGACTCGTAACCGCCTACCGAGGCGACCGGCGAATGTAACGCTTCACGCGACGGTTCGAGTGTTGCCGGTTTCGGAGCACCTCTGTCAAGGGACTGAACTCGGGCCAACAGCACCGCAAGATTCTGTCAACGCGGTGGTTGAAATGATGAGCGGCCTGATGACTCGAATCGCCACGAGCAGTTATCACATTTCGTGAGTTCGACAGCCAGCGCTGGCCGCTGTCGCTAGTGTCCATTGAACTACTTCTTTCTGCTCGTGCATTGACCACACGTGGTTCGACTTTTTTGGAGCGTCGTTTGAGTATTGACCGGAAACACTGACTGATTTTCGCCGCCGTTCCAATCGGAATTCGCGCCCCGGAAGAGATGCGAAAATTATGCCCTTTTCTTCGTACGCCACCGTCAATTCAATCTCAAGGTGTTTTTATCTTGCATTTCGGAGAACTTGAGCTTCGGCTGAAGGGAATTTTGAAATGTCGAAGTTCGAAAAATTCCTGTCGTCAGCGGGATTTGGCGGAAATGGTCAGCCGATCCCTCCAAGTGGAAATGGACTTGGTTCATTCAAGCGTCGAGAAAAACCAATGACTTTTGTCCGACAACATGATATGTTGCTGCGAAGAGTAACGAGGGTTGGAGGGGAACCACATGGACAATAATCACGAACAGTCAATCAAGCCGTCATCTCGAGGAGTTAGTCGAAGGACAGTGCTGCAGGGCAGTCTCGCGAGCATCGCGGCAGTGGGATTGAGTGGGGCGCTGGAAATGGAACAAGCGTTGCCAGCAGGAGCCACAAGCCTTGGTCGAACCATCAAGTTTGGATACGTCAGTCCGGAGACAGGGCCACTCGCTCCTTTTGGGGCAGCTGACGCCTTTGTCATTTCCGCGTTGAAGCCGTATCTGAAAAAGGGCCTCACCATTAGGGGCGTGCACTATCCCATAGAGGTCATTGTTAAGGACAGCCAATCAACTGACGCAACCGCCGCGACGGTGGCGGAGGATCTCATTAAGAACGACAAGATTGATGTCATGTTGGTCTCGTCAACCCCCGATACCACGAATCCAGTTTCTGATCAGTGTGAGGCAAACAGAATTCCCTGTATAAGCACAGTGGCACCCTGGCAGTCGTGGTTCTTCGGTCGTGGTGCCTCGCCGTCGACGAAGTACAAGTGGACCTATCACTTTTTCTGGGGACTGGAAGACATTGAGGCAGTGTACGCAAGCATTTGGAGCGCAGTTCCCAACGACAAGACAATCGGTGGATTGT
>PMAL01000180.1 GCA_003152555.1 Acidimicrobiaceae bacterium | reverse complement strand
GCTCCTGTTCGCCAGTTCTTCCGGTCGCAAGACTGTCGCACGACCGCGCGTAATGGAAGTCTCGGTCCATTGCCAACATTCGCCGAGCGGCCCAAAGGCGGGGTCTGCTTCAAGGTAAACAACTTCCTTGCTCGGACCATGAAGCCACGGCATCTGAAACACCGTCGTCCTGTCATCCACGATTGTTGATGCAGCGTAGGGAAGGCCGAGGACAAGTTGCCGGTTCGTGCCGAAAGTGGTAGTCAACTCATCGATTGCTGCATCCGGGTCATTGAGGGCGGGTTGAGCGGTGAATTCACGGTGGTCACAATGAGCAACGCGCTTGTTTAAATAATGATGAACGCCTACTACGGCCTGGCAGAGCCGGTCGAGATTATCTCAACCTGAGTTTTGTCAATCTGGTCTCGCCCCTGTCCGTGGAGGGCATCAAAGTCTGCGTCTCCTAGATACTGCATGCCCCAGTAAAACTTAGGGACATACCGCTGGCGTGAACAGACCTCAGGTTGCTTACGATTCTCAGTCATGATTTTCCACAGCGAGACGACAACAGATGTCGCGTCCCGTTGGCGACGGACTGGAAAATTCTCTGCTTGACGTCCCGCCACCTGGCCGCGTGGGCTCTTATCGGCACGTCCATTAGAGATGTGGGGCGTCGATTCGGGAGAAGACGAGGTCCGCGCTTTCGTCAGGATCGATATCACCGTCGATCCGCTGGGGGCGTTGCGGTTCGTCCATCGCCTCCACATAAGAACGAGCACTGTAACTATTTGTTATCTCATAGACATTGAAGCCGTATCCCCGCAACTGCCCGACGATGTCAGATGCCATTTCGCCTTGAGGAGTGGGCTGACCGTTGACCTCCAGAACCAGTTCCAAGTCCTCACGGCATGACGGTAGCCCCGGCAGTAAGCCGCGTACCACGGGGCCTTCCAGTCCTTCGACATCGATCTTGATGAGGCGAGCACTTGTCATCTCCTCATCAGTGAGAATGTCACGAAGCGGCAGCGCTAGTATCGTTGCTTCGATCTTGAAGTCCTCGTGTGGCACTGTAGTGGTCAGTCCGATGTTGTCTTTAGGGCCGTGGTACACAGAGACCGTCCCGGCTTGATCTGAGGCAGCCACATTTACGGACCGAACTCGAGCGCCAATTTCATTCCGCTGTACGTTGTTACTCAGTAAGTCAAAGATTGAGGGGGACGCCTCAATCGCAACAATGTGGCCTTGTTGGCCGACGCAGCTAGCGGCTAGCAAGGTGTAATAACCCACATTGGCACCCACGTCCACAAAGGTATCTCCAGGTCGAAGGCGTTCTTGGATCCACGCCGTCAGGTGCGGTTCCCAGACACCAAATAGATAGATGTAGCGCTGTATTAGGTCCTCGGTTCCGCAAAACATGTCACAGCCGAACTGAGTCCTCGCCACAACATTGTGGGGCTTTCTACTTTCGAGGGCATCCACTGCAGTGGCCAGAAAATCCTTGCCGTATTGCGACGGAGAATGACGCATGTACGAGCGCGCTAGTCCAACGATCCCGGGGCACCGGCTCACGAGCACAATGGTCGTTTCTCTGATGTTCACGACCATCTCCACTCACCGTCAAAAGGTTGATTTCCGCAGATCAGACGCGGAGGAAAAAAGGTATCGCGTGGTCCTGTACTTCTTTTTCGATACACAGGAACTCGGACTACTTTCCTGAAATCGAATATCGCTCGGGTATTTGGACGTGGCCCGGACCGGTGAGACAGCGAAGAAATTCTTTCGGAATGCCCCTAAGGGCAGTGGCTGCTTCCTCGAACTGCCGTTGCTTGAGTCGCCCTAGAGCCGAATGTCCTTGTCGAAGAGGGCTGAGAAACGTCCAGGACCGCCAAACCTTTAGTGCCGCCTTACGTTGGAGCGGTGTGTTGAAAGGAGATAGAAGCGTTTTTGCTCTGACCACCATATCCATCTCTTTGATCCAGGGATATTTTGTGGATTGGTCTGAGTGGCGCCGGTAGTCGACGACAACTTCGTTCACAAAGGCGTAGTCCCCATTGCGCGATATTCGGATGTAGAGATCCCAATCTTCGGACTGCCATAGTGACAGGTCGAAGCCACTTACCTTCTCGAATACGTCACGGCGCGTTAGCACCAGCCCGGGGGGATAAAGGGTGCAAGACTGAACGAGGCTTTCAAAGGTGCTGGGGCTGTCCAGAGGTACCGCGTGCTTACGGAGATAGCCGGCAACAAAGCGCTCTCGTTGAAACTGGGCGGAGACTCCTGGTTCGAGAGGGGCGCCCGTAGAGTCGATTTCGTCGGCCAATGCGTGGGCTCCGACACCTCCAAAGAGTTCTGCCGATTCGACCAGTGTGCGCAAGGCGTCTGAGCGCCATACGTCATCGGAATCAGGAAAACTCAGATATTTGGTCTCGGGAAGTTGACTCGCACCGAAATTGCGAGCTGCGGAAACACCCGAGTGATGTTGTTCTACCACCATGAATCGGTTGTCATTGCGGACGAGTTCACGCGCAACATCATTGGTTCCATCGGTGGATCCATCATCCACGATGCAACAGGCGAAGTCAGTGAAATCTTGATTCATGATGGACTGAATTGACTCTTCAATGAAGGACAGAGAATTGTATGCTGCCATTACAAGGCCAACTGTTGGATTATCCACGATGAGTAAGTATTTCACAATCCCTACTTCTGGCGTCAGGGATTACGACAAATTAGACATTTTCCTCGAGCGATCGACCAATGTGTGATTGGTTTTCAAGCATTGGTGACACTTGCTTTTGATGTCTCCGGTTCCGTCGTATCGCCTATCTGGGTTTATTGAGCAGTGACGAATTCATTCGATTTATTTTGCGTTTGGCAAGATTGTTGATCGCACTTAATAACTTTGATCGTAGGGTCCGACCGCTGAGGCGGGAGACGCTGTTTTAAAGTTCGCTTTTGAACGCTAGATTGATGAGACCAGCCCGTATGATCTACCGCAACTCATCTGAGACTTATTCTCCGAGCTCATGGCCGTAACTGCAAGCTGAGAACGCGAGTTCGATTCTCGTCGTCCGCTCCAAGGAAGCTTGTATTTCGGAAGTAATCACTGGGATTATGTCATGTCCGTTTGAGACCGCGAGTAACCACATTTGCCCAATGCTACGCGCCAATGAACGCCCAACGATTCACTGAGTACCCGGAAGAACTGAAGTTCTGTGCCAAGATTTGTTCTTGGGGACACCTTGGCAACACGCAAGAACCGCACGGTGAAATGCACGTATCGGTGAGTCACGCCAACATCAACTTCTACGGTGTCCGGTTCGACGTCCTGGACGAGGCGATGGCGGTCAAGCACGTCATCGGGAGCCTCGAAGAAGGTCACTGAGGGCAGACGGTCACACCGAACGTGGAGCAACTGCGTGTGCTCGCATCCTCCGCTCCCCTCCGCCAGCTCGTGGCGTCAGCCAATCTGTCAGTGACCGACGGGATGATGCCGATGTGGGCGAGCCGTTTCCAAGGCACCCGATACCTGAGCGCGTCGCGGGCTCGCGCCTCATCTGGTATCTTGCTGCTGCAGCGGCGGATGCGGGGAAATCGATCTTTCTGCTTGGTGGGACCTCTCCCGATCAAGCCGTCCTGGCGGCTGAAGTCCTGTCGTTGTGACCGACACGAAGGCGACCCGGCAGTACTTCCTCTACGCAGTCCACACGGGGAACACCGGACCGGCCTTCTCAAAAGCTGTGCAGGCTCTTCTCGAAGAACTGGGACCAGACCGGATTTCCAGAACCACGGCCGCGGCCGAGGTGAGTCGTCTCGTCACCGCGGAGCAGATGGCTAAACTCCGTTCGAGAATTGCTGCTGCCTCTCGCCGGTAAGGTTCACCAACCGCTCGCCTTCGTGTGGACCCTCGGGCGCACACGTGGGCACCCGCTTCAGGCAATCGCCACGAGAGACTTCGTCAGGCCGGCAACTCGCTCCCGCCAGATGATCGAATGTGGGAAGTAGTGCTCCATTTCGGTCATCCCCAACAACTCCACCATCATCACCTCCGCCACGACGTCAGCTGATTCGATGTGCTGGTAATGCCCAAAGGGCCATTTACGCGTTATCTGCGCTCTGACGGAGACAGGCAGAAACTGCATACCGGGTGCAAGCCAGTGCGGCTCGATCGGAAAGTACCGGTACGGAGTTTGAATCCAATGATGAGGGGCTGACTTGTGGACCACATCGGCCAGTTTCTGCCGTTGTATATGGCCACCCACGTGCTCTATGACGCTGTTGGAGACAACTAGGTCGAAGCCGCCCAGGTCGTCGACCGTGCAGGCGTCTCGCTGATACGTGCTCATCCAGGGGCTGCCATCGGCGTCCTGTCGGGCGAGATTGACGATCGTGACATGCTTCGGATGGGTCGTCTTGTGGCACCAGTAGCTGACCGTCCCCCCGAGGTCGAGGACGTCCATCTCTTCCAATCCGGGAAATGTTGCCTGAAACTCATGCCAGCGCCGGGCGCGCGCGCGCGCGGACAAGGATTTTGGGTTGTCGGGATCGACCAATGCGCTCGTAATTGACTTCCGGACTCCCATTTATCACCGTCACGTTCGAATAACCAGCGATTCGCTGGCGAGAGGAAAAACTACCGCAGCCCCGAAAACTAGCACCGCTCCTTCGATCCGCCCTCTGCGGCCGGGCTGAGCCTGCCTTCCTCATTGCCCCATCGGTCGTGGTGAAGGGTCCCATCACTCACCACGCTTTTGGAGGAGGCGGCTACGAGCACGCCGTAGGCCCCGGGCCCGGGCCGACGCCGTGGGCCTTCGGCCGTCGTGTCCGGCAACCGCGCGAAGAAGTGATAAAAGAGCAAACCTACGATGCTCGCCGGGTCATTCAAATACACCTGCGCCACGACCTGTTGCACCTTCAGTTGGGCGTAGCGCCGTTCGAGGTTCGGCTGATATTGGTAAGCATTGAGGACCTCGGCGGAGTTATTTCCTGCCCGTTGATGATGAGAGGGAACGTGCCGTAA
>PMAL01000004.1 GCA_003152555.1 Acidimicrobiaceae bacterium | reverse complement strand
CCGGTCCGAGGTCCAGTCCTGGTGTGGAACCAATCCGTACATGGTGACGCCTGTGGTCGAGGACGATCAGAATCTGTGCAGGGTAAACTTTCCCACGTCGGTCCCTCTGATCATCGTGCGCGAAGTCTCGTACTTCTGTCACAACTTGAGGTCCGCGATGGATTACATGGCGACGGCTCTCGTCTCGCCCAACCCACAGGGACACAATCGCAACCCCCAGTTTCCACTGTTTTGGGACGGGGTCTGGGACGAAACCCCTCAGGGGAGACCCGCGCAAAAGACCAAAGCCAGGAACAATTGGGAGCGATACACCGCGGGAATGCCCCCGAAGGCGATCACAATCCTCAAGGGACTGCAACCGCAGAAAGCAGCACGCAATACTCCCACTGAGATATACCGGCTCTTCGCCCTCTATGAACTTTGGAACGAAGATAAGCACCGCCAGTTACCGACCATCGAGCCGGGCATCTTCAACTGTAAGGTTCTCTGGACAAATCCTGATGGCCAGAGAACTTGGACCCGCTTCGTTCCTGAAGCCACGCTCGTGAAGGACAATGCAGCCTTCGTAATCCCGGACACGGCGATGGATGTGGAGGTATCGGGTTCNNTGAGCCAAAGGGGTATGTTCCCCTCGTCGGCTACTTCGAGAACGTTTTGCGGTCCGTCAGGGAACTCGTGATCGACCCGTTGCACCCGATAGCCGCGGGAATTCCATAGTCCTTCCACTTCACGACCCCCGTTTTCGGGTGCGTCCTGTATGTCAGTGCCCTAATTGGACACGACTCTGATCGATGGTCAGGTTTCGAGGGCGCCAGTTAATGTTGGATTTATCGACGAATGTTCGAAATGGAAGAAGGAGGTGAAGTGGCGCAGAAGCCCAGGAAGCCAGGAGTGACCAAACCATTGGCAGCGTCGGCTGCTGGGAAAACGTTGAACAACCCGAAAGCCACTGCCGTTGAGAAAGAGGCAGCGGCGAGCGCACTCAGACAAACGCCATTAAAGAGTGCACAGGCGGCAGCGAAAAAAAGGAAGAAGTTGTAGGTCTCGAAACTGGCGGTTACTGGAGAACCTAGGTTCTCAGTTTGGAGNNCAAAGAGCTTTTCGACTCCGACAAGTTCGCGAACTGGCCACAGACCTAGGAAGGAGCGACGGGAGTGGGCGGCACATCTTGAATTGTTCCTCGCTTGAGGTGTCGAAAATTATTTCCCAGCGCAGGAGGTGCAATCAGACGACTTCGTACATCAATTCAATCGATGACTTCTAAATGAACTGCTAACCGGGTGACCTNNCATTAGACATCTCTATCGTCGATTGATATTCAATTTCCTGTTCGTTGTGCCAGGTTTCCTGGAACAACTATTTGTTGGCGTTGATCTTTAAGCGTCGCCTCGACCAACTTTTGGAAACGATTCGTCGAATCAACGTATAGAAGCGTTGTGTGATTTTCTTTGGAACTGTAAATGTACCAATCAGCGAAATCCATATGAACAGAACCAGAACGTGGTTGATGACGGATGGGCCATTGACGTGACTCACTAGCGAGTTTATTACCACAAGTGCTAATACAACCAGCAGAAGTGAGGGGCTCTTTGGTCGCGTCGTTTTGCGATTTAGGTCTTCGGCGACGTACCCTCTTTTCGAAGTCGATCTGGGAGGAGTTGGGCCCGTGTAAGCCCTTGGTTCAGGGCGCCGCGATTCGTATCCTGGGAAAGGCTCGACAGTGGGGCNNACCTTGCGATAGGCCTGCTCGACTTCGGCGGCTGTTGCTGTTTGAGAAATACCCAATACTTCGTAGTAGTTCAGGTCCATCGAAGCGCTCTTATCCATCGTCGGTCTCTCAATCCTTGAACTGAGACTGTCGATGTTTGGTGGGCTCTTGAAGTGTTACGCGAGCCATCTTTCCAACTAACTTGTAGTCGGACGTCGATCTCTGGACAGCTTTCGAGCGATTGTTGCCCAGAAGCACAAATGCAGGGGCCACACCCGCATAGACAACCCAGCATGGGTATAACGCCAGTAGCCTCAGGATCGGATGAGTCTTCGCCCATATCAAGGAGTTTGACTCCAGGGTGTCACATCGACTAGAGACACGGTCATTTGTGCCACTTTCGCTGAACTTAGCGTTCCAAGGAAGGGGAATCTAGTTCATCGTTATATCGCCTGAAGTTGCTTCTTCGAGTAGTTCTGACAAGTTAAGCGGAGGTCGTCGACTTTCTTTATACTGCGGTGGTTGCAAACGTTGCGTGTCATCATTGATGCCGACTGCCCAGCGATCCGAAATTGTTGTTGAACGGATACGTCTATTACTACTGGTGCCAGAGTCTAAGCAAAATGTCATATGGTGATGTCAAACTCTTCCATTGATGTGAAAATCGCTGAGATTAAGAAGATTTGAGGCGTAAGGATGGCTTTGTAACACAGTACCGTTACGATGAAGACTATGGAAACAGTACTTTTAGCTGAAGAACAGGCTGTGACACTGCTCAGTGGTTACTGGGCAGATTTGACGATTCCAGTCAGCCCCGACGAACTGGCTAAAGCTCTTGGAATCAAGGTTGAATACGTTGCCCTACCTTCTGATGAGTCCGGCAAAATCACTATGGCGGACGAGCAGTCCCCTGTGATCACAATCAACCGAAACGACACCAAGAACCGACAACGATTCACCTGTGCCCATGAAATTGGACACTACATTCGCAATCGCGAGTTGGAGCGATCGGAGAATTCTGTTGACTACCGCTCGACATTGGCCGGTATTGGAATTGACTCGGATGAGATTTTTGCGAACCAATTCGCCGCCGCTCTTCTCATGCCAGCCATTGAAGTAAAGCGGGTTTATGACGCAGGCTGGGACGTTGACCGATTGGCTCGTCACTTTGTGACATCCACACTCGCAATGGAACTGCGACTCAAGAATTTGCGACTTGTTCGGTAGTCCTTCGAATGTCAGAACTCGGTGTTCAGGAGAGTGGTCCCGAAAAAGCCCGTTNNAGACCCCGACAATCCAGCTAATTTTCCTCCGGAGCCGGGTGATGAGAGGGGCCCGGGAGATGGCGGAGCGACCCACACGCTGTTTCGACTATTGCGAAGCCACCCATTCTGGGACCTGTACCTTCGTACATCAGACCGCGCCGTCCTTCCATTTCGCGGGAAAGTGGCGTTCATCCTAGATGTTCTGCTCCGTGCAATTGTCGCCCTAGCAATAATTGGCGTTGCATTAGGCGTTGCCTGGAAGACTTTGTCTCCATTCCCTCACTTTTAGGATGCCGCTCTCCGAGATCACCAGAATCGCTCTCTTTGACGACATTGTGGCGTTGCCCCTCCACTGGTCCGGAAGGTTTGAGGAGCCACAGTTTTTGGGGCGTTTGTACAAGCTCAGCGACCTACCTTCTACTGACAAGCGTTTCGCCGATGCCGAAGGGGATATTTACCAACACACGGTCAATAATGATGACTGGCAGAAAGATTGGGTTTTCTACGACGGGCGCTTCAACTTGCGAGAAGATGAAGTGTTGTTCAGATTTCTCTGCGAGACCGTTCATCCGGCGGTGCGAATGAACCGGGACGAAGCTCTTCAACTGGTGACAATGTACAACGAACACTTGCGACACGACGGTTACGAGTTGTCGCAAAGTGGCGAGATTTCGGGCAGACCCATATACACGGTGCGTGAAACGGGGGCGGTACCCTCTGCGCTCTCGCATGTTGAGACGGTTGTTCAAGTGGAAGACATGAACAGCATCCATCGGCAAATACGGCGAATGGACGGCAATATTGAATCTGATCCAGCGCTGGCAATTGGTTCTGCAAAGGAACTTGTGGAGTCCATCTGCCATCTGATCCTTTCGGAGAACGGTGTCGAGATGAGTGCATCGTGGGATCTTTCAAAATTAGTGAAGGAGGCCGCGAAACTCCTCAAGGTGACCCCCGAGGACGTTTTGGACACATCGCCGGCAGCAAGTTCTATTCGCCAGATACTCGGAAGCCTTGGAACCGTGGTGGGTGGCAT
>PMAL01000056.1 GCA_003152555.1 Acidimicrobiaceae bacterium | reverse complement strand
TGCGGAACATGGTCATGCCCGGGGCGCGCAGATAGAAGATGGTGGCGCAGAGATTGACGCCGGTGAATATGGCCGAGAATCCCGTCAGTAACAGACCGCCAATCCAGAGGTCGGCACCCGAACCGGGGGTGTTGAGTGAGTTCGAGAGGGGCGCGTAGGCCACCCATCCGAAGTTGGCGGCTCCTCCCGCCGTGAAGAAGCCCGACAACATGGTGAGCGAACCGAAGAGGTAGAGCCAATACGAGAGCGCGTTAAGGCGCGGGAAGGCCATGTCGGGCGCGCCAATTTGCAATGGCACGATGATGTTAGCCAGCCCCCCAAAGGCGAAGGGACCGGCAAACAGATAGATCATCACCGAGCCGTGCATGGTGAACAGCTCGTTGTACTGGGCGAGCGACACTAGCGTGCCGTTGGGGCTGGCGAGCTGGGCACGAATTATTTCCGCGAACGCGCCACCGATAACCATCATGATGACTGACGTGACCGTATAGGACATGCCGATGACCTTGTGGTCGGTGCTGGTCATCCAGTTGAGGATGCCGGTGCGCGCGTGGTGCTCTTCGTGGACCACCTCGTGGTCGTGTTCTTCGTGTACGACTGGGCGTGGCAGTACGTCAGTCATCAGTTGTCACCCTTGCTCGTGGTTCGCTTGGAGGGCACTATCGAGGAGATCTGTTGCTTGGTCGCGGTGCCCGCCGCCTTGGCCGCGCTCGCCGCGGTTGGGTTGCTGTAGCCCGCGAGCCACGCTTGGTACTGCGCCGGGGTCACGACTTTTACGCGGAACCACATGAGCGAGTGGTAGAGACCGCACAGCTGGGTGCACTGACCAAAGAAGGTGCCCGTATTAACGGCGCGGATGGTGAACTGATTGAGTACTCCGGGCAGCGCGTAGCGCGAGAAGTTGAACGCGTGCACGTAGAAACCGTGGATCACGTCCGATGACCTCAAGTTGATGTGAACGTTGGTGTTTACCGGCATCACCATCTCGGGGGCTTGGGTGGTCTGACCATAGACAAGCGCATTAGAACCAGGGTACGTGAACTTCCAGCCCCACTGGAACGCCAACACGTTGATCGTGACGCTGGTCTTGGGATTGGACGTCTCCTTGTTCTCCACGACGAGCGTGGCGGCGAAGAGCCCAAAGACAATGAGGATTGGCACCACGGTGTACAGCCATTCCAGCGGCAGGTGGTACTGGGACTGCTTAGGAATGTTGTCGCTCTTGCGTCCGTAGCGAAAAGCGGCCCAAATGATCAGCAACAACGTGAAGCCGCCGACGATGATGGCGGCAACCGAGAAGCCCTGCCAGAGGTGGTACACCGATCGCGAGCTGGTCGTGACACCCTTGCTGGCACCGAAGTTCGGCAGGGTGCATCCCGATAGGGCGACTGCGGCTACGGGCAGGATTAAGGCACGACGAACACGACGCCACCGGCGTGCACGATCCGTCGGACCCTGGGGGGGCAGGGCGGGTAATTCCACTTCACGACCATACTCAAATGTGGGGCCATAAGTCATTTCATGGTGTGAACGGGTCAATAACAGTCGGTGTCGTCGAGCAGTTGGGGCAGGCTCCGCGAGTGACCCAGCTGCGCGAGCACTCCGGGGTCTCGCGCGGGTTATTTGTCGGCGTCGGGCTTGTTGGGCTCGGCGGCGTCAGTTGCCTTGGTGCTCGAGTCGTCCGTTTTGCCCGCCTTCATTCCCTTTTCGAACTCGTTCTTGGCCTGACCCAGGTTTCGGGCCAACTTGGGAATGGCCGCGCCACCAAAAATCAACACGACGATCACGATCACCACAATGAGAAAGTCGGGACCCATAATCTCGCTTAAAAACACGGTTTCTCCTTTGACGTCCTTACTGACATAGTAGTGGGTAGCGACGGTTGCCAGTCGGGGCAAAAACCGCCAGATAGTGCGGGTCGACAAGAATTACTCCATGGCACCACTGCCCCGCAATACAGTCCGTGATGCACTCAGTGTCGCCGTGACCGTCGGCGCGTACGGCGTGGCCTTTGGCGCCGCGAGTGTGGCGGCCGGATTTTCGGTGCTGCAGACTTGCCTTTTCTCCCTGTTCACGTTCACCGGGGCCAGCCAGTTTGCCGCCATTGGTGTAGTTGCGGCCGGAGGTGGTGCCATCAGCGCAATCGTCACGGCCACCATGTTGGGTACTCGCAACGCGCTCTACGGAATTCAGATGGCGCCGATCTTGGAGGCGCGCGGACTGCGCAGAATCGTTGCGTCGCACATCACCATTGACGAGTCGACCGGGGTGGCCTTATCGCAGAAGCCACGCGGTGTCAATGCAATGCGAGTCGGATTCTGGGTGACGGGACTGGGCGTCTTCGTGTTCTGGAACGCGTTCACGTTGCTGGGCGCGCTCGGGGCCAAGGCGCTCGGTAATCCCGCGTCGTGGGGACTTGACGGCGCCGTGCCGGCGGTCTTTCTAGGGCTTCTCTGGCCGCGCCTCGAGAACACGTTCCTGCGGGTCGTGGCGGCGACGTCGATGGTCTGTGCGATGTTGGTCACGCCGTGGTTACCGGCCGGCCTGCCGATCGTCGCGACGGCGCTGGTTGCCGTGGTGATGGGTTGGCGAGAACGATGAGCACCGCGATGCTCTGGATCGTGGTGGCCGCCACGAGTGTGCTGTGTCTCGCGATAAAACTCTTCGGTCACTACGTGCCCGGGCGCTGGCTCGCCAACGCCCGACTGCAACGGATTAATACGCTCATCCCGATTGCGCTCTTGAGCGCACTGGTGATCGCCGAGGGAGTGGTGACAAAGACAAACGTGGTCATTGACCATCGATTGGCCGGGCTCGGCGTGGCCTTAGCCGCGTTATTCGCAAAGGCGCCATTTCCGGTGGTGGTGCTCGCCGCGGCGGTCACCTCGGCCGTGGTGTACCACCTGCACTAAGTAGTGAAGCGACGCGCTATCTACTTGCCTTGCCAATTCGGCTCGCGCTTCTCGGCGAAGGCCACGGCCCCCTCGTGGGCATCTTCGCTTCGCACGATCTTTCCAAATTCCTCGTCACTGACGGGCCAGGATTGTTCCTCAGTGAGTTCGAGCGCCCGGCGCATGACGCGCTTGGACGTGCGCACGGCCAGAGGAGCGTTCTTGGCAATGCGCTCGGCGAGCGCGATGGCAGCGTCGAGCACCTGGCCGCCGGGAACAACGTGATTGACCAGGCCGAGTTCGTAGGCGCGCTGCGCGTCGATGGGTTCAGCACTGAGTGCCATTTCGTAGGCAATCGCGAGCGGGACTCGCTTGGGCAGACGAATGAGTCCACCGGCACCGGCAACCAGTCCGCGCGACGTTTCGGGAATGCCAAATTTTGCGTGGTCGGCCGCGACCACCATGTCGCAACTGATGAGCAACTCGAATCCTCCGGCGAAGGCCGACCCGTTGGCGGCGGCAATTAGCGGCTTGGGAAAGTCGCGCTTCGTCAGTCCGCCAAAGCCCTTGTCGGTGATGGGTAGTTCTCCCGCGGCAAAGGCCTTCAGGTCCATGCCGGCGGAGAACGCCTTGTCGCCGGATCCAGTTAAGACCACGACCCAAATGTCGTCGTCAGCTTCGCAGGCGTCGAGCGCGTCGGACAACGCCACTGCGGTCGCGTGATTGATGGCGTTGCGTGCGTCGGGACGATTTATGGTCAGCAGTTCAACGTGTCCGCGTCGCTCTCGCAGTACTTCATCGGCCATGGGGACTCCTCTAAACGGCCCCGTAGGGCACCGGACGTGACGCTAGCGGAACGGCGCACGGGACCTGCGAAACTGGACTGGTGTCCGACCAACCACGACTACTCGCCACCCTGGAGGGGTACGCGGTCGAGGGCGGCTTCGACCGGGCCCACGAGCCGAGTACGTGTTACGTGCCAACCATTGCGCTCGGGCGTCACGAGGGGCCCGGCGACGCCGAAGGTCTTTGGAATGAGTACGAGAAGGTCATTGCGTTGGCCCCAACGCTCCGCCTCGACGGTGTGCGCATCACTATGGAGTGGTCCCGCATTGAGCCGCGGCGAGGTGAGGTGGACCACGCGGCGCTCGATCGGTACGCGCAGGTCGCGCGATACGCGCAGGGCCTCGGGCTGCGCGTCACGGCCGCACTGGTCGACGCGGCGTGGCCGTCCTGGCTGGGTCAGGAGGCGTGGCTCTTGCCGTGGGTTGTTCCGTACGCGCTCGAGCACGCCCATCGTGTGGTCACGCATCTCGGCGACACCATTGACCGGGTCGCGGTATTCACCAATCCCGATGATCTTGTCACCAACGGTTACCTCAACGAGACGGCACCGCCCTGGCGGCGTGGGGCCAGCGACGACGCCGCCAGTGCTCGCACTCAGTTAGACGAGATCCTGCGACAGCTGCGCGCCGACGAGGTGGTTGGCCCCAAGATGGTGGGTGCGACCGCGACGATTTCACTTGGTCTCACGAGCGACGAGTGTGCCGTCGAGCGAATTGCGGCGACAGACTGTGAAGAGATCTACGTGCGCACCCTGGTGCGTGGTCACGGCCCCAGTGCCGGGCCGCCCGGTTTGCTTGAGCGCAATGAGAATGGGTGGTCGGCATCGNNCTCGGCGTCGCTTGATGAAGTACAGCGCCCCGATGAACAGAATCATCAAGACGAGCACGCCAGCGCCGACCCAACTGGCAGAGTTTTCGATCTGCTTCAGCGCGCCACCGGCAAAGTAGCCGAGCAGGCAGTAGCCAACACCCCAGAGCACGGCGCTGAGAAGATTGGCGATGAAGAACCGCCGATAGGTCATCTTGCTCATGCCGGCCAGCGCCGGCATGACCGCGCGGAAGAAGGCGGTGAAGCGACCGACAAACACGTACATCGCGCCACGCTGACCTAATGCGGTGAGTGCCGCCTCCAATGCAGTGCGTCGTCGGCGAATCAAGGGCAGAGAAAAAAGACGCTCACCGTAACGCGCACCAATGGCGTAGCCCACGCACTCACCCAATACCGCCGCGACCACGACGATGACGCAGAGCACGCCGATGTTCACCCGACCCTGGCTGGCGACGACGCCCGCGACGATGACCGCGGTTTCGCCCGGGAATATGAAACCGAGGAAGAGTGCGGTTTCGCTAAAGACGAGCGCGGCGACGAGCAGATACACGGGAGTCGCGGCGAAGTGGTGCAGCTTCTCTAGGAGAAACGAAAGGATGGTGGCAAATGCCATCTCTCCATTGTTGTAGATAAAACCCGGGCGTCGAACCGCGAACCGTCAGCGGCGTGGCTCTGGCAGAATGGGGTCATGTCCCAAACCTTGCGCGATCGTCGCACCCGCCCAAACGAACGCCGGTTGCCAATGGACGCACCCGCGCGGGCCTGGGTGCTGTCGGAATGGGCGTTGCTACCGCTGCGGCTCTTCCTCGGCTTCACGTTTCTTTTTGCCGGATTGCAGAAATTAGCCAATCCGACGTTCTTCAACTCGAAGAACCCCAGCGGCATTCACGCCCAATTGCTCGGATCGATTCGCACGAGTCCCCTGCATGCCTTGCTCACTCATCTGGTCAACTTCTCCACGCCCATAGGACTCACGATCGCGTGGGCGGAGGTCGCTATTGGCGTGGGCGTGCTTTTCGGGCTGTGGACTCGCATCGCCGCGGTCGGTGGAGTTCTCCTGTCGCTCAGTCTCTTCTTGGCGGTGAGTTACCACTCGTCGCCTTATTACACCGGCGCGGACATTGTCTTTGTGTTTGCCTGGCTGCCCTTCATCCTCTCGGGCAGTTCGTCGCGTTTTTCGATCGACGCCTGGGTGACGAACTTCGTGGCCAAGAAGAACGGCACTGATCGCAGTGAATATGTCGCCATCCCCTTCGCCCAGCTCCAGCGAATCTGCGGCAATTTCAATGACAACACTTGTGCGGCGAGGGAGTATCTGGCCTGCGACGCGGCCGTCTGCCCGGTGCTGCTCGGAAGCCGCGCCCCGGTCGCTACCCCGGTCGCGATCAGGTCGCTCGACCGACGTACGCTGATCGTCGGCGGCGCGGCCGCGGCGTCGGTGGCAACCGCGGCCGTCATCTTTGGCTCAACCGTCGCCGCCACGGGCAAGTTGATTGGCAACGCGCAGGTGTCCAAACCAGCGACGAAGCAACTTTCATCGGGCGGTAGCACGACGCCAACCACATCGGGCGGCGCGAAATATTCGGGCACGCTGCTCGGGCCGGCGACCGGAGTTCGCGTGAACGAGCCAGCGACCTTCACCGTTCCCACTTCCGGCGACCCGGGCATCATCTTTAATGAGGGCGCGAGTAAGTTCTTGGGCTACGACACGGTCTGTCCCCACATGGGTTGCACCGTGGCGTACTCGCCCTCGGCCAAATTGTTGGTCTGTCCCTGTCACAACTCGGAGTTTCTCGTGAGCACCGGTGCTGTCATCAGTGGTCCGGCCCCACGGGGACTTTTGAAGTTGGACGTGGTTGAAGAGCCGGACGGAAACCTTTACCTCAAATGATCGAAGACAGACGTCGCGTGCTGGTCGTCGAAGATGACCACGACCTCGCACGAGCCATCGCCGATTTGCTGGGTGATGAAGGTTTCGTCGTCGAGCAGCGTCACGACGGTCAGTCGGGATATGAGGCAGCGCGCTCGGGCAACTACGACGTCATCGTGCTCGACGTGATGCTGCCTAAACGCAACGGATTCAGTGTCTGTCTCGATCTTCGCAACGCGGGCGTGCAGACGCCACTCCTGATGCTGACCGCTAAGGACGGTGAGCTCGATGAAGTTGAAGGGCTGGAGGTCGGAGCGGACGACTTCTTGCATAAGCCGTTCGAGCGCTCCATTCTGATTGCCCGCATCCATGCGCTGCTGCGCCGTCAAGCCCTAGGCCAGCCCCAGCACTTGGTGGTGGGGCCAGTCTCGCTTGACCCCCTACACCGCAACGTCGTCTCGAGCGGGGTCGACGTAACGCTGACGCCGCGAGAGTTCGCGCTGCTCGAATATCTGATGAGCAACGCCGGCGAGTCACTGGCCAAGAGTGAGATACTCAACGCGGTCTGGGGCAGCGGCTTTGACGGCGATCCCAACATCGTCGAGGTCTACGTGGGTTACCTGCGTCGAAAGATTGACCTGACCGATGCCCCTTCGATAATTCACACGGTTCGTGGGGTTGGTTACAGCGCCCGCGAGGGCTGATGGACATTCGTCGTCGACTCTCAATTAGAGCGCGATTGACGTTGTTCTTCGTGCTAGCCATCGCCGTAGTGCTGGCGTTCACGGGGTTCGCCCTGATTCATCTGGTGCATCGTTCCTTGATGACGGGCGCGGCAAATCAGATTGAAGGCGAGATGGCGACGACACAGGATCGATTGGCGACCTCGACGATGCCCAAGAACCGTGAGATGGTCTTGCCCATGCAGGGAGACGTCGTCCTGCAAGTGACCAATATCGAAGGCACGAAGGTGTGGGCCGCGAGTTCGGCCATTGCCAACGTTCCGGTGCTGGCCCGTCCCAAGACCGACTTTTCCTCGGTGGACGGACTGACATTCAAATTGGTGAGGAACAACGCAACCTCGAGCACGTTGTCCCAAATTGATCAGGGTCAGGTCGAGACCATTACAACCACCAGGGGCCCGGGGCTCATCTACGGCTTCGTGTACGGCGGGTCGATCGGCCACAGCAACGCGGTGCTGATGACCAGCGTGACCACCTCCTTCCCTTTGCTGCTTTTGATTTCCGGCGGACTCATTTGGTTGGGCCTGGGATTGGCCCTGGCACCGATTGAAGCGATCCGTCGCCGCGTTGCCGTGATCGCCGCGGAAGATCTCTCCCAGCGTGTTCCCATGACCGGAGGCGACGACGAAATTGCCCGCATGGCTCGTACCCTCAATGCCATGCTGGACCGATTGGAGTCTTCGTCGAAGTTTCAGCAGGAGTTCGTCTCGAACGCCAGCCACGAACTTCGCAGTCCGCTCACCACGCTGTTGGCAACCGTAGAACGAGCGGCCAATGACCAATCGAACACCGACTGGTCAGAGGTCGCCGACACGATCATGCGCGAAGGCCGTCGGCTCGACGTCATTATTGACGGTCTCTTTTGGCTGGCCCGTCACGACGAAAACCAGATCGAAGTCGAGCGCGTTGATGTAGATCTGGACGATTTGTTGTTTGAAGAGTCCCAACGAGTGCGATCCATGAGCGAACTCAACGTCGACACTTCGGCGGTGCGACCCGCGCGGGTGGTGGGCGATCCGGCGATGCTGAAACGGATGATTCGCAATGTCGTGGACAACGCGACGCGCTACGCCACCCGGGAGCTGCGATTCGCTTCCACCTACGACGGATCCTTCGCCGTGGTGACCGTGGGTGATGACGGCGTTGGCGTTGAGGTGAGTCAGAGCCCGAGGCTGTTTGAGCGCTTCGTGCGTTCTGACCCCGCGCGAAGTCGTACGTCGGGCGGTACGGGACTCGGACTTTCGATTGTCACTGAGATCGTGGCGAGACACGGCGGCACCGCTCGGTTCGTGCCGGTTGACCACGGCACGTTGATTGAACTGCGAATCCCAACCGGCGTGGCGGGGGCGTAGTTCCCGGCTGTTTTGCTGGAACGCCCAGCGACATAGAGTCACTTCCATGGACACTCTGGAGCTTTCGCACGTCGTCGCGGACCCGATTCAGATAGTAGGATTGAGCTTGCACTTCGACCCTGGTACGAACGAGCGGGCCGAAGAGCCGGGCCTGCATCGACTCCAGTTCTACGGATTAGGGCGTGGCGGAGTGCTCGGCGACGTTGACCGCAACAGCGTTGATCGGGCCTTCACGTTCTTCGATCCCGGTGTTTACGATTTCCTCTGGGACGGTGCACGTGAAAAGGCCGATCCTGTCGAAACGGCGAGTGTCTACGTGCAGGCGCCATACGAGCTCGCCGACCGAACCTTCGGGGCCATCCCCGTTGACGTGCCCGAGCGTTACGCTGCGGCGGCGCACAAGGTAATCGGTGCGCTCGCCATGTTTGACCCGTTGAGTGACCCGGTAGTCGTTTCGAAGTAGTTGTCAATGGCCCTATCACTTCGTCTGCGCCCGCCGCGCGATCCGCTGCTCATCCTGCTCGCGAGTGCGGCGCTCTTGGAGACGGCGTGGACGGTATATATCGGCTGGCGACTACCACGACACTACGTGGCCAACCACTGGGACCTCGCCTGGGTCGGGCTCGACGTTGCCCAGATTGTCATGCTGCTGCTCGCCGCGTGGGCCGCGTGGCGCGGGCGAGCGTTGCTCGTTCTCTTCGCGACCGCGGCCGGCACGCTGTTGTTGGTTGACGCGTGGTTCGACGTGACCACGGCACGCCACGGCGCTTTCGTGCAAAGTCTGGTCTTCGCCCTCGCTCTTGAGATTCCATCGGCGGCGTTCCTCTTTTGGATCACGTGGCGCACGGTCAAGGAATTGGCCGATTCGATGTTTGTCGTTCCTGAAGTCAATGGGGTTCCCATCAGAAAGATTCGGCTCGTGCGTCGCTTCGACAAATCCTCCGATGTCACGCCTTCGGTAAGTTCGGAGACCACGTCCACCACCGAGCCAAACCCTTTCGAAGATCACGCAAGCTGACACGTTGACACAGGCGCGCGGCTTTACGGGTAGTGCACGCCCTCGAGATCAAGAAGAAAGCGCTTGACCTCATCGCCGCCGCCGTAGCCGCCCAGACCAGTCTTGGCGACCACGCGATGACAGGGCACGATGACCGGCCAGGGATTCACGTGATTGGCGTTGCCCACCGCGCGCGTCGCGCGGGGACGATTTACCGCCGCGGCGATGTCGGCGTACGTGCGCACCTCGCCGAAGGGAATAGTGCCGAGCGCCGCCCACACATCGTGCTGGAACGAAGTGGCCTTCACCGTTGACAGCGAAACGCTGAAACTCGTGCGCTCGCCGTCAAAATATTCACGAAGTTGCTCGCGAGCAATGGCCACGGCGCGCGGGGCAGGACCCTTTGTTACCTTGGATTTTTCGTGGGGCAGATAGATGCGCGTCACCACCTCTTCGTCGCCCTCCACTCCCCACACTCCAACGGGTGTGATCACGGTTGAGCAATGGAGGTCCACGAGCCAGTTCTAGCCGGTGTACGGTCGCGACCATGGAAAACATCACGGTGCACAATGGAGAAATTGATCTTCGCGTGCAGGTCGATGGCGAAGGACCGACGCTGCTTTTATTGCACGGTTGGCCCGATACCGGGGTCTTGTGGAGCGATATGGTCCCCGATCTCTTGGCGGGCGGGTACCGGGTGGCGGTCGCTGACCTGCGCGGTTGCGGACTCAGTTCGAAGCCAACCGAGACGTCGAGCTACCGGATGCACCACCTCGTGAGTGACGTGCACTGCATCATCAAGTCCCTGGGCGTTGAGCGCGTCACGCTGATTGGCCACGATTGGGGAGCGGCATTGGCGTGGGCGGCCGCGGCGTATCTGCCTGACCAAGTGGAGAACCTCATCGCGCTGTCGGTGGGCCACCCCACGGCCTTCTACGGCGCCGGCATCGCTCAACAGAAGAAGAGCTGGTACATGATGGTCTTTTCCCAGGACGGACTTGGCGAGGCCTTCCTGAGAAAGAATGACTACGACGTCATCCGTCATTGGACCGGACATCCGCGAGCGGCAAACATCATTGAAGAACTCGAGCGCGACGGCCAAATGTCCGCGCACCTGCGCTGGTATCGGGCCAACGTGGCGATGGACGCCTTCGTGGTCGACCCTCCAGTACTGGCGCCGATATCAGCGCCGGTTCTGGGAATCTGGAGCAGTGGCGACGTTGCCCTGACCGAGCAACAAATGATACGGTCCGAGGATTACTGCGACAACGACTTCACGTACGTTCGCCTGGATGGGTTTGGACACTGGACACCGCTCGAAGCCCCCCACGAAGTTTCGAGGGAGATTTTGAACTTTCTTCGCCCCCGCGAAGACGCCAACTGACTAAAGACCCTAAATTTGGCTGCTAGAACGGTGTGATGCAAAAAATTGCTCTCTATCGAGAGTCGCGCGCGGGAGAGACACGGGTCGCGCTCACTCCAGAGGCCGTCAAGTCACTCGTGGGCGATGGTTGGGCCGTGGTTGTCCAGCGTGGTGCTGGCGAGCGAGCTCACTTCACCGACGAGGCGTTTGTAGCCGTCGGGGCCACTATTGAAGATGCGCCTTCGGGCGACGTCAATTTGCGCGTCAATCCTCCGAGCGTTGAAGAGGCTCAGCAGCTACCCGAAGGTTCGCTGCACCTTTCGTTCCTGTCACCGCTGCTCGCCACGGACGTCGTAAAAGCGCTCAACGATCGTCGCATCACCATCCTGTCCTTCGACCTGCTGCCGCGCATTTCGCGCGCCCAGTACATGGACGCGCTCTCTTCGCAGTCCACCGTCTCGGGTTATCGAGCGGCGCTTGCCGGCGCGTCTACTTTCGACCGCTTTTATCCGCTGCTCACCACGGCGGCCGGAACCATTCGTCCGGCCAAGGTTTTGGTGATGGGTGTGGGGGTGGCCGGACTGCAGGCCATTGCGACGTCCAAGCGGCTCGGCGCCAAGGTGCGCGCCTACGACGTGCGCTCGGCCGCGAAGGAAGAGGCCGAATCGGCCGGTGCGGTGTTCGTCAAGCTCGGCGTCACCGCCGACGCGGCCGGGGGGTACGCGCGTGAGCTGACGCCCGAAGAGACCCAGCAACAGCAGGCGGCACTGCTCAGTGAGGTCGCCAACGCGGACGTCGTCATTACGACCGCTGCGGTGCCCGGGCGAAAGTCGCCGATTCTTCTGACCGTCGCGATGGTCGAAGCGATGAGCGAGGGCGCGCTGGTCATTGACATGGCGGCCGACGGCGGCGGGAACTGCGAACTGACCAAGGTCGGCGAGGTCGTTGAACACCAGGGAGTGCGAATTGTGGGATTGGCCAATCCACCAGCGCAGATGGGCGCCTCGGCGAGCTTCATGTTCGCCAACAACGTCTTGAAACTCTTTGCTCTCTTTGGTGCCAAGGGCGAACTGAGTCCCGATTGGAACGATGAAGTGGTCATTGGCGTCACCGTGGCGCGTAACGGCGAAGTGAATCACGCACCGACTGCGGAGGCGCTGGGCGTGGCCCACGTTGCGATCACCCCCGAAGTGAAGGAGAACGCCTAATGGGTAACGTCCTGCTGCAGTACGCGACGGTGCTGGTGCTCACCATCTTCGTGGGTACCGAAATAATCGCCAAGGTGCCGAGCATCCTGCACACCCCGTTGATGAGTGGTTCGAACGCAATTCACGGCGTCATTCTGGTGGGCTCCATACTGATCCTGGGCGCCGCGAACACCAACCTCGAGATGGTGCTCGGTTTTCTCGCGGTTATCCTCGGGACCCTCAACGTGGTCGGCGGATTTGTGGTCACCGACCGCATGCTCGAGATGTTCAAGGCCAAGCCGAAGACCGCCAAGCCCAAGTCCGACGGGGTGGCTGAGTGAGTCGCGAAACACTGATTGACCTCATCTATCTCATCTCGGCGACGACGTTCCTGGTTGCGCTGAAAGGATTGGGCAGTCCCAAGCACGCCCGGCGCGGAAATATGGTGGCCGCCTCGGGCATGTTGTTGGCGGTGGTGGCGACATTCTTTAAATACGTTGACGGTCATCCGCTACACCACGTGCTACTCATACTGCTCGGCATCTTCATTGGGGCGATCGTCGCGGTGCCGGTGGCCCGGTTCGTGAAGATGACCGCGATGCCCCAATTGGTGGCCATTTTCAACGGGGTTGGTGGCGGCGCGGCGGCGCTGGTCTCCATCACCGAATTCGTGCACATTAAGTCCACGCACCCTGCCACCTACGTGACCCTTGAAGTACTGCTCGGCGTGCTCATCGGCACCGTGTCGTTCTCCGGTTCGGCCATTGCCTTTGCCAAACTCCAGGAGTTGATGACGGGTCGACCGGTCACCTACCCGGGCCAGCAAATCATCAACGGTGTTGTGGGCGCCGCGGCGCTGGTGTTGATCGTCACGATCCTCGTCAACGGTTCAACGCCACTGCTTTGGATTCTGCTCGCCCTGGCCTTTGTCCTGGGGATTGCCTTCGTGCTGCCCATCGGGGGCGCCGACGTGCCGGTACTCATCTCGCTACTCAACGCGTTCACCGGTCTGGCCGTAGCGGCGTCGGGCTTTACGCTCGGATCGAACCTGTTGATCGTCGCGGGAACGCTCGTGGGCGCCTCGGGTATCTTGCTCACGCGTTTGATGAGCGCCGCGATGGGACGCAGTCTTTCCAACGTGCTCTTCAGCGCGTTCGGTTCGAACATCACCGCGAGCGGCGCAACGGATCGTGAAGATGGTCGGTCTGTTCGTTCGGGCACGCCCGAGGACATTGCCGTGCTGCTCTCCTACGCCAGCCGTGTGGTCATCATCCCGGGCTACGGTTTGGCCGTTGCCCAGGGCCAGCACGTGCTGCGTGAATTGGCCGAGGAGCTCGAAGCCAAGGGCATTGAGGTCTTCTACGCGATTCACCCCGTGGCGGGACGCATGCCCGGGCACATGAACGTCTTGCTCGCCGAAGCGAACGTGCCCTACGAGCAGCTCAAGGAAATGGACGAAGCGAACTCCGAACTCCAGACTGCTGACGTGGCGCTGGTGGTAGGCGCGAATGACACCGTCAACCCCGCCGCCCTGGAAGACAAGACATCGCCCATTTACGGCATGCCCATTATTCGCGCCGACCTGGCGGAGAACATCATCTTCCTAAAGCGCTCCATGCGACCAGGGTTTGCCGGCATCGAGAACGAACTGCTCTACAACCCCAAGACTCTTTTGGTGTTTGGTGACGCCAAGGACACGCTCACGAAGGTGGTCGCCTCCGTAAAGGCCCTGTAACCACCGCTTTCTAAGTCAGTTTGATCTTCGGCGTTATGACGTCAATCGGTCGAGTGCCGCAACCTGTTCGTCGGTGAGCTCGATTGGTGCGCCAGCGTTGGCGCTTACCTGCGCGGCGCTCGACGCGCCGGCGATTACCGAACTCACTTGCTCGTGACTGAGCAGCCACGAGAAGGCCAAACTGAGCAACGGCACTTCAATTTCCTCGGCGTAGTGGACTAACGCGTCCACTTTGGCGCGCAGGGGACCGCCTAGCCAGTGCGCACTTCGCTCGGGCGGCATCTTGGCGAGCCGCGATCCCTCCGGGATTGGCTCACCCGGGCGAACCTTTCCGGTCAGCAGTCCGTTGGCGAGTGGGTAGAAGGGAAGGAAGCCGAGGCCGAGATCGCTGCACGTTTCGAGCACCCCGTCTCGTTCCGGGTCCCGCGCGAGCAGTGAGAATTGATTCTGGACCGAGACAAAGGCCGGACCGTCACCGGCGGCGGCCTTGGCTTCACGCAGTTGGGGTGCCGTCAGATTGGAGCAACCGATCTCACGAANNTCCTCGCAGGCCTGTCGGACGTAGTTCGGCGCCGCTCCAAAGTGGTCGTCATCAATCGGCATGCCGAACTTTGTCGCGACCACGACCTCGCGGCGTCGAGCGCCCAGGGCCTCGCCCAAGATGACTTCGGACTTGGTGGCGCCGTAGATGTCGGCGGTGTCAAAGAAATTGATGCCTGCGTCCAGTGCGCTGTTTACCACCGCGACTGAGGTGGCGGCATCGGAGCGCCCGCCAAAGTTATTGCAGCCAACTCCAACGACGGAGACTTCGAGCGAGCCGATTGTGCGCTTCTGCATGGCCATCCTTTACGTTTTCTTCGTAGTGTACAAAAGCTCCTGAATGTCCCCTTTGGCGTCAACGAAGCGCCCATTGGCGTCCAAGTACGATAGGTGCGAGAAACGTCAAGGAGTGGTCATGAAAATCAGCGTGGATTACGACCTGTGCACCAGTAACGCCGTATGCATGAGTATCGCTCCGGAGATCTTTGAAGTTCGTGACGACGGCTTCATGTACGTCCTGAACGAAAATCCCGGCCCTGAGTTCGACGCTCGACTCCGCGAAGCAGTGGCCGGCTGTCCCAACGGCGCCATCTCAATCGAGGAGTAGTTCATGTCCGGACTACGGGTCCGCTTTGCCCCGTCACCGACGGGATTTTTTCACGTGGGTTCCGCGCGCACGGGGCTCTTTAACTGGCTCATCGCTCGTCAACAGCCAGACGGCGTCTTCATCCTGCGTATTGAAGACACCGATGCCGACCGCAACCGCGAAGAGTGGGTTGGCGGCATTCTTGACGCCCTGGCGTGGCTCGGTCTCAACGTTGACGAGGGTCCATTTCGCCAGAGTGACAATGTGATGGCCCACGCAGTCTCACTCGAGCAACTCATGGCTGGCGGGTACCTTTACTACTGCGACTGCACGGTCGAAGACGTCGCGGCGCGTAAGGGTACCGACAAGACTCCCGGCTACGACGGCTTCTGCCGTGATCGCGGTTTGCAACGCGGTCCTCACACCGCGCTGCGATTTCGCACGATCGACGAGGGACAGACCATCGTGCACGACGCGGTGCGTGGGGCAGTGGAGTTCGCCAACGCCACCATCGACGACTTTGTCGTCGCGAGGTCGTCAGGTATCGTGCTCTACCACTTGGCCAACGTTTCCGACGACCGCAAAGACCGCATCACCCACGTCATTCGCGGCGAGGATCACCTGTCAAATACGCCCAAGCAGATGATGCTCTGGGAGGCGCTGAACGACGTGTCGGACACGCGGTTACCCGTGCCCATCTACGCCCACCTGCCGTTGCTCGTTAATGAACAGCGTAAGAAACTCTCCAAGCGCAAGGACCCGGTCTCGACGGAGTCGTTCCGCGATCAGGGATACCTGTCCGCGACGTTCGTCAACTATCTCGCGTTGATGGGCTGGAGCCCCCACGGCGACCAGGAGAAGGTGCCGCGTTCGACGTTGATCGAGGAGTTCCGTTTGGAGAACGTGTCGCACTCCCCGGCGTTCTTTGACGTGAAGAAGATGACTCACATGAACGGCGAATATATTCGCGACCTCACGCCCGAAGAATTCGTCGGGGCCTGCGCGCCGTGGGTCTGTCCGTGGACAACGCAGTGGCGACCCACGGACCGCGAGCCCCTCTGGAGCGAAGAGCAGTTTGACCCGGCACTCTTTACGTTGGTGGCACCGCTCATCCAAGAACGCGTCGCCACATTGGGAGAAGTCCCCGCGATGATTGGCTTCTTCTTTCTTGACGCGCCCGACATGGACGACGCGGCGTTCGACAAGGCCATTGGCGGCGACCCACTCGGTCGCACGTTGCTCGTGGACGCGATTGAGCGCTTTGCTGATCTCGAGTGGAACGCCGCCACCTTGCATCAAGCGACGATCGAGTTGGGTGAGTCAATGGAATTGCCGCTGCGCAAAGCGCAGGCTCCGATTCGCTGCGCCGTCACCGGTTCACTCGTTGGACCGCCGCTCTTTGAATCACTCGAACTGTTGGGGCGCGATCGCACGCTGGTCCTTTTGCGCGACGCACTCGCGAGACCGATCACGTGATCTTCTGGCCCCTCAAACTGGTGATGCGCATCATCAGTGCGCTCTTTACCATCGTGTTGCTGTACTTCGCGGTGACCTTCGTGCAGATTTGGCTAACGGGTCATGAACATTCTAAGGAGAATGCCCAAGCCATTCTCGTGTTTGGCACCACCGAAGACAACGGCACGCCGTCACCGGAGCTGACGGTGCGCCTCGATCACGCGCTCAGGTTGTACCGGGATGGCCGCGCACCGTGGATCGTCGTCACCGGAGGAAACAAACCCGGTGACAATTACACCGAAGCGGGCGTGTCGGCTACTTTCCTCGAAGCCCGTGGAGTGCTCGCAAAGAGAATATTGATTGGCGCGGGCAACGACACGTGGCAGAACGTCTTGACGGTGATGCCCGCGTTGAAGAAGCATCACATCGTCACGGTGCTGACAGTGACCGATCCCTTTCACGAATATCGGGCGATGGCGATTTCGTCGGCCCAGGGTCTTAAACCGCAACCCTCACCGGTGTCCAACTC
This sequence comes from Acidimicrobiaceae bacterium, assembly GCA_003152555.1. Lineage (GTDB taxonomy): Bacteria > Actinomycetota > Acidimicrobiia > Acidimicrobiales > RAAP-2 > RAAP-2. The sequence goes on along the minus strand of PMAL01000056.1, from coordinate 2,175 downwards.
GCCCACGATTCACTTTTCGTTGTGGCTTTACTACTTAAAAGAGACGGCGTCCGTCGGGGTGGGACGAATTATTGGTTATGGCACTCTCAGTTCGTGGACGACGTCGACGTCGAAAGTCCATTTGCCCTCTGGCGGGTAGCGAGCACACTTGGATAAGATTGCCAAGCCCTTCGGGGGTGGTGTAATTGGCAACACAACTGGTTCTGGTCCAGTTATTCAGGGTTCGAGTCCTTGCCCCCGAGCGAATTGAGTTGGAGTTCAGGCTTCTGCTCGCTTCATGGTCCCATCGTCTAGTGGCCTAGGACATCACCCTCTCAAGGTGGAGGCACGGGTTCGAATCCCGTTGGGACTGCGAAGGGTTTTCGCGTGATGTCTAGTAGTCACACGAAAACCCGCTTGCCGTGAGTATCAAACAGTTCGACGGCTGGCTACAGCGCCCTACTGCTGGGCAGACCAAGGAACCTGCGAACATTAGAGGCGTGCAAGTGCGTGACCTTAGAATCCTCGCGGAACGTGAATTGAAATGCACCATTGCCGAGTGAAGAGTTGCTGCCAATCTGGCGCAGGTCCTCTTCCAGTGAAGATATGTCCTCCTCGCAGATGAACCGGACGCCACCCTTAACGAACTGTGGCCACGTCTGACTCAGAAAATTCTTGCGGAGCGTTCCTAATGCAGTAAGGACCGACGCTGCTTGCTGTTCCCCTTCTGCGTCCGCGGTGGAGTTGGTCCAGACATTTATCTCCGAGTCGAACGTCTTGAGTACGGCGTTGGCGGACGCTACATCCTTCACGTACTGCTTGCCCGCCGCCTTAATATTGATCGCGCCGGCAGTTGACGACGTCAGAAAAAGAGTGGCGATAACCAGTACGGGAACAACAATTTTTCGCTTCACGCATTCCTCCTGAATCGAGAGAACTTTCGAATGCTAGGTAGTTGCCATCGATGTGTCAAGGGTTAACTGGCGAGAAGTCGGGTGGCGCTGGTTCAATCAGCGCGCTGTCAATTCTCATAGCGATACGCTGGGGCGAATGAACGACGAAACTCGAGCCCTGATCGATTGCCTCGATGGACATCGCGAGCACGTGCTCGACATTCTCAATGGGCTCTCGGACGATGAGTTGCGTACATCCAAGATGCCCTCAGGGTGGGACCCACTGGGTATGGTGCGCCACCTGGCCTTGGACGTTGAGCACTACTGGTTTCGCTGCATCGTGGCCGGAGAGCCGCTGAGTTTCTTTCCGACAGCAGAAGGTAGTGAGGGCGGGGAGTGGCGACTCGGAGAAAATGAATCTCCCGAGGACGTCTTCAATCTGTATCGCAGCGAGATTGAGCGGTCGAACGCGATCATTGCATCGACGCCACTATTGGATCCGCCAGCGCAACGCGACACGTGGTGGGGCGATTGGCCAGTCGCCAACGTGCGATTCATAATCCTTCACGTCATTGGTGAGACGGCGTGTCACGCGGGACACCTTGACGCCACGAGAGAGTTGTTTGATGGCCGTCAGTACATGTCGCAATAGGCGTTACTGATGATTGGCGACTGAGTTGCTGTCGACGAGCGTAAAGGACATTGGTTTTCGAGCGCTGAACAGAACGCATCGTTTGATCATGCATGCCAGTCGTGGTCGGATCGGAGGTTCGGCGTTTGGCATGCCCGCGGTGGAGCTCTTTACAGTGGGCCGCACATCGGGGCGAACCCACTCGACCATGCTGACCGCACCCGTCGTTGACGGGACAACAGTGGTGCTCGTTGCCTCCAAGGGCGGTGACGATCGCGACCCTGATTGGTATCGCAACATCACGGTGCATCCCGATGTGGAACTTGTCATGAGAGGTGTGCGCCATTCCATGACAGCCCGTTCGGCAACGCCTGAAGAAAAGGTGGAACTCCGGCCGCGCATTGAGATGTCCTACAAGCCCTACGCCAGTTATCGCCGACGTACGACGCGTGACATCCCCATCGTTATCTGCACACCTCGCTAAGAGCCACGCTGCTTTTTGCGGTGCTAGGACCGTGTTGTGTACGAGACACCCCAGGAGATCGAGGCACTGCAGAAACTGCTCGACGAGAGTGCGGCCCACGCCGGTCCTCACATTCGTGACATCATCACGGACGACCGTCGACTGAGCGCGGTCCAGCTGTGCGAGGTGCTCGAGGGCATGCGACTGCT
>PMAL01000140.1 GCA_003152555.1 Acidimicrobiaceae bacterium | reverse complement strand
TGACCAACGAAATCGAAGAGGTCGCCGAGACCAACGACATGCGCCACCGCATCGACGCCGGCGGTGTCGATGAACTGGGGCGACTGCGCAGGGTATTTAACCGGCTGCTCAGCACCGTGGAAAGCAGCCAGGCCCTCCAGCGCCAATTGGTCGTCGACGCCAGTCACGAACTGCGCACTCCGCTCACGTCGCTACGCACCAACGCCCAGGTGCTGTCGCGCGCCGACGAACTGAGCGCCGAGGACCTGCATCAGCTGACCCACGACATGGTCACCCAGGTCGACGAGCTCGCGGCACTGGTGACCGACCTCGGCGAACTGGCCCGCGGAGAACGCAGCGAGGGCCCGCTCGAATCACTGCGCCTCGACGAGATTGTGGACGAGTGCGTCGACACCGCGCGCACCTACGCTCGAATTCGAGAGATCACCATCGAGTCCCAAGTGGAGCCATCGATGGTGCTGGGTCGCCACGATCGCCTGGTTCGCGCGCTCAGCAACCTGCTCACCAACGCAGTCAAGTTCACGCCTGGTGGTGGATCAATTTTCGTGAGCACCAGCAACGGCACCGTGACCGTGTGCGACAGTGGCCCGGGCATCAGCGAAGAGGATCGCGCCTTTGTCTTTGACCGGTTCTGGCGCTCGGCGTCGGCACGGGCCCTGCCCGGATCCGGCCTCGGCCTGTCGATCGTCGCGCAAGTGGTAGCCGAACTACAGGGCACGGTGAGCGTCGACGGCGACCCCACGTTGGGCGGCGCGCGATTCATCATTACGTTGCCCACGTTGTCCGAAACGTAGACAATTTCTCGGCATTTGTGGATTTTCTTACCTGGCGACTCGTTCACCCTTATCCCAGCACGTCAGACTTTGAGTTCAGGAAAATCGTATGAGAACCCATTCGCGCACCCCCCAACAACGTGATCGACGCCTCGCGCGCGTTCGACGCCTGACCCAAACCATCTTCGTGGGCTCCGGCGTGGTCTCGGGGGTAATGGTCGGCTTCATCTCAAGTGACGCCAAACCTTCACCGACAATACCGGAGACGGCGCCCCCGACAACGACCACCGCGCCCGCGCCCACCACGACCACTACCGGACGTTCAAGTGCAACGACGACCACGTCGGGACGCGGCGCGCGAATCGGCTCCAATTGGGCCTCTTTGGAAACCTAGTAAGGTTCTACGAGCCATGGGATCACTAATCAAGAAGCGCCGTAAGCGCATGCGCAAGAAGAAGCACAAGAAGATGCTGAAGCGAACCCGCTTCCAGCGTCGCGCCGCCGGTAAATAGTTAGTCCCTGCCCTCCGCGGGAGTCGTAACTGTCTGGAGCACCTGCAACGTGCCTTCGGGGCCGATCATCTGCGAGGCCGCCAGACCCACACCGCCCTCGACGAAAATCGTGGAGCCCGAGCCGGCCAAGTGCACGTCCTGGCCCAGTTCTGCGCGCAGCCAGTCCATGGTTCGCGCCAGACGCGGTTCGACCACTCGGGCCGCCTCTTCTAGGTGATTAGTACTCTCGGCCCTCCAGCCGCCCTGGGTTAGTTCGTCGTAGGCGCGATAGCAGTCAGCGGTATTGACGCCAAAGTCCGCCATAAACAACGTGAAGTGACGCCGCTCGTACTCGAGCGGCGTCAAACGCTCCCCCACGCCCTCAACGAGTGCCCGTCCGCCTAGCTGACAGAACGGCACGTCGCCGCCCAGAGTGAGCGCCGCTTCGGGACTGACACCGCCGGCCCAACGCAATACGGCGCCGGCGTCGGCACTGCCCCCGCCCAGCCCGCCACCGACCGGTATGGCCTTTTCAATCGTGACACCGGCGCGGCGACTGACTAATGCCAATGCGCGCGCCACCAGATTGGTCCCGTCTTCGGGGACCGAGTTCTTGTAAGGATTATGCACCCGCACGTAATCCTCGCCCTCGTCAATCACCACGAGATCGGAAAGATCGATCGTGAGCATTTCACTGCGCAGCAGATGAAAACCATCGTCGCGACGTCCGGTCACCTCTAAGAACCACGTCAATTTCGCTGGCGCGCGCAGCGCAATCACCGGGCACCAGCCAAACGAGCGAACTCCTCCAAGGTCAGCTCTTCGGGACGTCGGGTGGGGGCAATATCGGCTCGCTCGAAGACCCCTTCGCTCACCCAGCCGGCCAGAGAACGGCGCAGCATCTTGCGACGTTGTCCGAACGCCATACGAATGACCTCAAAAAGGGCCGATTCGCTCACCACCAAGGGGCTGATGCGGACCTGGTCGTGGCGGACGATCGACACCAGCGCCGAGTCAACCTTGGGTTTGGGCAAAAAGACGTTCGGACTGACCTTTCCCACGATGTGCGCCTCCGCGAAGTACTGCACGCGCAGCGACGCGGCGCCGTAGGCTTCGTCGCCCGCGTGGGCGGCGAACCGCTCGCCCACCTCTTTTTGCACCATTACGAGCATCCGCTTGATCAACGGTTGAGTTTCGAGGGTTTGCAGCACCAGGGGCGTGGCCACGTTGTAGGGCAGGTTCGCGACGACGACCGCCTCACGGCCACCCAACAGCTCGTGGTAGTTCGCGTGCAGGGCGTCGGCCTGGATGACGCGCACGCCGCGGGGTTCAACGACTGATCGCAAGGGCTCAACGAGATAGCGATCGACTTCCATTGCCAGCACCTCGGCCCCCGTCTCTGCGAGTGCGAGGGTGAGCGATCCCAGCCCGGCCCCAATTTCTACGACAAGGTCGCCCGGTCCCACCTCGGCCAGACGAGCGATGCGCCGCACGGTATTGGGGTCAACCACAAAGTTCTGACCCAGCGCTCGCGAAGGCTTAAGGCCGTGGGTTTCGAGCAGCGCCACCAGTTCGGTGCGAGTGTGGGTCACCAAGAGACTTTGACACGAATAACACCTCGCCAGAGCGGCATGAGCTCGCTGAACTGCGTTTCGGAGAGGTCGACCACCCGGTCACCGTGGGTGCTTTCGCGGTCTGTCGCCCGACAGACAATTGACTTGCCGGTCGCGAGGTCGCGAACCGTGACGCGAGTACCGAGCGGCAAGTACCACGTCGCGCAGCGTCCCGGGACGAAGTTGTACCACGTCGCAATGCCCACTCGGAAGTCGCGCGCCTTTGAGCGCGTGAAAGTGGTGGTCGTGCTTGACGTGGTGCTCGTCGTCGACGTGGTCGTCGAGGACGTGGACGTGGTTGGCTCGCCCGGGTACGTCGTCGTCGTCGTGGACGTGGTGCTCGTGGTCGACGTAGTTGAGGTCGTGCTCGTCGTCGGCGTGGGTCGAGGTTTGGGCTTCGGTTTGCGCTGCACAACCGGTTTAGGTCGGGGTCGGGTGAGACTCGTCACGACGATCACGTTGGAGTGCCAGGGCACCATAGTGCCCGCGGCCGGCGACTGGCGTCGCGCTACAACCCAAGCGCCGCCTGCACTTCCGGGCCCCCGGGTGGTGAAGAAGAGGTCGGCGCGCTTCATCGCGGCGTAGACCTGGGCCCTCGAAAGACCGATCAGGCGGGGCACGGCGCGCCGCCCGTGGTAGACGGCCATCGACGTCGTGATGCTCACCGTGGAGTGCCAGGCCACCAGCTTTCCCGGGGCGGGAGACTGCGCCGCCACCGTGCGCCACGTGGCGTTCGAACTACCGGGACCCTTGGTCGAAAAATAGAGCGCGTCGTGACGCATGACGGCGTACACCTGCGCGCGCGAGCGTCCCACGATGTTGGGCATCCGTACCGGGGCGTGCGACGANNTGGTTAGTTTTCAAACTTTCCTAGGACAACGCTAGCAAGGGAGGCCAAAATCTCCTAGAAAAACGCTTCGGCACATGAAACACCTCATCAGGCGATATTTATCGAGCGGGCAAGGCGAATAGACGAGCCGAATTGTCCGAGGTCGCTGCTCGCAACGTTTCGACGTCCTCACCTCGAAGTTCGGCCACAAACTGACCAACGACGCTCACGTACGCCGGCTCATTCGCTCGGCCCCGATGAGGCACCGGTGCGAGGAAGGGACTATCGGTTTCAACGTGGAGACGATCGAGTGGCACGAGTCGCGTTGCCTCGCGCAACGTGTCGGCGTTCTTAAAGGTCACCACTCCCGATATGGATATGTCACAGCCGAGTTCCAAGCAGCGCTCAGCATCGCCGGGTGTGCCAGTGAAGCAGTGGATCACCGTGCGAGGTGGCACGCCCTCACTCTCAAATACGTCGCACAAATCGTCGAATGCGTCGCGAGTGTGGACCACGAGGGCCAGGTTCAGCTCCTTGGCGAGCGCGATTTGGGCCACGAACGCGGCGCGTTGGACCGAACGGGGCGAATGTTCGTAAAAATAGTCAAATCCGCACTCCCCGATCCCCACTAAGCGGGGGTGGCCAGCCCTGGCCAGCTCCAAAATTGGTCCAATGTCGCGATTTGCCTCATGAGGATGCAGTCCCACGGTGGCGTAGATCTCCACCGGGCCCTCCAGGCCAGTAATCGCCAGGGCTTCGCTGGACGTCACCGCGTCGGTCCCGATGACGACCACTCGGTCGACGCCGTTGTTGAAGGCCCGTTCCAGGGTCGCCTGAACGCTCGTTGCCACCTTGTCGTCAGAGAGGAATTGCTCCTGCAGGTGACAGTGCGCGTCAGTCCAGAAACTCACTTGTCACTCTTGATACGCGGGAAGAGCGGCTCGCCCTTGCTCACTGGTCGGCTCGTTGTCGACACGGCCCACACGGCACTCTCGGAGAAGTGCTGGTCACTGGGGCTACCGCTCAGGCCAATGCGGTGCCATATCTCTTCACAGATGCTGGGCATCGCCGGTGAAGCCAGGATGGCGACGAGGCGAATTGCCTCTAACGCATCGCCCATCACGGCGTCGACGTCGGGACCGGGATCCATCTTCCACGGAGCCGTCTGTTCAAGGTACGCGTTGGTCGCGCTGATGAGTTGCCACGTCGCTTCGAGTGCCGCCTGGGGGGCGAAACGGTTCCACGCCGACTGCGTCTCTAAGATCGCGATCTGCGCCGAATCCTTCAACGGCGAGGATGGCTGCGCTATCGGGCCAATGCCACCACATTTCGAATGAACTACCGAGCTCACGCGGGCGACCAGGTTGCCCAGGTTGTTAGCCAAGTCGGTGTTGTATCGCTGGACAATCCCCTCCAAGGAAAACTCGCCGTCGTTGCCCAACGTCGTTTCGCGCAGGAGGTAATAACGAACCGGGTCGACGCCATATTCATCAGTGAGCACGATCGGAGAAATATCGGTCAACTTCACGCCGCCCTGGGCGGCCATGGTCTTGCCCAACTTCTTGCCGCCTATCAGCAACCACCCGTGCACCTGGACGTGCGACACCGGAGCAAGTCCGGCGGCCATGCACATCGCGGGCCACCACACGCAGTGGAAGC
>PMAL01000187.1:2745-7101 GCA_003152555.1 Acidimicrobiaceae bacterium | reverse complement strand
GGAAAATCAAGAACGTAGGAGGTGCGACCCGACTGTCGTGGTCGTGCTTTGAGAGGCGGTGAGACGTGGTCGAAGTGGCATCTCTCTCGACGTACGTGGCGCCCGATTCGCGAGCGCAGTCCAGTTTTGCTGACCCCGTGGAGGCCGCGATGTGCGGACAGTTCAAGAGTGCGCCGGCGCGCGGAGAACGAGTTGTGAGATACAACCGTCTCCTCGAAGCTGAGACGACCAACTTCCCTCTGCGGTCGAGCGAAGTGATCGAGAAATGATAAGGAGAAATACACCATGAAGGGTTCCACTTACGTCAAGTTCTTCGAGGAGTTCGGTATCGACGATGTTCCCGTAGTCGGCGGTAAGAACGCCTCTCTCGGCGAGATGTACCAGAAGTTGTCCGATAAGGGCGTGCGCGTGCCCAACGGTTTTGCAACTACCGCGGACGCGTATCGCTACGCTCTTGATCAAACCGGAGCGGTGAAGTTACTGCACGAGGCACTTGACGACCTTGATCCAAGTGACGTCACGGACCTTGCTCGTCGCGCGAAGCAAGCCCGCGAGATCGTGTACGGAGCGGGTCTTCCCGACGACCTCGCCGCCGAGATCGTCGCGGGCTACCGCCGACTTCAACAGGAGTACGGCGAAGACGTCCGCCTCGCGGTGCGCTCGTCGGCCACAGCGGAAGACTTGCCNNTGCCGGCGCTGCTTCGCGAGTCTCTTCACGGACCGCTCCATCCACTACCGCGTGGACCAGGGTTTCGACCACTACGAGGTCGCGCTCTCAATTGGCGTGATGAAGATGGTTCGCTCTGACCTCGCCTCATCGGGGGTCATGTTCTCGCTTGACACGGAGTCGGGGTTCCGTGATGTCGTGTTCATCACGGGAGCCTACGGACTCGGGGAGAACGTCGTCCAGGGCGCGGTCGACCCTGACGAGTTCTACGTCCATAAGCCAACGCTCGCGCGAGGGCACCGAACGGTCCTTCGTCGCCTGCTCGGCGACAAGGCCGTGAAGATGATCTTCCTCGAAGGCGAGACGGGTGCGACGACACGCAACGTTCCGACACCGAAGAATGACAGGGAGCGATTCTGCCTCTCCGACGACGATGTTCTCGAGTTGGCCGACAACGCAGTCGTCATTGAAGAGCACTATCACAAGCCAATGGACATGGAGTGGGCGAAGGACGGCCTCGACGGGAAGATCTACATTGTCCAGGCCCGCCCCGAGACAGTGGCGTCACAGCGCGAAGCGAACGTCTTCGAGAACTACATCCTCGAAGGCGACGGCGAGATCATGGTCGAAGGTCGCTCGGTGGGCGAAAAGATTGCTTCGGGCACCGCGCGGGTCATCGACAGCGTGGCGCACCTCGCCGAGTTCCAACCTGGTGAAGTGCTCGTCGCCGACTCGACGACGCCCGACTGGGAACCCGTGATGAAGACCGCGTCGGCCATCGTCACCAACCGCGGTGGACGCACGTGTCACGCGGCGATCATCGCGCGCGAACTTGGCGTTCCGGCCGTCGTGGGCACCGGCAACGCAACGACCACGGTGCCGAGCGGCACTCTGGTCACCGTCTCGTGCGCCGAGGGCGACTCGGGGCGCGTGTATCGCGGTGCGGTGGGCTTTCACGTCGAGCGCAGCGATGTTGGTGATCTCGCGCGTCCGAAGACAAAGATCATGATCAATCTGGGCAATCCCGATCTCGCGTTCAAGACCTCATTCTTGCCCAACGACGGTGTGGGTCTCGCGCGCATGGAGTTCATCATCAGCGAGTCAATCCGCGCGCACCCACTCGCGTTGATCCATCCGGAGAAGGTGAGCGATCCCGTGGCGCGTGCGGCAATCGGCCGTCTGGTGCAGAACTACCCGAGCGGCGAGGCGTTCTTCGTAGAGCGACTCTCCGAAGGGATCGGCACGATCGCCGCGGCGTTCTGGCCAAAGCCGGTCGTGGTACGGATGTCCGACTTTAAGACGAACGAGTACGCCAGTTTGCTGGGCGGGGCCGATTTCGAGCCCCTGGAGAACAATCCGATGATCGGGTTCCGCGGGGCGTCGCGCTACGCGCACCCGGCGTACGAAGAGGGCTTCGCTCTCGAATGCAAGGCCATGAAGCGAGTCCGCGAGCAGATGGGACTCACCAACGTGGTGCTCATGTTGCCCTTCGTTCGTCGAGTCGCCGAGGCCGAACTGGTCCTGGAGCGGATGGCGCAGTTCGGGCTCCGACGCGGCGAGAACGGCCTCGAGGTCTACGCCATGTGCGAGATCCCCAACAACGTGATCTTGATCGACCAATTCTCGNNGGCGTGAAGGCGATGATCAGGCTCGCCGTCGAGGGTTGTCGGCGAAACAAAATTCACTCCGGGCTGTGCGGTCAGGCTCCCTCGGACTACCCGGACATGGCCGCGTTCCTCGTCGAACTCGGAATTGACTCGATGAGCCTTAATCCCGACACGGTGCTGAAGACCACGAGGCAGGTCCTTGAGTTGGAAGAAAAGGGGAAGCTGTCGACATGAGGCTCGAAACATCGGGGTCCATCGGAGTTGAGCAGGTTCCGTCTCCCTTAGAGCTTCGACGTCTAGCGAGATTGGAAGATCTGCCGCCCGTCTCTGGTCGCCGCGTGCTCGTTCGCGCCGACCTCAACGCACCGTTGCGAGAGACGGGAACCGGCGGCTACGAGGTGAGCGATGACTTTCGACTTCGTGCGTGCGTGCCGACGCTGACGTGGCTGGTCGAACGCGGGGCGCACGTGAGCGTCTGCAGCCACCTCGGTCGGCCAAGGGGCAAGGTCGATTTACGTTATTCAATGACACCCGTTCGCGAGCGCATGGCGACACTCGCGCCTGGCGTCGAGGTGATGGAGAACCTTCGTTTCGACCCCGGTGAGGAGGCCAATGACCTAGAGTTCGTTCGACGTCTCGTCGAGGGGTTTGACTACTACGTCAATGATGCGTTCGGTGCGTGTCACCGACGCCACGCGTCGATCGTGGGGCCGCCGCTGCTGTTGCCGAGTGTCGCGGGACGGTTGCTCGAGCGCGAAGTCGAAGCGCTCTCACGCCTCCTCATCAATCCACAGCGTCCATTCGTCGCCGTACTCGGTGGCGCGAAGGTGGCTGACAAACTCGGACTGCTGACGTCGCTCTCGCAAAAGGTGGACCAGCTCTTCCTGGGCGGCGCCATGTGTTTCACTTTTCTCGCGGCCCTGGGCCACGACGTCGGCGCGTCACCCTCGGAGCCCGCCTTCTTTGACGAAGCTCGGGCGCTGCTTTCCCGATACGAACTCCAACTACCCGAGGATATTGTCGCGCTCTCACCCGACGGCAGCTTCGCGCTCGGAAAGCCGCCGAGCGGGACCGTTCGCACCTTTGGTATCGATTTGTTGCCAGGATGGCGGGGGGCCGACATTGGCCCCGCGACCCGCGCGTCGTTTGGCGAAGTCATTGCCCGTGCCGGCACCGTGCTGTGGAACGGGCCAATGGGCGTTTTCGAAGACCCGCGTTTTGGCGAAGGAACCCGTTCGGTCGCCCAGGCGGTCGCCTCGAGTCAGGGCTTCTCGGTGGTGGGTGGCGGCGAGACCGCGGCCGCGGTGCACGCATTCCACCTCGAGCAGGGCATTGATCACGTGTCCAGCGGCGGAGGTGCCACGCTCGAGTTGATCGAGAAGGGTGACCTACCTGGTCTTGCCGCTCTTCGAGCGAGTGTCAAACTCGCGCTTCGCTGAGTCGCGATACTAAGAACCGGGTGGCGCAGCGTCGCCGAGTGGATCGCGAACTGAGCGGAATCCCTGGCTGCCGCTGAAATCCTGGCAGGTGAGCGTGCACCGTTGCGTTTCAGTGGGCTATGACGCCGGAGGATTAACGTGCCGACGCGGCACCGACAAGCGCGGTGAGGTCCGCGAGGCGGCTCGAGTAACCCGTTTCGTTGTCGTACCAGCCGAGCACTTTCACCAGGTGGCCGTTGGCCATGGTTAGCAGCGAGTCGAACACGCACGAGGCGCTCGAGTTGATGATGTCGCTTGACACGAGCGGCTCCTCAGAGAATTCGAGCACGCCCGCGAGGCGACCTGAACTCGCGGCGGCACGGAAGGCATCGTTGATCTCCGCGACGCTCGGCGTGGCGCGAACGTTCGCGACGAGATCGGTGATCGACGCGTCGGGAACGGGAACGCGCAGCGCCAGGCCATCGAGGTGGCCGAGCAGGTCCGGTAGCACCAGTCCCGTGGCCTTGGCGGCGCCGGTCGTGGTCGGCACGATGTTGATCGCCGCGCCACGCGAACGTCGGGCGTCCTTGTGCAGTGCGTCCACGAGGTTCTGATCGTCGGTGTACGCGTGCACGGTCGTCATGAAGCCGTCGTCGAGTCCGAA
>PMAL01000187.1:0-2740 GCA_003152555.1 Acidimicrobiaceae bacterium | reverse complement strand
TCGCACCGGCTTGGAGATGCTCTGCGGCCTTCTCGCGCTTGGTGTATCTGCCCGTTGACTCGGCGACGACGTCGATCTGGAGTTCGCCCCAGGGAAGGTCCTTCGCGCTGGGCACCGACAGCATCCGAATGTGACGATCGCCCACCACCATCGACTCTCCCTCGACGCGCACCGGATCCGGGTAACGCCCGTGAACTGAGTCGCGGGCAAAGAGGCGCGCGAGAGCTTGCGGAGCGCCAAGGTCATTGATCGCTACGATCTCGATGTCTGGGTGAGGGGCAATCGCCGCGCGCAGAAAAGACCGCCCAGTACGTCCGAAGCCATTAATTGCCACTCGCACCGTCATTGGGACTCCTTCGCTGTGGGTACCTCGTACGCGTACCGCATCTCATTTTCGCAGCCACGCTCCGAGCGCGACTCGGGTCAAAGGTCACAATGATGCTTCGTGACCGGAGCGATGTGATGTTCGCGCGCGGCGTTGTTGTGGCAATGATGTCGTAGGGTGAATCTGATGCCACAATCACGTGCGACCAATCGACGCGACGTTCACCCTCCTTCAGCGCTCGGCCAAGCGTTAGGACCCAACCCCAGAAATGTAATTGTTGATCCGTTGTGCGAGACGCCGTGGCGGATCGGAAGTTGGCCGTGGGATTCGTAACCGGAGCCGAGAACTTCGACGTGGTCAGCTTGGGCGACGTCGTGACTGATGAGTTCATCCGCCTTCCCGACGGTCCCGTGCGAGTGCGGGTCGACGACGCGGGGCGCTGGCTCGAGATTCCCCTCGGCACCAAACTCGTCGTCGCAGACGGCTCTCCAACGAGTGCGGGTGGCAGCGCCGCCAACGCCGCCGTGGCGATGTCGCGTCTCGGGCTTCGTGTTGGTCTTGCGAGTTACTTGGCCCACGATCAAATCGGGCTCGACATCTTGAGTGCGATGCGTGGTGACGGCGTCGGAACTGAACTCGTGCACGTTGACTCACCGAGTCACACGATACGAAACTTCATACTCGCCTTCGGTGGCGAGCGAACGATTCTCGTGCGTCACGGCGAGTTCAACTACCACTGGAAGGGTCTGAAGGACCGCGAGATTCCTGCCTGGCTCTACATCAACTCACTCGGTCCGGACGCGTTGAATTATCAAGACGAAGTGGCCGACTGGCTGGACCATCACCCGAGCGTGCGGCTGGCCTTCCAGCCGGGTACTTTCCAAGTCGAAGCGGGCACGACACGACTCGCTCGCCTGTACGCGAGGGCTGAGGTGCTGGTTTGTAGCCGCGCGGCCGCTGAGGCAATCGCGGACACGCCAGGCGCCGATGTGGGCCAAACACTCGAGGCCTTGAGAAAACTTGGACCCCGACGAGTCGTGGTGTTCAACGAAACCGGCGGCGCCGTCGCCGATGACCAAGACCAGCGGCTCTGCGTCGAGGAGTTCTCCGAAGCCGAGCCCGCGTTGGACGAGACAGGGGCCGGAGACGCGTTTGCCGCAACTATCGTCGCGGCCATTGTTCAAGGCGTGCCACTGAAAGAGGCACTTCGCTGGGCGGCGCTGAACGCTGCCGAAGTAGCGCGCCAGTTCGGGACACAGACCGGCCTCTTGCGCCGCACTGACCTCGTCGCCCGGCTCGAGGCGTCTCCGGAGTTTGTCGCCCGCGACCGATAAGGCACGCGGTCGTGTCATGCTGATCGCGGCGTCGTGTTGCGACCGGTATCAGCCCTAGTGCACTGTGAGTTCGCTGGCGACCGCGAGCAGCGCCGGAGGAACGGGTCGCGGTCCTGATGCCACAAGCTTCAACGGCACGAGATCGGTCGAGGAGTCTGCGGCGTCGACGAGTGTGGCGAACGCGCCCGAGTGAACTGCTTGCATCGCCGTGACCCCGCAGTTCGACGCGAGCAGCCGGTCCGACGCAATCGGCGGGCCACCGCGCTGAATGTGGCCGAGCACGGTGAGACGAGTCTCGTAGCCAGTACGCTCAGCGAGCGCGGCCGCCACGCGCGATCCGGCCGATTCGTCATTGGTCCCATCACGCAGTGCTCCCTCGGCGACGACAACGACCGAGGAAGTCGATCCTGCGTCGTGGCGTTGTGCGATGGCCTTCGCGAGTTGGTCGAAGTCCACTGGCACTTCGGGCAGACACAGTGCGTTCGCACCGGCGGCAATACCCGCGCACACGGCGAGCCACCCGGAAGTGCGCCCCATGACCTCGACGACCATCAACCGGTCGTGGCTCTCGCCCGTGGTCTGGACCCGATCTATTGCTTCGGCCGCGGTCGCCACCGCCGTGTCGAACCCAATGCAGCGATGAGTACCCGAGACATCGTTGTCGATTGTCTTGGCGACGCCCACGAGCGGCACGCCGAGTTGCGTCAGTTTGAGCGCCGCGCCCAGCGTCCCGTCGCCGCCAATGACCACGAACGCGTCGAGACGCTCGCGCTCAAAGGTAGCGAGCACCGCCTCGGTACCGCCTTCGTGCTTCTCGGGGTGGTAAAGGGCGGTGCGCAGGATTGTGCCGCCCGTCTGTAACAGTCCCTTCGTGTCGGCCTCTGTCAGCGTGGCGCCCTCGCCTTCAGCCACGCCACGCCAGCCATGGTGAAAGCCAATGACCTCGTCGCCGTCATTCGCCGCACACAAAACAATGGCGCGAATCGCGGCGTTAAGACCCGGACAATCCCCGCCGCCGGTGAGCAAACCAACACGCATGAACTCTCCGATCAACGTCTATCCCCAGTGTTACCTCGCTCGC
>PMAL01000079.1:5264-28236 GCA_003152555.1 Acidimicrobiaceae bacterium | reverse complement strand
TGACCGCGCTCAAGCGCTACATAAAGCACACCAAGGAATACACAGGCTTCAAGCACATTGACTTCAAGTGGTCTGACGGCGACGGGACGGAATTCCCGAGACTGAGGATTCGCGTTCGTGACGAGATTGTCTCCTTCGGTGCGCCCGGTGAGCTCGTGGTCGACGAGCACGGTGTGGTGGGTGGCGGCATCCGACTGAAGCCCGATGAGGTCAATCAGCTCGTGGCCGAGCGCGGCGGTGACGTGGTCTTCTTTGACGCGCGTAATGCGTTCGAAGCCAAGATTGGGAAATTCAAGAACGCCGTCATTCCCCACGTGGCAACGACACGTGACTTTGTGAGTGAACTGGAGAGCGGCAAGTACGACCACCTAAAGGACCGTCCCGTCGTTACCTACTGCACCGGCGGCATCCGATGCGAAGTGTTGTCGTCGGTAATGAAGCGCCGTGGCTTCAACGAGGTCTACCAAGTTGACGGCGGCATCGTCCGCTACGGCGAGACGTTCGGCGACCAAGGTCTGTGGGAAGGATCGCTCTATCTCTTCGACGCGCGCATGAACCATGAATTCAGCGACGAGACCAAGGTGATTGGCAGATGTGAGCGCTGCGATGCGCCAACCAGCAAGTTCTACAATTGCGCCAACTTAGAGTGTCGCAAGTTGATCCTGCTGTGCGCAACGTGCACGTCAGACAACGTCAGCAAGAACTGCCAGCCGAGTCACGCGTCTCTTTGACTCTGAAGGCTCGCGTGCGCCGAGAACGTGTCGCGGGCGTACGGACAACTGTGGTTCCGCTCTCCTCTGCCGAAGGTCCTAGATTGTCAACTCGAACGAGTTGAGGCGATTCCCGGGTGGTCGTGCGCAGAACTATCTGACTTGCGTCGCAACTTCGTACGTCCCTTGCCGGCCACGGCCTGCACGTTTCGAGCACTCATCGATCCGCCGCACACGCTGCACACTAGGTTCGCCGTGGCCTCGTGTCCGCAGCTTCGGTGCACCAAGTTGATCGGCGGTCCGCTCGGTGCCGCGTACTGATCGCCCCACTGGCGCATGGCGTTGACCACGGGCCACAGGTCGCGGCCCTTGGCCGTCAGGCAATAGTCGTAGCGCGGCGGGTGTTCGCTGTAGGCCACACGTTCTAATACGCCGGACTCTACGAGCCGCGTCAAACGCAACTGCAAGACGTTGCGGGCGATGCCAAGTCGCTCTTGAAACACGTCGAATCGGGTCACGCCCAAGAAGGCATCGCGCACGATGAGCATCGTCCACCACTCACCCACAACCTCCAGGCACTGGGCCACCGAACAGTCCATCTCGGAAAAACTCTTACGTTCCATATTTCTATTGTAGTCAGTTGCGTCACACAATGCACTCTGCTACAGTGAATTTCATGACAGAACTCACCAGTGCTACGGCCGGTACATCCAAGGTGATTCGACTGCGCACGTTGGTGTTTCTCGTCACTTCTTTGGGCGCCTTCATGGGCTCGCTCGACCTATCCATCGTGAACGTGGCCTTTCCGGCCCTCGAGCGAAGCTTTTCGGGCGACACCACTGCGGCATTGGCCTGGGTGATCACGGCCTATTCAATTACGTACGGTTCGCTCCTGGTCATCGCTGGCCGGACCGCTGACCGCATTGGTAGTCGTCGCGTGTTCAACCTCGGACTCGGCGTGTTCTGCCTTGGTTCGGCACTCTGTGCCGCCGCACCGTCGGTGCCATTCCTCATTGCCGGGCGCGTCATACAGGGTTCCGGCGCCGCCGCCATGCTGCCAGCCTCGCTCAGCCTCCTGCTCGCGGCCTACCCCCACGAGCGCCGGACGCAGATCGTCACGCTCTGGGGAGGCATTGGCGCCCTCGCCGTGGCGACCGGACCAACACTCGGCGCCACGCTGGTTACCGTGGGCGGATGGCGCTGGGTGTTTCTCGTCAACTTGCCCGTGGGCGCGCTCGCGTACTTCATGGGCCGGCGAGTACTCAGCGAAGGCGCCGTCAACGCCCACCACCCCGCGCCGGACTATTTGGGAGCCGTGCTCGTCTCGGGCTCGCTCGCCAGTTTGGTCCTAGCTATCACTCAGGGACCGAGTTGGGGCTGGTCCAGTCCCGGCGTCATTGGCACGCTCGTGGCGGCAGTGCTACTGGGCAATTTCTTTCTCTATCGCTGTCGCCACCACGCCGAGCCCGTGCTCGACCTTTCACTCTTTAGAGCCCGTTCCTTTAGCGTGACCAACGTCGCCACGCTGTTCTACTCAATGGGTTTCTTCGCGATGCTGCTCGGCAACATCCTGTTTCTCACGAGCGTTTGGCACTACAAGATCATCTGGGCCGGACTCGCGGTCACACCCGGGCCGCTGGTCGTGGCTTCGGTCGCCGGACCGGCCGGGCGGTTGGCTGCGCGCATTGGCTTTCGACCCGTGCTGCTCGCCGGGACCTCATTGTTCACGCTGGGCCTGTTGATGTTTGCCCTGCGCGTGGGCGCACACCCCGACTACCTCGCGGTGTGGCTACCGGCGACGATCGTGCTGGGCTTCGGCATCGGACTCACGTTCCCCGTGCTCGGCGCCACCGCCGTGTCGAGCCTGCAGGCAAGCCGTTACGCGGTGGGCAGCGCCGTCAACCAGACAGCCCGACAGGTCGGCGGCGCCATTGGCATTGCCATACTCGTGGTCATCCTCGGCACCGCGCACAGCGTGGTAGAGGCTCTGTCCAATTTCCGTCACCTCTGGCTCTTCAGTGCCTCAATGGCCGCGGCCGCGGGCATCACCTGCTGCTGCTTGGCCCGAGGCCGCCAACGCATCGACAACAAGGGCTCAACCACTAACGTGACCACTCCAGCCCACCGGTAAGAGGAGAGATCGTGGCCGACGAGCGAATGATTGACGCAGGCCGGTTTGGCCAAGCACGCGAGAAAACGATCTCCTGGTACGACCCGATGCAACTGGCCGCGATCGCCCCCACGATGAGCGGGCGCCACTTCCTCGAGAGTCTGCGTGATGGCCTCTTCCCGGCGCCGCCCATCGCGGCACTGATGGGCTTTGCCATTGAAGAGGTCGCGGAGGGCCGGGTCGTCTTTCGCTGCGTGCCCGACGAATCGCTCTACAACCCGATTGGCCTCGTGCACGGCGGACTTGTCTGCACGCTCATCGACACCGTCATTGGATGCGCAGTGCACACGCTCTTGGAATCGGGCGTCGCCTACACCTCCATCGACCTGAGCGTGAGCTACCTACGCCCCGTGCGAGCGAACGGTGACGCGCTGGTCGCGACCGGACGCGTCATCAAGCCGGGGCGCCGCGTGGCCTTCGCCAGCGCGGAGATCGTCGACGGCTCCGGCCAGCTCGTCGCCATCGGTTCGGGCGGCGTCTTGATCATGGATCCACGTTCCATCGCGTAGGTTGCGTCGACTACGTGACGCGCCGACGCACCCACCAGTAGCCGAACCCGGTGAGCGCCAGGGCCAGCACGATGTAGAAGGCCGTCTCGTACCACTGCAATTTCCAGTAGTGGTCAATCGGCAGGTATGTGACGAGGGTACGAAGGTCGAAATGGTTGACGCACTCCTGGGCCGCCTTGGAGAACGCCTTGGTCGGTGGAATATGTTGCGTGAAGCCCTGAGGGATTACGGATACCGGGAACTTGTTAGGGCATCGACCGACGCCGATGAGCTTCGTCGCGCCATCATGCAATCTAGAAAAGCCGAAGATCCCATTCGGCCCCACTCCGCCGTACTGGCCCACGCCATGGCCCGCGCGGTCGATGGTCTCTTCCGAGATGATCATGTCGTTGGGATTGAGAGTGCCGTTGCCCGGGCCGAACGCTACGCCGGGGACGGGAACACGAAAGGCCGACAACTGGTGCAATGGCGTTATCAGGCGAAACCTGATCCAGCGGTTGAAGACCAGTCGCACTATCCCAAAGCCCGCCAGTGTCGCGGCCATCGCGGGAACGGTCCGTCGGATAATGACGCCAAGCGTCACTCCCAGCGCGAAGGCGAACGCGGCGTAGCCAATCGGCACGATGTTGCGCGAGTCAAAGATCCCATAAGGGTCGCCATTCACGGCGTCAATGGGACTCGACCACCAAGTCAGCATCAGGCTGAGGAGACCGGCAACCGCCGCGCTGGCGAGTCCCACGAGGGCGAGCTTGACGGCGATCCACCGGGCACGGGTGACGCTCTGGGTCCACGCCAATCGGTAGGTCCTATTCTCAAGTTCGCGCGCGATCAGCGGCGCCCCCCAGAAAATGCCGACCAGGGCCGGAGCCCCAATCACGGCGACGGTGAGCCCTATCAACAGCAAGTGGTCTCGCTGCTCGAACGCCTGAGTCACTGGACCGCAGTCACCGTGCGTCGCACACGTGCGGACGACGCTGTTATAAACGTGCACCAGCGCGGGCCCCGTCACTGCGAGCGCGACCGCTATCGCGCCCACCAAGCCGAGCGCGACGTAGGCCTGCACCCGGAACTGTCGCCACGCGAGCCAGATCATCTAATAGGACCGCCTCATGAGAGTCGCCGACGAACCCAGTACCAACTGAAGCCGGCCAGAGCGAGCGCGAACACGATGAAGATGGCCATCTCGTACCACTGCAGGGTCCAGTAGTGGTTGGCCGGCTGGTAGGTGAGCACTTCTTTCATGTGGAAGCTGTTGATGCACTTCTGCACGGCGTGCTGCACGCTTAGTGGAGCCGGACCGTTATTGCGCACCGCGGTGCTCCTAGGCGCCGGGATCGTCGTGGGACAGGTACCCACGCCGACGAGCGTCGTCCCGCCGTGGGCGCCGGGGTGGAAGTTAATCTCGCCGTTGGGGCCGATGCCACCATTGGAGCCGANNTTCTGGTTGAGCGTGAACGGCCCCTTGTAGCGCAGCGGGCTCAGCAGATGCGGCCTCACCCACTGGGTGAGGGCCACGCGAACGGCCGCGAAGGCCACCAGCGTCGCCACCATCGCCGGCAGTGTGCGTCGAATTAGCACGCCCATCGTGACGCCCAGCGTGAACGCAAACGCGGCGTAGCCGACGGGGACGATGTCGCGCAGGTCGAAGTAGCTGAAGGGATCGTTATTGATCGTGTCGAAGGGGCTCGACCACCAAGTCACCATGAGACTGAAGAGGCCAGCGACAGCCAAGCAGGCAAAAGCGCCAATGCAGAGCTTGGTCGCGGTCCAGCGTGATCGGGTGACGCTCTGGGTCCAGGCCAAACGGAATGTTCCGTTCTCCATCTCGCGCGCGATGAGTGGCGCGCCCCAGAACAGTCCCAGCAGGGCGGGAACGAGAATCACGGCCAAAGCGAGGTCGCGCAGCAGGTGATCGCGAGCGGCGAAGTTGGCCAGCACCGAGGAGCAGTCGCCGTGCGCCGTGCACGTGAGGACGCTGGTGTCGTAGGCGTGCACGAGACCCGGCCCCGTCACGAGAAAGGCCACGGCCACGAGGGCGAGGACGCCGGCGGCGACGTAGGCCTGGGTACGGAACTGGCGCCACGCCAGCCAGATCATTCGCTCTCCCTCGACGACGACCAGAGGCTGGCGTCGATGTTGCGGCCCTGGCCCATGTAGGCGAGCACGAGGTCTTCCAGGCTCAACGCCTCGATCGTCCAGGCCGGGTCCATGATCGGACCGTCCGAACGCACCAGCAACGTGCTCTGGCGCTCGGAGTGGCTCTCTTCAATGACCTGCTGGTTCTCGGGCAGCGACGATGGGTCACAGCGCGGTCCGATCAAGCGGTGGTGCGTCGCGAGCAGGTCCTCGATCTCACCGGTCAGCTGGACTCGCGACGAGATCAGCACGATCAAGTAGTCGCATACCCGTTCGATGTCGGCGACCAGATGCGATGACAGCACGACGCTCACCTGATGCTCGGCCACGGTCTCCATCAAGATCTGTAGGAACTCACGGCGCGCCAGCGGGTCGAGACTGGCGACCGGCTCGTCGAGAACGAGGAACTCGGGCCGTTTGGCGATGGCCAACGTGAGCGACAGCTGCGCGCGCTGACCCCCCGAGAGCTTGCCGGCCTTTTGCTTCGGGTCCAGTCCCAAGCGCTCGATGCGCCGAGCGGCCAAATCGTTGTCCCACGTCGGGTTGGTGCGCGCCCCGAGCTTGAGATGATCAGCGACCGACAGTCCGGAGTAGGTGGGGGGATCCTGGGCCACGAATCCGACACGTCCGAGCTGGGCGGAGTCGATGGCCGGCGGTGCCCCCAAGACCGAGATCGTGCCGGCAGTTGGACCGAGCAGGCCTACAGCGAGGTTGAGCAACGTCGATTTGCCAGCGCCGTTTGGGCCGACAAGACCCACCACGTGGCCCGAGGGAACACTCAGCGTGCAATCGCTCAACGCCCAGCGCCGGCCGTAGCGCTTGGACAGTCCTTCGGCCTCCAGTACGGCGGTCACGCTACGTCGACCGTGGAGGTGGACCGAAAGCACTCCTTGAAGAGTGCTTCGATGCTGTCATCGTCGAGGCCGGCTGAACGGGCGGCTAAGAACCACTGTTGCAAGTCGTAGCGCAGCGGGCCTTGGGCCATGAGCGCAGCCTCACTTCGAGTCTGCGTGACGAACGTGCCCACACCGGGACGAGCCCCCACGAGACCCTCGTGCTCGAGTTCGCGATAGGCCTTTTGCACCGTGTTGGGATTGATGGCGATCTTGCCCACCACCTCTTTTACGGTTGGCAGCTGGTCGCCTTCGCGCAGCAACCCGAGCTTCTGGGCCCGGCGCACTTGTTGAACCAACTGAAGATACGGGGCGACACCAGAACGGGTGTCGAGGTAGAACTCAATCATGTTGCCTCTATTTCACTAGTTACCTAGGTAAATAATGACACACGGGCTCTATCCAGTCAACAGCACTCTGAGAGAAATCCTGGGCTTGAAAAGGCTGAAATTCTGGGTCATTCAGAAATTGAAGCCTACGAATGGAACTGGGTCAACCCTGCGCTGACGACTCCTGGAGCACGATGCCGTTGCCGTCAGGGTCATCAAAGGTCACGAACCGTCCCCACGGCTGCTCTTGAATACCACCTTCAATTACGACGCCCTTCGATCGCAATAGCGCGACGTCGCTATCGAGTGCGTCGGTTTCGAGCACTAGTCCATTCAGAGAGCCAGGCGACATCGAAGGAAACCAGGTGACGAGAGTGATCGAAGTCGTGGCACCTTTGAGCGCGACCTGCACCCAACGCATCGAGGGCCCCATGGACGCACCACTCAGCAGTTCAAGGCCTAGCACGTCGACATAAAAATTGATCGACCGATCCTGATCGGACACGGGAAGCGATAAGACTTTGTCGTTGGAGATTGGCATCAGCTGGTCTTATCACGCAGCGACGCGTTCTTCCCTGACGTTGCCGGTGCGATGATTCACACGACGAGAGGAGCGACCCATGAAGGTTGGCATCGGGGCCGGGTACTGGAGTGCGGGGCCGCCCCACGGCGTGGTCCAACAGCTCGAAGAGGCCGAAGCGCTCGGACTCGACAGTTTTTGGACCGCCGAAGCGTACGGCTCTGACGCACTCACACCGTTGGCGTGGTGGGGCGCACGAACGAGCACCATCAAACTCGGCACGTCGATCTGTCAGATGTCGGCGCGAACACCGACGGCCCTCGCCATGGCCGCGATGACGCTCGACCACCTGTGCGGCGGTCGACTGTTACTGGGTATCGGTGCGTCGGGCCCTCAGGTCGTGGAGGGCTGGTACGGCCAGCCTTACGCGCGCCCACTCGAGCGCACGCGCGAGTACGTGGACATCATGCGCCTAGTGATGGCCCGCGAAGCGCCCGTCACCTATGACGGTGTCCAGTACCAACTGCCGCTGCCTGGCGGGACCGGGCTCGGCAAGGCCCTCAAGTCAACCATCCACCCGATTAGATCTTCCATACCGATATTGATCGCTGCGGAAGGACCGAAGAATGTCGCACTCGCCGCGGAAATTGGCGACGGGTGGCTGCCGCTCTGGTTTTCTCCCAAATCAGACGGTTTCTATCGCGAAGCCCTCGCCGAAGGATTTATCCGCAACGCAACGACTGGCGTTCCGGATGACTTTGAGATTCCGAGCACGGTGTGGATGGTGGAGAACGACGATGTTGAAGTCGCCGCATCATTCCTAAAGCCGGTCCTGGCGCTCTACATCGGTGGCATGGGGGCCAAAGGCGCGAACTTCCACCACGACGTGTTTGTGCGAATGGGCTGGGACGAAGAGTGCGCGGCCATTCAGGACGCCTACCTCGCCGGCGACCGGCCAGCGGCCATTTCCCTCGTGCCCACGGCCATGGTCGAAGACGTGGCACTGGTGGGCCCAGCCGACAAGATCGTCGAAGAGATTGAGACGAAGTGGCGCTCCACGTGTCTGACCACGATGATTCTCGGCGGCTGGCCCCGTAAAGAGACCCGGTCACGGATTATCGACGCCATCCGCGCCTAGCGATGGCGATGGCGATGGCGNNATGGCGATGGCGATGGCGATGGTTGAGACAACCTCACTAGCATCGGTGCCAGATCGCAAACAATGACCGAGGGGCCATGTCAGACACGGTGGCGGTAACCGGGGCGACCGGATTCATAGCCCAACACTGCATTCTCCAACTGTTAGAGGCCGGTTACCAGGTGCGCGGCACGGCGCGCTCCCAAGGGCGAACCCAAGAAGTGGCCGATATCCTCGCACCGCACCTATCTGACAAGGCCCAACAACAACTCGACCAGGATTTCAACGTCGTCGTCGCGAACCTCACGTCTGATGTTGGGTGGGACGAGGCAGTGAGGGGTTGTCGCTTCGTCTTGCACGTTGCCAGCCCCTTCCCACCCGAAACCCCAAAACACGAGGACGAACTCATCATCCCGGCGCGCGACGGCGCGCTGCGCGTGTTGCGCGCCGCGCGCGACGCGGGCGTCGAGCGCGTCGTGATGACGTCGTCAGTCGCAGCCGTGTTCTACGGAAGACCACGGGATCACGTTTTCAGCGAACAGGACTGGTCGGACGCCACCAGCAAACACATCGGCGCGTACGAAAAATCCAAGACCCTGGCCGAACGTGCGGCCTGGGACTATATGGACTCACTCGGAGAACGCGCGTCGATGGACTTGGTCGTCATCAATCCCGGGCTCGTACTTGGTCCACTGCTCACCAACGAGTGGAGTTTTTCGGCCGAGGCAATCAAGAAGGTCATGCAGAGAGCGGTCCCCGCAATCCCCAACATTCGCATCGCACCCGTGGACGTGCGCGACGTGGCGAGCGCGCACGTGCGGGCAATGACCGTACCCGACGCGTCGGGTCAACGGTTCATCTGCGCAATTCCGAGCCATGCGTTCAGGGACATCGCCCTGATTCTCTCGGATCATCTCCAGGGCCAGGGCTTTAAGATCCCCACCGCCAAGCTGCCCAGTTTCTTGCTACCGATTATCGCAATCTGGGACAAGCAGGTCCGCATCATCTTGCCCGAAGTGGATCAGGGCCTAGAAATCGACAACACCAAAATCACGTCGCAGCTGGATATGCAGTTCCGAGATCTGAAAGAGATGACCGAAGCGATGGCCGACTCCATGATTCGCTACGGCGTCGTGAGTCCCAAAAAATAGTTCGCTACTGAATCGATCAGCGTTCCGGAGCCACCACTATTGGCAGCAAGGCATGAAAAGGATCGTCGTGAAGTAGTTCCAAATCAATTAACTCGGGCTTGTCNNCTCAGTAGCACGACGCCCGCGATAAAGGGCCGCACAATTTGAAATGTCCCTTTCGAAGAGATGAGCGAGCCCACGATGACCGCCGGCACGCTGCCAATAATTATCGACAGCGTGAGGGCGAACTCCACGTGTCCGAAGAGCAGGGTTCCCGCCGTCGCGGCCATGGTCAACGGAATTGACTGGGCTAAGTCAGTGCCCACGAGCTGGTGGTTCTTCAAGTTGGGATAGACCATCAACAGCAGCACGAGGATCATTGAACCGGCACCGACCGACGTGAGCCCCACCATGAATCCGCCAACCGCGCCGATGGCGATCGTGGGGTACTTGCGCAAGACGAGCGGCTTGTTGGTCTGGCGGTGACGACCGGGCAAGAAGGAGCGAACGATCATCGCGGTCGCCCCGAAGATCAGTGCCGTACCGAGCAAGATCTCGAGATTGCGCTCCGCAGTGGCGCTATTGCCCATGAGGTGCATGACGTACGTCCCGAGAAAAGCCATGGGGACCGAGCCAATGCAGAGCAACTTGACAATGCCCGACTGAACGGTCTTGCGCTTCCAGTGAATTGCGACACCAAAGGGCTTCATGAACAGCGCGGCGATGAGGTCAGAAGAGATCGCGGCCGAGGGAGCAATCCCGAAGATCAAAACCAGCATCGGCGTCATGAGCGCGCCGCCGCCCAATCCGGTCATGCCCACGAGGAAACCCACGACGGCACTTCCCATGACTAGATATATGTCGATCTGCATAACGCTCCGCTTGCTAGAGCAAGGTTTTCTATAGAAATAGTAGTTTATCAACAATCACTCCGGAATGGGGCTGAGGAGGCTCTTCATATACCTCAATTCACGCGCCAAGTCGGCCCGCTCTTGTCGTAGAGGACCACTCGCGTGATTAAGGCGAGATGCTCCGATGGATATGGAGTTCTATCGATTGGCAAATGAGCGCGTACGATAACCGGCACTCGCCGCACACCACGGTTAGAAACGTGCAACCTCGGCATGTTGTCCGCCTTGAGGTGGTATTTCCGGAGAACTGGCTAGATGAAGACCTTATGGAGCCAGTCGAGGATCGTCTTAAGGGCTTCAGGGTCAAGATGAGTGCCGTCCTCGTTGTAGCCGGTTCCGGGTGCCGTGAGAATCTCGGCGAGGGGGCGGGCGTCCTCCTTGAATACGTGGTTCGCGTTTGGCGGGTAGGCGAAGGTGACGTTGTCTTTCCTCGTCGCGGCCACTTCAAGCGCCTTTCCGTCTGCGGTGGCGTCGACTTGGAGGTCCTTGCAACCAATCAGGATGAGAGTGGGGATCTCCACCTTTGGCAGGAGGATGGCGGCATTTTCGGTCCACAGTTCGCGGGCCAGTGGAAGGTTGGCCGGCGACTCGAAGCTGGCGAGCACCATCTTTACGCTGTCGGGAAGGCGCGGGTCCACATTCATGGGCTGTCCGGCGCCATAACGTGCGGCGGCGGCCTCCACCGCGGGCATGAGTTCGGCGCCGCCCGGCACCTGCGCCGCCTGCAGGGCGAGCTGGGCCAGGAGGAGCTCGCCGACGGACCGTCCGGGAGGTGCGGCGAGCACGATGCCGGCGAACGGCGTGTCCTGCTGGCTCGTGACGTAGTGGAGGATATGGAGCGTGCCCTCGCTGTTGCCGAGCCCTGCGATGCGCGCGGCGTCGATGTCATCGTGCTCGGCAAGGACTCCGACGGCCGCGACGAGTTCCTCGAGGTGCGAGCGCATGCTCAGCTTGCCAAAGAGTGCGCGAGCACTTTCGACGACGTCGGCGCCGGAAGCTCGCTTGTCGTAGCGCAGCGACGCGATGCCGGCGTCCGCAAACGCTTCGGCGAAGAGCCGGCCACTGCCGTTGGCGCCAGGGAGCAAGGGCGAGCACCAGTCACGATCGGTGGGCCCGCTGCCAGCGACCAATACGACAGCCGGAAATGGTCCGTCGTCGGCAGGTAGAGTCAGCGTTCCACGCATTGTGATGTCATCCAGCCGCCAGATGACTTCTAGAGAGTTCGTCATTCAAATCACAATATGTCCGGCGCGTTGAACCGAACGAGTCATCGGTTGGTCCTGATGACTGGTTCGGTCGCCAGTTACGGGTGTTGGTCAGGCTGGGGTTCATCTCCCACCAATTACACGGGAGTAGATGACCCTCTCTCTTAGGCGATTCAACTCAATAATTTGAGAAGTATCAAACTTGGCGCGACGTGTCTCCGATTGCACGCGATGAGAAACATGTGCCAAGGCTGGCAAATGAACAGATCGAACCTGCAGAGGCAATTGACGCAATGGAGCACAACGACCCGATCGAACCAATGGAGAACGAACTGCCGATGGAACCAATGGAAAACGAACTGCCGATGGAGCCGATGGAGCAAAACGACCCGATTGAACCAATGGAGCGGGCGCTACCGAGTGAGCCCACCGATCGCCATGAACTCGAGTGACGCGCGCCATCGAGATCGTCCGACCGCTCGTCACTCTCGGACGGATTGTCGTTCGACGTTCCGGTCGTAGCAACCTTGCGGCGCTTCATGAACAGGGTCGCGACCACGACCGCGAGCAACGCCATCAGCACGACAACGGTGCGAGTAGGCGCGCAAAAACGACCCTTCATATTTACGAGCCTACGAAGTGAATCCAGTTTTCAATGCGAGGATTGAATTCCCGCTAGTGAGAACGCACTATTGCGAGTGCCTGAACTCCCACGCCAATGCTGATCACGGGCTTTTGCGATGGTTCCAACCAGCGCATCACGACGTTCAGTTGACGAGCGCCAATGGCCACGCAACCCTGGGTCGGTATACCGTCACTCACGTGCAGGAAGATACCTGAACCGGCGCCTTTCAGCACCGGGTTCGTGTTGTAATTGATGACCACCGCGTGCGCGTAGACCGCGCCCGAGTAGTACAAGTTCTCCGAATTCTCGCCGGGCGAGTTACGACTGATCACGTGACGGTTGTAGTGTCGCGAGTTTGGGTCCTCGTCCCACCAGTCGTCAGGTCCCGCCCTGAAGTACGGCAGTCGCGTGCCGTTGTTGGGTTCGTTCCCAAACGCTTGCGTCAATGTGAACACTCCATCGGGAGTTCTCTGATGGCCCTCGCGCGTAGGACCGACTCCGTGTATGCCAACGAAGGCGATGTAGGGACCGCTGACCTGCACGTACTGACCGCTGGCGTTGAGTCGCCACGTGCGAAGAACGGCCACCCTTGATCGCGGCGTCGACGCCTGCACCGTGATCACTTGTCCCGGCGACTGCGCGGCGTCGACGAGGCGCGGCGCGAATCCGAGTACGAGAAACGTCGTCACACCCGCAACCAGGGGAAATTTCAGTTTCCAGGAAATGTCAAACTTCCCTTCGCCGCGTTACACCAAAGAAGCGCGGATACTTCCGTCATCTTAAGTCTCGAACAACTTCGAAACGAATCGCGTAGATCCGTG
Organism: Acidimicrobiaceae bacterium; assembly: GCA_003152555.1. Lineage (GTDB taxonomy): Bacteria > Actinomycetota > Acidimicrobiia > Acidimicrobiales > RAAP-2 > RAAP-2. Next base: position 15,139 of record PMAL01000079.1, on the reverse strand, counting down.
ACGGCATTGCAGTGCGTGAGCGAAGTCAATCATCCGCAAGCNNGGCTCGAGCCGTAAGTTGAGTCAATGGAACCAACGTTTGTAACGGGTAAGCCACGACGCTGGTTGCGCCTCGATGGCGCCGTTCTTTTCATCGGGTCAATACTTTTATTTCGCGTGACCCATCAACATTGGTGGATCTATCCGCTGCTGCTCTTTGTCCCCGATATCTTCATGCTCGGTTATATCAGCAGCACCAAGATCGGCGCGTTTCTCTACAACGCGGGACACACGTACTTACTACCTGCGTTCACCATTCTCTATGGTTGGCACTACAACCACGTGCTGGTCTTGGCCATCGGCATCATCTGGTTGGGCCACGTTGGCTTCGACCGTTTCGCTGGGTACGGTCTGAAATACGACACGAGTTTTAAGAACACGCATCTGGGCAATCTGTTCAAGGCGCAACTTCGTCGGAAAAGCTGACGGCCTCTATCGTTCTGGCGCACCGTTAACAAGTTCGCAGACGATGTCAAGATGACCAAGATGTCGGGCGTATTCCTGGAGGACGTGGAACAAGATTCTCTCAAGGGTCGGCGGATCTTCGCCTTCCCAGCGAGGGCCAGGTTGTCCCACGGCCGTTAGGTCATTTGATTCGATAATGAACCGACTCCGCGTGGCCTGTGCTTCGAGTGCCTCGATCAGTTCTCGGCGTGTCTCCGTCTCCTCGACGAACCAGTGAAGCCCTTCGTGATCAGCCCACGGGTTCTCCACGGCACGGCCGTCAAACCCCCACTCCAACCAACGCAGCTCCACGAAACGCAAATGCTTCAACAACTGCAGTGGCGTCCAGCCCGACGCGAGACGGCTCTCGTGCAACTCCTTTTCGGGAAGACTCTCAACCCCATCGACTATCCGAGCGCGGAAATAGTCAAGGTACCCTTCGAAGACCTCGGAACGAGAACCAAGAGGCTCCGACGGACTCGGTGGTGGCTGGCTCACGCGCTGGCGCCACCAAGATATGTGCCGACACTATTTGGCACAACATCACCGCTCATTAGCGGGACCGAACCTGACCGATTACGCATCTTCCTACTGCACCCACGGCCCAACGCCGCCCACTCGTTCGGGCGTGATGTGAATGACGTCGCCGGGTGGCGGGCTGTCCATCGGAGGGAATTTGACGCCCGGACCGATGTGGACCTTCGCCAACCGCTGCAGAAGTTCCGGTGCACCACCCTCAACAATTCGATGGGTATGACCAACTACCTCATTGTCTACGGCCACGCCCGACTTGTTGAGGGTGGCGACATGAGCGAGTCGGCCCGCAGTAAGGGCTTGACGGACTTCATCGGTGAGGGTCACCATGAACGAGAGTATAAACAGGCGACCACAGTGTTTCACTGAGAAGCAGCGCGTTGCTAAATTCTCGTCGTGGCCACTGACCCGAAGTTCATCGCTGAGGTCATCGAGCGGATGTTCCCTTTGGAGATCTCGGCCAGACCAATGTTTGGTGAATACGGACTCTATTTTGAGGGCAAGAATTTTGCATTGGTCTGCGACAACACTCTCTACATCAAAGGCACGGAACCGGGCAGTGCCATCGCCGGACGNNCGTCCAAGTTGAGCGATCACGACTGGCTGGTGAAGTTGGTGAAGGAAACGTCCTCGGCGCTGGCACCGCCAAAGCCGCGCAAGAAGCGAGTCGCGTAAAGCTCAAGAATTTTTGACATTGGTCGTTGGATCGTAGGTATATTTTGTTCGATGTCCACTTCGCTTGAACATATTGAACGCTTCAGCGAAGACATGGCCCTTCGGGGCACACTGGCCAACCAGCAACTTGCGGTGCCGTCGTGTCCCGAATGGACAGTGGGTGACCTCATCTACCACGTGGGATGGGTTCAGTTGTTCTGGGCGCACAACCTTCTCGCTCGTGACAGCTCGACGAAATCTTCCTTGGGTGAAGTCGAGGATCCTTCAGACGACAATCTGGCCCAATGGTTCCGGACTTGCACGGCGTCGCTCGCTTCGGCGCTGGAGGAACTCGGCGATGACTCGCCGTGCTGGACGTGGTGGGGTGAGCCGTTGACGTCGGGAGCGGTCGCGCGTCATCAAGTGCAAGAAGCTGCCATCCATCATTGGGACGTCTGCTTGGCATTAGGCAATCGTCAAGCAATTGACAAAGACGTCGCGCACGATGGCGTGGGCGAGTTTCTCGAAGTGCACGCCAGCGAGATTCCAACAAGCGACCGACCACTGGTCATCTTTCGTTCGACCGACACCCAGGGAATATGGGAAGTCCCGGGCGACAAATCCACCTCGACCGAAATCCGTGGCACGGCTTCGGACCTGGCGCTGCTGCTCAATGGGCGAATCCCGCTCGCCGCGCTTGACGTTAAAGGTTCGCTCACGAGCGTTCAGTTGCTACTAGACGCCATCGATCTCAGTTAGTGGTGGTGGCCATGTGCTCAGTGCGGTGTTGCTTGTCCCTCTAGGCAGTCCGCTTGAAGTGTCATCTACGACTCTGTGGTGTACACCGTCTTACTTACCGTCACACCAATCACGGCCCACGAAGCGCCCCGTGTCTCCACCAAAAATCCGTACCATTCGCTCCACATCTCGATCTTTTGCTTCCGACGTTTTCAGCGCCGCGAAATAGCGGAGTATCTCTTTTTGTCGACTCGGCGTCAACTTCGCCCAACTGCTCGCCGTAGTCCCGTCGCCGTCGAGCGCCGCTGGCAGCAATTCGGGCACCGAGTGCTGCGGACCATTGCGATACGTCTCGTCGAAGGCCAGGTCGATCGTCACGGTTCCAGTGACCTGCGTGCCGGAGACCGCGCACATTTCTCCGTGAAGGTGCAACAAGAAGTCTCCGCGCCCGTTCGCCATCATGTTGGTGCGCCACGGCACTTTTGGTTCACCGTTGATTTTGACGAGTACGGGCATTGGTCGTCGTCACTCGGGCATGAGGACTGCGAGCTGCGCCGCTCACGAACACGTAGGGATTCACGCCGACAATCTCAATCGTCGCTATCAATGAAAGAGTGGTTCACATTTTAGACTCATCGTAACTGGGTCTAGCGACGGCCGCATTCGAAAATTCTTGCGACACCCAATTGTTGTTTTGCACTCGATGCGTTCGTCAGCGCCGAGACTACGGCGTAATCCATCGCGCGGCGCGTTGTCGGCGAAACTCCGACGCCGACATTTCGAAGATCTCCTCAGGTCCATCTCTTTCATCATTTTGCACACCGACACGAGTGAAACCAAAGCTGTCAATGAGCTTTATTGAAGGCAGGTTGGTAGCGCTCACCGTGTAACGCAGCACGTTGACACCAGGCTCTTCGACGACCCAACTCCACATGCCGACGAGTGCCTCACGAGCGAGACCCCGACCACGAAAGTCGCGATGCACTCCCAAACCAATTTCCACCATGCCCTCGGCGTTTGGCGCGCCGTGAAAACTCGTACTGCCAACGATCTCTTTCGACGATCTGAGTACCATCCACCGAAGAAACCACTTGTTGAGCGAGACGTCTTCCTTTACTTGCGGCACCCGCCACCCGAGGGGGCCCGGGTGATCGACTAATTCGCGATGCGGATTGCTGTAGTCACGATCTTCATAAACGCTGTCGCTCTCGGGATCCTCGAAAAGTGTGATGAGTCGATCCCCCGATATATGCGCGAGTATCAAACGTGGCGTGTGGATGTCCTTTTGGATTTGGGTGAGATCTGACACACCACAAAGGTATCCGAAGGGTAAGCCGGGATTCTGCGGCGCAATGTCGCATCACTCTAGGAGACTGGCGCGCCCGCGAATTCTATGTGCCGGTTCGTTCGAAGAAGGGTGCCGGTACATTATTCGCATGTCGCCCGCCCCGTCATGCGAGCAATGCGGATTTGTGTGGGACATCATCACACCGGCTGAGATTCCCGATCGACTGCGCACCGCTACCGAGAACTTCGTCGCCGTCATAACCGACGCGCGCGAATGTTCGTCGACGCGACTGACCGATGGACGGTGGTCCATAAATGAATACGATGCACATCTTCATGACGTCTTCATTTCGATTCGTGACCGGATCATCGCGGCATCCGTGAAAGACAGACCAACTGGCGCACCCATCTACCGAGAAGAGTGAGTTTCGCTGGGCTTCTACTCACTCGACTCCTCGAACGATGTCGCGAGCGAACTGACCGCCATGTCAAATCTGTTCATCCGCACGTTCGAGTCGCCGCCAACCCGGACGCGGTCTTTAACGCGTCAACGGGACTGGGAATTCCCAGCTTGAGCGCGTTCGCACGCGATTTCGGCAACTCGTAGAAGTCACATTTACTGAAGTACGAAAGGGAATTCCTCTCTCGGACCCCACGAAAGGTCCAAGAGAGGAGTTCATTCGTTCTGACGAGGCGACAAAGAGCCCGAATGAAGCCGAGCGAATCACGACATAATGAAATGATGAATTTTAAGAGAAGCGACGAGTGTCGACCAATGAATCGCAGGACGGTATAAGCGCGAATTCCGGTCCCGGCCCTATTGCGCTTGTTGGTTCCGGAGAATATTTGCCCGTCATGGCCGACATTGAAGCCGGCCTCTTGGCGGGTCGTGCGCCCCGCTACGTCCAATTAGCGACCGCAGCCGTGCCCGACGGTCCCTCGGTCGTCGAGCGGTGGCACAACTTGGGTATCGAGCAGGCGCAACGCCTCGGCGTAGAACCCGTCATTCTTGCCGTTAGCGACCGCAATGACGCCGACAACGAAGAGATCGCCGCGAAAGTAGCGGGCGCGGGGCTCGTCTACCTTTCGGGCGGCAATCCTGGATTCTTAGCCGATACCTTGCGCGATTCTTTGGTATGGAAGGCCATCGTCGCCGCCTGGAGAGACGGTGCCGCCCTCGCGGGATGCAGCGCCGGCGCCATGGCCATGACATCGTGGGTGCCTTCGCTACGTCACCCACGCCAGGGCGGCACCAACGGCTTGGCCTTGCTGCCGCACCTGCGGGTGATTCCACACTTCGATTTCTTCGCTTCAAAAGTGCCCGACCTCGTTACTCGATTCCTGCTGCCCCACGACCCGGCAATCACCGTCATTGGGATTGACGAGGAGACGGCCCTCGTTGGCGGGCCCACCCAATGGACGGTGCAGGGCCGTCAGTCCGCGTGGCGCCTTACGTCCCAGGGCCGCGAAGAATTACCCCCTGGCACGTTGGTCACTACACCGACATTGCAGTAGCCACTCGTAATATTCGCGATTTACAACTTCCCGTAGAGCAGGCGCGCCGAATTGTATTTGGTCTCGCCCAGGACAATACGGCTTTGGATATCACGCGCGCCCATCTGGCGAAGGGTGTCGCCAACGGTCTCCAACTCATTGGTGCTCGAACTCACGATGCGCAACTGATAGTCGAACTCTCCCGTGGTGTGGACCGCACTCAAGATTTGGGGAACGTTTCTGAGGTCACGTTCGAAGTCAAAACGGTCGATCGCATCCTTTAGCTTCGCGTCCGTGAGCGAGTGCAGTGTGTATCCAAGCTTCGCGAGGTCAATCTCGGCGTGGTAGCCAGCCAACACTCCCGATTGGCGCAGTCGTCGCACCCGGTCGGCGGTGCTGTTCGAACTGAGATGTACCTGGTCCGCCAATTGTTGATAACTCAGGCGCGCGTCATCGATCAACGCCTCCAATAACGATCGATCAATATCGTCCACGTATTCTTCCTGCTTGTTGCCTCAGCAAACTAGGCGTGGAAGCCAGATTACATGATTAAACAAGGCAAAGATGGCGTACGATGGCACTTATCAGAGTCATTTGAGGCGTAATCATACGTATTCTGGAGGCATGTTTCTTCTGCTTGTCCGAGTTGCCATTGCCCCTCTCATCGTCGTCATTGCGACACTTATTCAGCGCCGGTACGGCAATGACGTCGGCGGATTGGTCATTGGACTGCCACTGGCGAGCCTTCCGCTGCTCTGGCTGGTCGCGCTCCAGCACGGCAGTTCCTTCGCCAGCTCGATGTCGGGAGCCATCCTGGTGGGTGCGTCGGCCCAGGTCGTCGTCATTTGGATGTACGCGCTGCTGGCCCCGAGAATCTCTCCCTTGCTCGCCCTGGCGGGCGCCGTGTGTTCCTTCGTCATCACCATCGGCGCACTCAACCTGCTTAACCTTTCCGTACTCCTCGCGAGTTTCCTCGCGACCACCGGATTTGCGCTCGCACTCTATTGGTGGCCCTACAGTGAAACGTCGAACCTGGAGAGCGGTCGCTACCGGTTCATGTTGCGCATCATCATTTCGGCGGGATTCACCTTATTCCTAGTGACCGTGGCCGGTCGAATTGGACCGGGGTTTGCTGGACTGATCGCAGCACTACCAATGATGAGTTTGGTGATGGCCTTCGTCACCCACCGTGAACTCGGGGCGAACGCGTCGGCCCAGTTCCTGCACGGCGTGACAAAGGGATCGTTCTCCTACGTGGCCTCGATGTTGGTATTGGCCGAGTTGCTCCGCACCGGGTCCGTGGGAGTCGCGTTTCTCGCTGCGATCGGCGTCGCGCTCGTCGTGCAACTCGCAGTGCAGTCGCTCGACACGTTCCCGAGCGTTCGACGCGCCCTCAATGCCCCGCTCGTGACGTTGAAGTTCTCACTGAAGAGCTAGCGAACCTGAGAGGTTCGAAGCCGCCGCCAACGACGAAGCGTATGGACAGTTAGCAGTACGAGCAGCACCAGCGACGACACCACGTGCCAGCGAATCGGACTGATAAGTCCAGTGGAAATCATCACGGGCCGATGTTCAAAGTAGTCAAAAAAGCCCGACAACACGACGTTGATCGTGACAAACAACAACAGAAGATCAGCCCAGGCCATGCGACCTCGTGGCTTGATCCACTTCCCAAAACGCCGCAAATCAGCCAAGAGAATCGAGACCGTGCGACGTCGATGACGAAGATGTGCGACGACGAGGCCGGCGAAGAGCAGGCCAAAGAAAATGTGGACAAGAATCGAAAAGTGCGGCAGCAGTGTCAACAACGACACCAGGACAGTCAGGATCAGCCAGAGGTGAACTATCCAGCGTTGACGGCTCGGCAGATCGTCCACTAGGTACCTTTCGCTCCGGCAACAAACACGCGCGGTGACGTGTTTGTTGCTAGAAGCAGCGCTAATTATTGAAGAGCAGCGATCCCGGAGTCGACCGGATCAACTGAATCTGTCCAACGCCAACACTCACGTGCAACCTCAAGATCGCTTGATGGGTTCCCGTCTTGGGTGCGACATAGAAGATTCCGTAACCCTGCGGATAGTTGATCTGTTGGACGCCGCTGTGCGCGGTAACGTCGACCACCACGCCCGGCGGCACCTCGATGGTGAGGTGGCCCGCAGCGACTGATGCCGTCACCGACCTGGTTTGGCCGCTAAAGGACACCTGACGAAGATCGACGGTCATGCTGCCAAAGGCCGTGCGATAGAAGGGCTTCACTTGGGCGATTGTGGTGGGGGCGTACACGTTGTCGCCTATTCCTCCAGCGATGGGAACTCCGGTCATCGCCACGAAACCAAGGAATCCACCGCTGGCGAGGATGAGCAAACTCACCACCACCAGGAAGAAACCGCTAATGAGTCGACCGAGCGTAAAGCGCCGTCGCGGTCCGCGAAGTGACAACACGGCGATGATCACCAAGAAAATCAGCCACGCCGACCCAACGCCACTGCCCCACCGTGGACCATTCGTGTAGACGGCAATGAAGATAAGACCGAGGCACAACGCACCCGCGATCAGCACAATCGCGCGCCAGCGCGATGATCGCTTTTCCTCTTGCTCAGTGATGACGAGTTCTTCTGACGTCACTTCGCTCTCACCGGCGCGCGGCACGAGCACCCACAAGATGAGGTAGATGGCGGCGCCAAATCCCCACAGGCACGCCAACACCACAAAGACAGCGCGGACAATGTTGGCGTCGATGTCGAAACGTTCACCGATGCCGCTCGCGACGCCGCCGATGATTCGCTTGGTTGAGCTGCGTCGTAGTGCCGTTGGCTCGACGGGTGTCGGATCCGTCTCGGTATGCGCAGTATTGGTGACGTCGTCTTCTATGTCCATGCGCTCAATGCTAAGAAGCGCACAACACCTTCACAATCGGGGTTTTCCCCCAACTATCGCGCATTCCAAGACGTTAAACGAGGGTTTACCCTGATTGTGCCATCGACGACGTCATGCCAGAATTGGGAAATCATAAGAGTAACGTCATCGTCAAAAAAGCGCGCCAAAAAACGGTCGGCGCCGAAGAGGGTCCCCGGCCGTCCTCAGCGCCCGCTGCGTCGCAGTGCCGACGATTGCCGATTGGGTGGCGTCTGCGGCGGCATCGCGAAACGATTCGGCGTTGACTCGAAGCGGGTTCGTATCGTCGCCGTAATTGCCGCGCTCTTTCTCGGTTTTGGAATTGCCGTGTACATGGCCTACTGGGTCTTGGTGATTCGCCAGGGAGAGGAGAAGTCAATCCTGTCGCGCACCGGATCGGACAAGCGGGAAAAAGAGATCCTCTTTGTTGGCGCCATCGCCGTCTTTTCTCTGCTGATCGCCCTGCAGATTCTCGGCGTAAATAAATTCGGGATCACAACGCTCTTCTTCACGCTCAGCGTCCTGGGCGCGCTCGTCATTTGGCGCGGCGCCTCTACGAGCGAACGTGAGCACCTTCGACGATTGACGGACGCCATTGCGAATTTGGGTTCCTCCACCGGTGAAGGTTGGCAGGGAATTGCCTTGCGCACTGTGGTGAGCGTGGTCTTCATCCTCATTGGCGTCGTCAATCTTTCGAGAGTCAGTCGGCGGCCCGGCGCAGCCAGCGGTGTCGTCATCGGGGCAACGACCTTGATTGTTGGAATGGTCGTGCTCTTCGCACCCTGGTGGATCGGCACCATTCGCGGACTCTCCCATGAACGTCGCGCGCGCGTTCGCGCTCAAGAGCGCGCCGACATGGCCGCCCACGTGCACGACTCAGTGCTGCAAACCTTGTCCCTCATCCAGCGCGCCGCCGACAATCCAATGGAAGTTGCCCGACTCGTGCGCATGCAGGAGCGAGACCTTCGCTCGTGGCTCGTCGATCCGGAATCCTTTGGCATCGCGTCCGACCCACCCACCACCTTGGCCGCCTCGGCGTTCGAGATCGAACACGAGGTCGAGGACTGTTACGCGATCGCGGTTGAGGTCGTCATCGTCGGTGACTGCAAGCTCGATAGTGCGGTGCTGGCCCTGCTCGGTGCGGGACGTGAAGCGGCCATCAACGCCGCTAAATGGTCGGAAGCACCGAGCGTCTCGATCTACATCGAAGTCGAGCGTGAGCGCATCACGATGTTCGTGCGCGACCTCGGGCGAGGGTTCGATCCGTCAGGCGTTCCCAGTGACCGTCAGGGGATATCGGGCTCCATCAAAGAACGCATGGCCCGACACGGCGGCCACGCCACCATTCGCAGCATGCCCGGTGCCGGTACGGAAGTTGAGTTGGTCTTGCCACTGAAGACTTCTTCGTGAGCGAGGTTGTCCTGCCACGAGTCTTCCTCGTCGATGACCACGCGCTCATTCGTTCGGGCATTCGCACGGAGTTGGGCGACCAGGTCGAGCTCGTGGGCGAGGCAGACGAAGTCGAAGCGGCCATCGAAATGATCATTGAGCGCACTCCCGACGTCGTACTACTCGACGTGCACATGCCCGACGGCGGAGGCCGCGCGGTGCTCGAAGGGGTCATCTCACATCGACCTTCCGTCAAGTTCCTCGCGCTGTCCGTCTCCGACGCTGCCGAAGACGTGATCGCGATCATTCGCGCGGGCGCGCGCGGCTACGTGACGAAGAACATTGAAGGACCCGAGCTCATTGAAGCGATCTACCGGATTGCCGCCGGCGACGCCGTGTTC
>PMAL01000079.1:523-5256 GCA_003152555.1 Acidimicrobiaceae bacterium | reverse complement strand
GCCCGCGGCTACGCCTACAAGGAGATCGCCACGGAGTTGAACATCTCGATCAAGACCGTCGAGAGCCACGTGTCGGCCGTACTGCGAAAGCTCCAGTTGTCGAATCGCCATCAACTCACGAAGTGGGCAACCGAGCGACGTCTCTTGTAATTGCGACGCGCCATTGGCTCGTGACGACAACTACATTGAGGCCATGACGCAGATCCGATTTAATGTAACGGCCCTTGACTGCCTCGAACCCCTCGAGCTCGCGGCCTTTTATTCGCAGCTCACGGGACTCGAAGTTGAACCGCTGGGCGACTTTCCGGCGCTAGACGTGACGTGGATCGAACTGCTCAATGAAGGAAAACCAACACTCGCGTTTCAGAAGGTCGAGACGTACGTCAGACCCACTTGGCCCGAAGGGCCGGTGCCCCAACAGTTGCATCTGGATTTTGCGGTCTCGGACCTCGACGCCGCCGAAGCCCACGCGCTCGCCCTGGGGGCAACTAAAGCGGTTTTTCAACCCGGTACGATGTTTCGAGTCCTCTTTGATCCCGTGGGCCATCCGTTCTGTCTCGTACTCGAGCACTGACGCACTTCGCGACAATTCTGCGAACTTCGAGGCGACCATGATTGTTGGTTTGGAATTCGAATTAGCCTGGACCGTAAAGAAGTGGCACGGTTCGTTTGTTGCGACACCGGGCAACTTTGTAATTTCGCGGCGTTGGGCATCTCACGAGGTGCCGGCAGCTTCCTAGCAAGGAATCAATCACAATGTCATTTAAGGCCCTCACACGTTACAGCGCCCGGTTCATCATTGGCCTCATGGCGGTCGCCCTGGTCGCGGTGCCCGTCACCGAATCCGGGGCCGCCCAGTCCAAGTCCGTGCTGCCCACGAAGGCCATCGTCATCGGGAGCAATAAAGATCTCAACGCCATCCGCACGTTCTTTTTCTGTCAGACCGCAGCGTGCAAGAAGTCGAAAACCACCAGCAAGGCCGCCGCCGACGCTGCTCTCAGCGACATAGAAGCGGACATCAAAGTGATGAAGGCCGACGCCATACCAGCTTCGCAATTGGCCATCATCGTGAAATATGAAGTAGACGCCAAAGCTTTGATTAGGGCGTACACGGCCTACCCCAAGCACACCGACGCGGACGACGAGGCGAATAACATTGGCATCATCTACTACCAGACGTCCAACCTCGGATCGGATGACTACCTCTTGGGATGCGCTCAGACCAAGACGACCGTGGCGTTCAAGGAATGGAGCGTTGGTGTTGTAGGAGTTGCGTACGCCATGCAAGTCGACACGCAGGCCGAAACCTCAACAGCGCCCGCGTCGACAATTCTTAGCGCCAATAAAAGTCTCCTGGCTGAAGCGGCCAGCATGAAAAATGACGCCAACGGTCCCAACGCCAAATTCAATAAGTTGCTGATCCAATTTGCGAACACGCAGGCCATCGATAGCCACGACACGATTCTAATTATTAACGGCAAGGGCAAGTCAATCACGAAGACTGACCTCACGAACTTGGCCAAGAAGTTAACTTCAGAGTTCAAGGTCTTGTCGGCTTTACAGAACAAGCTCGCTGCGTAGCCAACGCATTCGCGTTCACGATGGCGCCGAGGTAGCCAAGGTAATCCCAAGGTGAACTCTGGAACAAAAGCAAACCAACTGAGTCCCATTCCCTTCTAAATTAACGAATCGCTTGCTAGAAGTGAAGGGTGCACAACGCGTTCCTCTTGGCCCTGGTTGTCATTGTGGCGATCGGCTTCGACTTCACGAACGGATTCCACGACACCGCGAACGCGGTTGCGCCGAGCATCGCCACCGGCGCGCTAAAACCCCGGACCGCAGTACTGCTGAGCAGCGTCCTCAACGTGGTCGGTGCACTGTTGTCGCTGAAGGTCGCCGCCACCATCGCCAGTGGCATCGTGAGCCAGGGCGACATTATCCTGCCGGTCGTCTTCGCCGGCCTCGTCGGTGCCATTGCGTGGAACGTCACCACCTGGTACTTCGCGATTCCCTCGAGCTCCAGTCACGCGCTTATCGGCGGCGTGGTCGGCGCCATGATGGCCCATGCCGGTACGAGTTCCGTGCTCTGGAGCGGCATCGTAGGCAAGGTCCTCGCCCCCTCCATCGCGGCGCCCGCCTTCGCACTAGTAATTGCGGCACTCGCGACCACGATGTCACGGCGACTCACCAAGAAGTCAAACGACGCAACCAAGTCCTGGGGCATGAAGGCGGGGCAAATTGGTTCGTCGTCGCTGCTCTCCATTGCCCACGGGACGAATGACGCCCAGAAGACCATGGGCGTTATCACCCTCGCGCTCATCGCCAACGGCACGCTGGTCGCCAACTCCTCAACCCCGATGTGGGTGGTCCTGCTCTGCGGCATCGCCATTGGGCTGGGCACGTACATCGGCGGGTGGCGCATCATTCGCACGATGGGTCATGGCTTCACGCGCCTCAGTCCCACGCAGGGCTTTGCGTCACAAATCACGTCATCAGCCGTCATCCTGACGTCGAGCCACTTCGGCATGCCACTTTCGACGACCTACGTCGCCACCGGATCAATCCTCGGTTCGGGTATTGGCACCAAGAAGCGTTCGGTTCGCTGGTCACTCGCGGGCCGGGTGGGTGTGGCCTGGTTGATTACGTTGCCGTGCGCGGCACTGTGCGGGGCGGTCAGTTTTTACGCCGCCAAGGCGCTGGGCTACTCGCTCGGCGAAGTGGTGATGGGCGTCGTGCTCGCGCTCTACTGCGGCTTCATCTTCCTGCGCTCACGCCGCGACAAGATCAACGCCAACAACGTCAACGACAAGTGGGGCGAGCGCGACGAAGCGTTCGAGAAGCCGGCATCGAAGGTCGACGCTTCCGACAACCAATTGGTGGGGGTGTAGCGACACGTGCCGAGCACCGTCACCGCCTCGACGCCACTGATTGATTGGCACGCCCTGTGGCAGGTGCTCTTCATCAGCGCCGGCACTTCCTTGGGACTCGTCCTGCTCTTCACGATTGGCGTCTACGCGCTGTCGACCTTTCAACACAAGGACTCGGTCGTGCTCTATCGAGGGGTCAACGTGTTGATCGCGAGCGTGAGCGGCGCGGGAATCTTGGCCGTGATCGTCTGGGGTTTCTACTACATCGTCAACAAATAGTTCGCCAACGTCGGATCACGGCGTTCACCGTCTCCAACCTGTACCACGTATTTATGTCGTCCGTGTCCCACCCCCGCGCGGCGGATAGGTTCAGTGCCATGACCACACGCGACGTTGACTTTCCGAGTCCCTTTCTCTGGGGCACCGCCACTTCGGGCTACCAAATCGAGGGCGGCGGGACGAACACCGACTGGTGGCGATTCGAACACGCCGTCGGCACCACCACCGCGGAACCATGCGGTGATGCCTGCGACTCGTGGCACCGCTACGAGGAAGACCTCGATATCGTCGCGTCACTCGGCCTCAACGCGTATCGCTTCTCGGTGGAGTGGGCGCGCATTGAGCCCGAACAGGGACACTTTTCACACGACGCGCTCGAGCACTATCGCGACGTGATCGACGCGTGCCATCGCCGCTCCATCCTGGCGGTTGTCACGCTGCATCACTTCACGCTGCCGCTCTGGGTGGCCGACGCGGGCGGATTTGAAAGTCCCGACATCGCGACCTGGATGGGCAACTATGCACACGTGGTGGGTGACGCGCTTGGTGCGCACATCGACATGGCCTGTCCCATCAACGAGCCCAACATCGTCGCGCTCATGGGGTATTTGATTGGTCACTTTCCGCCGGCCGCGACCGACTGGGACCGATTTTCCAAAGTGAACGCGACCATGCGCGCGTGCCAGCGCACCATGCGCGATGCCCTTCGCGCGGGTCCCGGAAACTATCCGATCGGCCTCAGTCTCTCCATGCACGAATACGAAGCCATGCCCGGCGCAGAGGAAGTGCTCGCGATGCTGATCGACGAAATGGAAGACCAGTACCTGTCCGCAATGGATGACGACGACTTCATCGGCGTGCAGTGTTACACGAAGATTCAAATTGGGCCCGACGGACTGTTCCAGTCGACGGGCGAACTAACAGAAATGGGCTATCTCTTCTGGCCCCAGTGCGTCGAATACACAGTGAAAAAAGCAGCGGCCGCGACTGGTCTGCCGGTGTACGTGACCGAGAACGGCATTGGGACCAATGACGACACCCAGAGGATTCGCTATCTCACCGAAGCGCTGCGCGGGGTCAGGAACGCGCAGGGCTCGGGCGTTGACGTGCGCGGCTATTTTCAGTGGTCGCTACTAGACAACTTCGAGTGGGCCCTGGGCTACGGACCAAAATTTGGCATCGTGGCCGTTGACCGCACCACGTTTGAGCGAACGGCCAAACCGTCGGCCCAGTGGTACGCCGAGGCGGCGAGAGCGCGCTCGACTAGCTGATACTTAACAGGGCAATTCCCGCGACGACCAGTATCGCCGGTACCACCACCCGGCGCAGCCGACCCTCGTGAAATATCACGACACCAATGACCGCCGCCCACAGCACGCCCGTTTCGCGAAGCGCACTCACTACCCCCAATGGGGCGCGGAGCTGCGCCCAGAGCACCGTGAGGTACGCGGCCATCGACAGCACGCCGCTCGCTAGTCCAATGGCGGCCCGTTGGGTGGTCGGCCACCAGTCACGACGACGTACCACCACTCCGAACAACCAGAGTGTTGACTGCAGCGCGAACAGCATGGCGCCGTATTGAAAAGC
>PMAL01000079.1:0-485 GCA_003152555.1 Acidimicrobiaceae bacterium | reverse complement strand
GCCAATGAGACCGCGTGCGCCAATGTGCTCGTTGGCAAAGACAAACCCCGCGAGCGATACCAGCAGCGGGGCAATACCTCGAGCAATCGTGTAGGACTGAGAGAAGTCAGCCCGACGGTAGGAGCCCATCAAGAACAACTCATAACTCAGATGACAGACGGTCGAGCCAATCAGATAGGGCCAGCAGGCGGCACGCGGCAGTCCGACAATTGGCATCATGATGTACGAGATCGTGGCAATGCTGATGTTGAGCAGGGCAAAACTGGCGAACTGATCGTGCAGGCTCTTGGTCATGGCGTTCCACACGGCGTGCGTGAGACCGGCGCTGAGCACTATCAGGACAATCGTCGTGTTCATTGGCGACGCAGTGGACTTGGTACCGTCTGCGGTGCGAAGTCCATGAAATGAATCCTACGAGTCGGCCTCTTTTTGAAGGATTGGTGGCCTCGGAGTGACGTGTTGACACCGTATAGACTTACGATTCG
>PMAL01000098.1:5534-18262 GCA_003152555.1 Acidimicrobiaceae bacterium | reverse complement strand
TCACCTACCTGCACCCGCGACTTGAGCCAATCCTGTCGCGCACCCTCGGGGTGCCGCTCTTTCAAGAACAGCTCATGGAGATGGCCGTCGCCGTCGCGGGCTTTTCGCCCGCCGAGGCCGACGAACTGCGCCAGGCCATGTCGGCGAAGCGCTCCGACCTGCGCATGCTCAAACTAAGGGACCGTTTCTATAACGGCATGGCTGTTAACGGCATCACCGGCGCGCCGGCCGACCAGCTCTTCGACGCGCTGGCGGCCTTCGCTAATTTTGGCTTTCCCGAATCGCACGCGGTCTCTT
This sequence comes from Acidimicrobiaceae bacterium, assembly GCA_003152555.1. GTDB lineage: Bacteria > Actinomycetota > Acidimicrobiia > Acidimicrobiales > RAAP-2 > RAAP-2. Next base: position 17,965 of record PMAL01000098.1, on the reverse strand, counting down.
TTGCCCACCTGGTGTACTGCTCGGCGTGGATCAAACTGCACTATCCCGCGGCCCTCCTGGTCTCACTGCTCAACGCCCAGCCGCTCGGCTTCTGGTCGCCCCAGAGCCTCGTCGCCGACGCGCAGCGCCACGGGGTGCGCGTGCTGCGTCCCGACGTGGGACTCTCACGCGCGCAGGCAACATTAGAGGGCAGTCCCGATGCGCCCCACGTTCGCTTGGGGCTCGACTCGGTGCGTTCGGTGAGTCCTGAACTCGCCCAGCGCATTGCCGAGGGCGCGCCGTGGGCCAACTCCGAAGACCTCGTGCGTCGCGCTGGGTGCCAGCAGCAGCATTTAGAGGCCCTCGCCGTCGCCGGGGCGCTCGACTGCTTTGGCGCGAGTCGTCGCGCGCTGGTCTGGTCGGCCGGTGCCGCGGCCCAGGGAACGAGCGACCGGCTGGCTGGGGTGGTGACGGGACAACTCGCGCCCCGACTGCCCGAGGTGAGCGAGATGGAACGGGTGGCCGATGACTTGTGGGCCATGGGCCTCACGCCCGAAGCCACCGCCATGGCCCTGGTGCGAGAGCACCTCAACGAGCGCGGCGTTACCCGGGCCGACGCCTTGATGAGCGTCGAGAGTGCTCGGGTCACGGTCGCGGGGGTTGTCACCCACCGCCAGCAGCCCGAAACGGCCAAGGGGGCGGTCTTTGTCAACCTCGAAGACGAGACCGGTCACGTCAACGTGATCTTTTCCAAGGGAGCGTGGCTGCGCTGGAAGGACGTGGCCCGTCACGAGCCCGCGTTACTGATCCGTGGTTCGCTCGAGCGCGGTCAGGGAAGCGTGACGCTCAGCGCGGAATCGGTGGAGCCGCTCCGGCTGGGCGCGGTCACGTCCTCCAGAGACTGGCACTAGGCGACAAGAAAAACTCCAACAAATCGTCAATCTAACTTGACAAATAGAAAATGACAAGATATATTGACACTCATGAGTTCTATGGATTTGGCTACCAGCGCGGGTGACGCAGATCCGACACTCGGACTACGCGCGGTCTCGTCACTGCGCCACTTGGTCGAACAACTCGAGTCGCTCCAAGTAGACCGAGCCCGAGACCTCGGCTGGTCGTGGGCCCAGATTGCCGTACCACTCGGCGTCTCCAAGCAGGCAGTGCACCAAAAGCATGGCGGCGGGCGCCTGAGCCCGAGAAGGGGATAGTTATGTTCGAACGATTGACTGAAGGGGCCCGCGCCGCACTCGTGGAAGCCCAGGATCTCGCCCTTGAACTGAATTCGCCCACTATCGATGTCGGCCATTTGCTGTACGGCCTGGCGGAGGGACGCGACGAGACCGCCGGCAAGCCGCTGCGCGAGAACGGAATCACCGGTGCCGTGGTGCGCCGATTGCTGCCGCGAGGCGAGCACGATCGGCCGGGGCCGATTGACACCGCGTCGCTTGAGTCCATTGGGATTGACTACGACGGCGTGCGTAGCGCGGTTGAAGCGACCTTTGGCGCCGGCGCACTCGATCGCGCGCCTGATCGCCGGACCTTGACGCCGGCGACGAGGAAACCACCGTTTAGCGTCGAAACGAAGCGGTCCTTCGAACAGTCCCTGCGCGTCGCGCTCGAGTTGCACGAGAAGAAAATTAAGCCGGGTCACGTGCTGCTCGGACTGCTGCGAGTCAACGACGATTTTGTGACGAGCGTGCTCGAAGAGTCGAAACACAACGTCGCCGGACTCTCCTCGGTGGTGCTGAAAGAGCTGTCGACGGCCTAGATGACGGTCGAGGCACCGGCGCTAACGCGACTGGCCCTATGACGAAAAGGCGAACTCCGGACGCAGGCCCGACTGAATGTCCTGGCGAACCAAAATCTGGGCCAGGGGGAGATCCTCGGCGTGGGTCACGCCGATGCAGCGCGAGGTCGTACGCAACACGTCAAATCGCATTGGCGTGTGGCCCAGGATGTCGCCCACAAATACCGGCAGCAGCACTTCGGGGCTCTCGCTGAAGTCGTGTTCTTCGACCGCGGTCTTCATCAGCGGCCAAATGCCCGGCTGGAAACCCCAGAGGTTCATCGAGACCGTCGCTTCGGGTGAGAGCATGGCCGGCGTCTCACCGTCATCGGCAAAGAAGCCGTCGAGCGTGGCTCGGACGTTGCGCCGCTCCACAATTTCGGTGAGGTGACCGTTGATGACGTTGCACGTGCCGCGCGAGACCGGCAGGTCACCCACCAGGGCCTTGTCGAGCTGGAAGCCAATCAGGCAGTTGTTGCGACTTGACACCAGGTGCCGACCCAGTTGCATCATGGCGTCACGACCGTAGAGGTCGTCGGCGTTGGAGATGCCGAAAGGGATGGTGGTACTGAGATAGGGCATGGCACAGAGCACCGCGTCGACGGTGCCGCGCAGGCTTTCTTGAATCGCGAACGAGACGTGGTGGTCACGGGGCCAGAACTGCGCGACGTGGTCAATGATCCGCGGGCCCGTTTCGGGGTTGATGACGATGACCACGTCGTTGAATCCAGCGGCGAAGGCGTCGGACGCAATGAGATCAATGACCCCTTCGCCGTGCATACCAATGGGCGCCAACTGCTTCAGGCCGCCGTACCGGCGGGCGCGCCCGGCCGCCAGTGTGACGAGCGTGGGACCGTTCATCACGACCACCGTACGACGGATGAGGCCCAGGTCATGCCGGCGCCGAAGCCNNGACGCGCTCGAGGTGTTGCCGTAACGGTCGAGTACAACCACGGCCCGTTCCATCTCGATGCCCAGGCGCTTCATGGCGGCCTGGATGATGCGGATGTTGGCCTGGTGGGGAATGACGAGGCCCAGGTCCTCGGCCTTGACGTCGGCATCGAACATCGCCTTTTCGGCCGATTCGACTACCACGCGCACGGCGCGGCGGAAGACTTCTTTCCCGTCCATCTGAATGAAACCGCCGTGCTCGCAGGTGAGCAAGTCGGCGGCCGATCCATCGGCTCCGAGGCTGAAGGAGAGTACATCGTTGACGTCGGGGTCGTATTCGAGCACGGTGGCGCCGGCACCGTCAGCGAGCAGCACGGCTGTATTGCGATCGGTCCAGTCAACCCAACGCGAAAGGTGTTCGGCGCCGATGACCAAGATGCGCTTGTTGCCGGTTTCGAGCAATCCCTGGGCGGTGCGCACCGCGTACATGAATCCACTGCAGGCCGCGTTTAGGTCCATCGCCGGACAGGTCATGCCGAGGTCGTCGGAAATGAGGCAGGACGTCGCGGGCAACATGCGGTCGGGTGAGGTGGTCGCGAGCACGATGAAGTCAATGTCCTCGGGCTTGTACCCGGCGTCGTCGAGGGCTCGCTTTCCCGCCAGTGCGCCGAGTGTTCGCGCACTGCCACCGATGCGCCGCTCCTTGATGCCGCTTCGCTCGGTAATCCACGCATCGGAGGTGTCAAGAGTCTTGGTGAGTTCGTCGTTGGTGACGATTCGGTCGGGCACGGCAATACCCCAGCCCTTAAATCGAACTCCCATTACAACCCCTTCGTAATACTTGTCTTGAGGAAAGTCTACGTGGTCGCCCTAGATCGCTGAGGGTGCGTCCAAAACCTGCAAAGTGCAGCGCGCGACGCATATTTGGCGTCCGTCCTGGTCGGTGAGGTTTATGGCCCACACCTGAACCCGCCGGCCCTTGCGCACCGGCGTGGCCGTAGCGGTCAAAATGCCACTGGTCATGGAGCGAAGGTGCGAGCAGTTGAACTCGGTGCCCACGACGATTTGGTCGGGCTGCACGTTAAGGGCGCCACCGAATGATGCGGCGCTCTCGGCGAGCAGTGCTGACACGCCACCATGCAAGATGCCGTAGGGCTGACGGACCTTGGGACCGACTTCGACTTGCATGACCACCTTGTCGACGTTCATTTCAACGACCTCTACGCCGAGCAGGCTGTGCACGTTTTCGCTGTGGGGGAGTCGTTCGAGGAAGTTGTCGCTCATCGGACCAGTGTAGAAGCGGCCAGTTGCGGAGGGGTCTGTGCGCGAAACGCTGACATGTCACATCAACCTCGTATCGTCCACTTTCGTGGAGCAGCCTTACCAGACTCGGGCCGTGGTGGTGCCGCTTGATCCCACGCCCGCCCAGGCACAATTACCGCGCAGTTACTGCGGAGCGGCGCGCTTCGCGTACAACTGGACCGTCGCTCTGGTGCAGGAAAACCTGGACGTGAGGTCGCGAGAACGCAGTAGCGGCGTCGCGGACGGCGACCTCACCAAATCCCTCTCCTGGACGGCCTTTTCAATGACACCCCTGTGGAACTCGCTGAAAGATGTCGTGGCCCCGTGGCACCACGACGTCACCATGCACGCCTTTCGCAGTGGCGTGACCAACGCGACGGTGGCCCTGAAGAACTACTCCGAGTTCCAGTGTGGCGACCGCCACGGCCGATCCGTCGGGTTCCCCACCTTCAAGAACCGTCACTCGAAGCAGTCGGTGACGTTCACGGACACCCTCTTGCAAGTCGGCTGGTTCTCCGTCGACTCACGTCACGTGCGCCTCGTACTGCCCCGTCATCCGACTGATCCTCGCATCGTCCGGCGTCGCGAGCAACTCCAGTGGCTGCACACGACAGAGCCCCTACGACGACTTAAGCAGAAGGTTGCCTCGGGTGTCTGGACGGTGCAGTCAGTGACCATCTCGTTCACCGGCGGCCGCTGGCAAGCCTCGTTCTCGGTGCGTCAGTTGGTCGCGCCGGTGGTTATTCCACAGAAGCCCCTGGGGAAGATCGTCGGAGCGGACCTCGGCGTCAAGTACCTCGCGACCCTGTCGATCCCGGTCCCGGCGTCAGTGACGAGCACGGCCACGTGGCCAACCCGAGGCACATTGAATTCGAGCTTGAACGTTTGGCCCAACTCAACCGGCAATTGGCGCGCTGTGAGAAGGGCTCGAAGAACCGAGCCAAGATCCTCCAGCGACGCCAGCTGCTCTACGGTCGGATCACCCGCACGAGGGACCTTTACCTCCATCGATTGACAACCACATTGGCGGGCAGTTTCGAGACGGTCGTGATTGAGGATCTCAACGTAACGAGCATGGTCAAGAAGTCGAGGGACACCACGGCGCGCGCTCCGTCGCGCTCGATCCTCGACGCCGGGTTCTACGAGCTGCGCCGTCAGCTCACCTACAAGGCGAACGACCGTGGTCACCGCGTGGTGGCGATCGACCGGTTTTACCCTTCTTCGAAGAAATGCTCTCACTGTGGCGAGACGAAAGCCAAGCTCGCCCTCCGTGACCGTGTCTTCGAATGCAGTAACTGCGGTGCACGTCTCAACCGGGACGTGAACGCCGCACGCAACATCCATCGAGAGGGTGTGCGCCTGCTCGGGAAAGAAACCTTGACCGTCGCGGGGCACTAACCCGAGACGCGAAACGCTGACTCGAGGGACCAGAAGACCAGAGCACTCCGGTGCGAAAGCGGGGACCGTTACCAGAGCAGAACCACGCAGCCAGTATGAGAGTCGTGACTCTCCGCGTAGGTCGTGGAAGGGGCGGAGGTAACGCCGCCCGTGGTTGGTCAGCGGTTCGTACGCTGGACTGTCATGTGTAGCCTCTGGTCATGAATCGACGTGTAGACCTGCGCAGCGACACCGTGACTCAACTCACGCCGGCGATGCGCGAAGCCATGGTGAGCGCGGTCGTGGGCGACGACGGGTACGGCGAAGACCCGACGGTCAACGCGCTCGAAGAGCGTTACGCCTCGATGGTGGGAAAAGATGCGGCCGTTTTCGTGCCCTCGGGCGTGATGGCGAACCAGATCGCCGTGCGTGTGCTTACCCAACCGGGCGACCTCGTCATCGCCGGACGCGGTCAGCACGTCGTGAGTTTCGAGATGGGCGCCGCGGCGCGCAACTCGTCAGTGCAGATTGTGGGCATTGACGATCACCTGGGCACGCTGGCACTGGCGGACGTGCTCGAGATCATTGAGTCCGAGCAGGACCATCAACCGCACGTGTCCATGGTGGCGATCGAAAATACGCACATGCCCTCGGGCGGCACGGTCTGGGACGTCGCGGACATCGAAGCTCTGTGCCGCGCCGTTGGGTCTCGTCCGGTCCATCTCGACGGTGCTCGACTCTTTAACGCGGTGGTTGCGTCGGGCACGTCGGCCGCTCAGTTTGCGGCACCGGCGGCCACGGTGATGACCTGTCTCACCAAGGGCCTCTGCGCGCCGGTCGGTTCGCTGTTGGCGGGATCGGTTGACCTGATGGTCCGCGCACGTATCGAGCGTAAGCGACTAGGCGGCGCCATGCGCCAGGCCGGTGTCGTCGCGGCCGCCGGACTCGTGGCGCTGGACACGATGGTCGAGCGACTGGCCGAGGACCACGCTCGAGCACGAGCCCTGGCGGAGTTTTTTGCGACCGCCTTCCCCGAATCGAAATACGATCCCGCCAGGTGTCGCACGAATATCGTGGCCTTCGATCACCCACAGGCGAGGCAGATCGTGGCGGAACTCGGCGCGCTTGGCGTCGAGGGCGGCACCATCGCGCCGCAGCGAGTTCGCTTCGTCACCCACGCGGGCGTCAACGACGATGACGTCAATTACGTGGGTGAAGTCCTGCACAACTTCACGCCGTCGACGTCGTAGCGCTGGGCCACCCGTCATCGGGAGTTTGCCAGTCGTTCACATATCTTTTGGTCAGTTCTCGGTCCTAAGGGGTAGCCTTAGGGGGTCCTAAAGGCATAACAATGGCAGAAATCCTCCACCTCTCCACGTTTCTTCGCCGTCCCATCTTCGATCAAGACGGTGACCGGATCGGTCGCGTCCAGGATCTGGTCGCTCGCCTCGGTGACGACGCGCACCCGCCGATTGTCGGCGCCGTCATCCGCATCGAAGGGCGCAATCTCTTTGTGCCAATTAGGAAGATCGGCGGTCTCAGCGAGGGTCGCATGACCTTTGAGGGTCGACGAGTTGACCTTCGTCGATTCGAGCGTCGCCCCGGCGAACTGTTGCTCGCCGAGGACCTGCTGGCGCGCCACCTGATCAACCTGGTGCGTGGCCGACTCATCATCGCCAACGAAATCGAAATCGCCCAGATCGACGGCCGATGGGAAGTCGTCGGCGTGGACCCCGGTCGTCGCCCGTTCTTCCGACGGGTGTTGGGGCAGAAAATGGGCCAGCGGGTGAAGGCCGAGTCAATCGTCGACTTTGCCTCCATTGAACCCTTCGTGGCGCACGTGCCCTCGGCCCGACTACGCATTCCCTACCGCAAACTGTCCAAACTCCACCCCGCCCAGATTGCCGACTTGGTCGAGCAGGCGAGCCACGAAGAGGGCGAAGAGATCATCGAGGCGGTGGGCCTGGACCGCGAGCTTGAGGCCGACGTCTTTGAAGAGTTGGACGTCACGCACCAGCTGGAATTCTTAGAATCGCGCACTGACGTGGACGCCGCGCGCCTGCTGTCGCGCATGGAGCCCGACAACGCGGCCGACCTCATCAACGAGATCGANNGAAGGTTCGCAACCTGCTCTCCTACAACGCCGACACTGCGGGCGGCATGATGAACACCGACTTTGTGTCGGTGCCCGCGACCGCCACGGTAGCCGAGGCCCTCGAGGCTATTCGCACCTCTACGGCGCCCGCCGAATCGCTGCACGCCGTCTTTGTGCTCGACGAAAATGGGCTGCCGATTGGTGCCGCTTCCGTGGCGCCACTCGTGCGCGCGCGCGGCAGCGAATTGGCGCTCACTGTCGCGCGTACCCAAATGACCTTTGTGCACCCCCACTGGGACCTGCATCGTGTCGCTCGAAAGATGAGCGACTTCAATCTGACTGTCTTGCCGGTGCTCGATGAAGAGGAAGGCAAGATGATTGGTGTCATTACTGTCGATGACCTGCTCGAAGAGCTCCTGCCTCAGGGCTGGCGGCGCGAGTTCGGTATGACCACGGCGGAGGAGTAGATATGTTCCGCCCGGATCAAGGTCACGTTCTAAGGGGGCTTCTCTGAAACCCCCTAGTACCAGCCTGCGGGCTATTGACGTCTCGACACAACTTCGCACGACTCCTCTGACGGGCTGCTAGCTCGGCCTCGGTTTCCGCGTGGTTGTTTCGCCCAACGACCACAACGAAACGAAAGGAGGTGGAGCGTGGAGCGCGAACGGACCAAAGTACAACAAATCAGCGGAGCCTTTGGCACGATCAAAGAACACGACACGGGTGACCGTCGAGGTCTACGCGCCCGCTTCCTGACGCTGCTCGCCATCATCGGACCCGGTCTCATCGTCATGATTGGCGACAACGACGCCGGCGGGGTCTCGACCTACGCCCAGGCTGGCCAGAACTTCGGTTACACGCTGCTCTGGACGCTGCCGCTGCTCATTCCCGTCCTGATCATCATTCAAGAAATGGTCGCGCGGCTCGGCGCCGTTACGGCCGTGGGCTACGGCCGTCTCATCCGCGAACGGTTGGGACGCTACTGGGGCAACCTGTCGATCTTCTCGATCCTCTTTCTCAATTTCCTGATCATCATCACCGAGTTCATCGGGGTCGAGTACTCGATGCAGTACTTCGGCGTGAGCAAGTACGTGGCGGTACCGGTGGCGATCTTGCTGCTGTTCGCGGTGACGGCGTCGGGCTCGTTCAAGCGTTGGGAGCGATTCATGATGCTCTTCGTCGCGATCAACCTGCTCGTCGTACCGCTATTGATCGTCACCAAGCCCCACCTCACGGCCGCCGTCCATCACTTCGTGGTGCCCGGCATCAGTGGCGGGGCCACGTCCACCGCGGTGCTGCTGATCATTTCGATCATTGGCACAACCATCGCGCCGTGGCAATTGTTCTTCCAAGAGTCCAACATCGTCGACAAGAAGATCTCGCCGCGTTGGCTCAACTACGAACGCGTGGATACGATTCTCGGCTCGATCGTCGTAGTGATCGGCGCCTCGGCGTTGGTGGCCGTGTGCGCTGCGGGCTTGTCGCGCCATGGTGACACCACGTCGTTCACGAGCGCGCTCGGTGTGGCTCAAGGTCTGGGTCATCGCGTGGGTCACGGGGCCGGAGCACTCTTTTCCCTCGTGCTGCTCAACGCGTCCATCATCGGCGCGACGTGCGTGACCCTGGCCAGCTCCTATGCGATCAATGACTTGTCAGGTTCGAACAAGGGTTTGGACGTACGCTTTTCCGAGGCGAAGGGCTTCTACGGAGGATTTGCCGCACTACTGGTGGTCGCTGGCGTCGTGACGCTGATTCCCGGCGCACCGCTCGCACTGATCACGCTCGCCGTCCAGGCAATCTGCGGGCTCATGTTGCCGAGCACGACCATCATTGTCCTGTTGCTCGCGAACGACCGCGAGATCATGGGACCGTGGGTCAACAGCAAGGGACTTAACATCGCGGCCGTGATCATCATTACCGCGCTCGTAGTGCTGTCGTTCACCATGATGATTTCCACCTTGTTCACCTCGGTGGATGTAATTGGATTGCTAGAGGTGCTGTCCGTCGTCGCCACAATCGGGCTCATCATTGGGCTGCCCATTGGACTACGGCGCAGCGAACCACCGCGGATATACGACATTGATCGACGTGACTGGCGCACGCCACGTCTCACGCTGTTGGCCCCCATGGTGAGCTCGCGGGCCCGGCGGCTCTTAATGCGCGGTCAGAGTGCCTACCTTTTGATTGCCGGTGTCGTGTTGGTCGTGCGATTCATCCAACTGGCCACCAAATAGTCTCTATCAATGGCAAACTCCAAGACGCTGGTCTGCGTGCACGCGCACCCCGATGACGAAGCAATCTTCACGGCTGGAATTTCCTCGCATTACGCCGCGCTGGGTTACGACGTCGTGCTCGTTACCTGCACCAATGGTCGTCTCGGCTTCGACGATCTGAATCGCGCGGGAGATAGTCCACAACACGACGACTTGGTAACCATTTCCACCCGCGCCTCGGAGTTACAGCGCAGTGCCGCGCTGGTTGGTTTTAGCCGAATCGTGACGCTCGGTTTAGATGATTCGGGCATGGTTGGCTGGCCCCAGAATGAGAATCCCCGCGCCTTCATGAACTGTGACGTCGACAACGTGGCGCGAACGCTGGCCGCGCTGTTAGATGAGGTGCACGCGACGGTTGTCGTCACCTACGACGAGAACGGTTTTTACGGACATCCCGACCACGTCATGGCCAACGTAGTGACCCGGCGGGCACTCGACTTCGCTGAGTCGCCGCAGCGCCTCTATTATCCTGTGGTGCCCCGTGGGGCCATCAAGGGTTTCGTGGATCAGGCCCAGCAGGAAGGTTTCACACTGCCCCGTTTTATTTTGGAAGCGGATTTTGGAATCCCCGACGAGCTCTTGGCGACCACCATGGACGTGACCGAGTACGTCGGTACGAAACAATCCGCACTACGCACCCACTCCTCACAGACCGATAATGCGGATTTGATAGCAATGGAGCCTAAATTGTTTGCCCTAATGTTCGGAACCGAGTGGTTTCAACGCGTTTGGAGCCGCCACGAGGCAANNTGTGCGCACGGTGCTCGTGTGCTGCACCAATGGCGAGTGCGGCGACGGCCCCGACGGAGCCAAGCCCGATGCCGATCATCACGATGGCGACGAGGTGGCCGCCGTGCGCGCCATCGAGCTCGACAATGCGGTAGAAATCTTGGGCATTAGTCGGCTGGTCCGGTTGGGCTACCGCGATTCGGGCATGAAGGGCTGGCCGCAAAACTCTGATCCGGAATCTTTTTGGGCGACGCCGGTGTCGGTTGCCGCGGAGAAACTGGCAGCAGTGTTGCGCGAAGAGCGGCCCCAGGTGATCATGACCTATAACGAATACGGTTTCTACGGGCACCCCGATCACATCCAGGCCCACCTCATCACACACGCCGCCATCGAGCTGCTCGACTACGAGCCGACGCTCTATTTCAACGCCATACCCGATTCGGTCATGGCGCGCTACCGCGAACGCTGGGAGCAAGAGGAGCGCGAAAAGGCTGCTGCCGACCTGGAAAAGGGCGTCGAGCAAGAACCTGAGGTCCCGGGCGAGCGGGAAGAAATTCCGATGGGTACCCCCGACGCCGACATCGGTGCTGCCATAGACATCTCCGACGTTACCGACGCCAAGTTCGACGCCCTCGCGGCGCACAAGAGTCAGATTGCTGAATCGTTCTGGATGAAGATGGGTCGTGAGCAGTTCAAACAGGTGATGAGCACCGAGTGGTTCATCCGCATCACGAATCCACAACACGTCGATGGCTGCGTCAACGACATCTTCGCTGGTTACCGCTAATTGTCGGGTGCTTAACAGGCTGGTCGATGCTTTATTTCAAAGGGTTGCAGCGGCACGCTCACAGTGTGTTTCATTCCTAAAAATGAATAGGTGACCTGCGTCGTCGTGAGCGTCGTTGTCTCGCCAGCTCCGGGGATGCATCGTGCTGTCCAGTGCATGACCAACGTCAGCTCACCGTGCCCAGGTAACGTCGTCGGGTGAGAAATTGGACCACCGCGGTAACCGTAGAATCCTTCATCCAAATTCTTTGAATCGAAGAAAGTTTTAAAATGCGTGTTGTATCCCTGTGCCCACGGACTCAGCACCTCATCAATCGTGATGGGGAATGATCCGTAGTTATTGAGGGTGAATTGGACTGCGGCTTTATAAGAACCGGCCGGTTCGTTCCAGATAATCTCAGAATCATCGAGTGGGCCGTACGTACCGTCCGTGCGTGACGCCAACTGGTTGGCCGTTGTGAGAATTTGTGAGCCGTAACCGCCGCCGAGGCTCTGTGACAGCGGTTGGTAGCGACCGGCCCATATCAGAACCAATATCGCAGTAATTGGCAGGACGAATAAGAGAACCAGGGTCACCACGTACAATCGTCGGTGTTCACTTGGCCGCGCTGCCGGGCTCTCGGGTTGATTGTGTACCAGGGTGCCTGAGGATTGCTCGGTCACTGACGCTCCATCTCACTCGGGGTGCCCTGGTCCCCGTGACGTTCAGACTATTCACAACCAATTAGAAAATCCCAGTACCGCGTCAATGACGGGCGTAGACGCGGCAGTTACCAAAAGTCACACACACCGACGTTGTTAGTAGCGGTACGTATCCGGCTTGAAGGGACCGTCGATCGGCACGCCGATGTAGTCCGCCTGCTGCTTGGTGAGCGTGGTCAATTTCACCCCGAGTGCGTTGAGGTGCAATCGNNTTGGCGAAGAGTTCGATTTGCGCCATGGTCTGGTTGGTGAAGGAGTTGCTCATCACGAAGCTTGGGTGGCCCGTGGCGTTGCCGAGGTTGAGCAGTCGACCTTCTGATAACAGCACGATCGCGCGCCCGTTGGGCAGTATCCACTTGTCCACCTGGGGCTTGATGTTCTCGCGCCGCACGCCGGCCAGGTTGGTCAGCCCCGCGATGTCAATCTCGTTGTCGAAGTGACCAATGTTGCCCAGGATGGCCTGGTGCTTCATCATCAATATGTGTTCGACGCCGACGATGTCTTTGTT
>PMAL01000098.1:0-5503 GCA_003152555.1 Acidimicrobiaceae bacterium | reverse complement strand
GCGCAGCCCTTACCCACGTCGCCGTAGCCGCAGATCACCGCGACCTTGCCGCCGATCAATGTGTCGGTCGCGCGGTTGATGCCGTCGATGAGCGAGTGCCGGCAACCGTACTTGTTGTCGAACTTCGACTTGGTGACGGCGTCGTTCACGTTGATGGCGGCGAACAGTAACGTGCCGTCGCGCTCCATTTCGTAGAGTCGGTGCACACCGGTCGTGGTCTCTTCCGAGACCCCGATGATTGACGCGCTCATTGGCCCAAAAATCTTCTCGCCGCTGGACACGATCTCGTTGAGTAGGGCCAAGATCACTCGATACTCTTCGGAGTCCGCGCTCTCGGGAACTGGCACAAATCCGGCGCGCTCGAATTCGAGACCCTTGTGCACAAACAACGTGGCGTCGCCACCGTCGTCAAGGATCATCGTCGGTCCGTCATGGCCCGGCCAGCGCAGCAACTGCTCGGTGCACCACCAGTACTCTTCGAGGCTCTCGCCCTTCCAAGCAAAGACCGGTACGCCTTGGGGAGTGTCGACGGTGCCGTGGGGGCCAACGACAATGGCCGCCGCCGCGTGGTCCTGAGTCGAGAAAATATTGCAACTCGCCCATCGCACGTCCGCGCCGAGCTCGACGAGTGTTTCGATGAGCACGGCTGTCTGGATCGTCATGTGCAACGAGCCGGCAATGCGCGCGCCCTTGAGCGGTTTTGCGTCACCAAATTCGGCACGCATCGCCATCAGACCGGGCATCTCGTGCTCGGCGAGCGTCATCTCGGCGCGACCGAAGTCGGCCAGTGTAAGGTCGGCAACTTTGAAATCAAAAGTGTCAGAGGTCATGGTTCTCCTAAGGAATTAATACTGCTCCACCGGCGCCGACCTCTGTCGAAAACGCCTCAACAAATAATAGTGGTTAGGCGTTGACGCGGAACTCCACCACGTCGCCGTCGTGCATCACGTATTCCTTGCCTTCGATACGCGCCTTACCTGCGGCCCGCACGCCGGCGATGGTACCGGCCGCGATCAGGTCATCGAAGGCAACGACCTCGGCCTTGATGAAGTGCTTCTGAAAGTCCGTGTGGATGACGCCGGCCGCTTCGGGCGCGGTATCGCCCTGATGGATGGTCCAGGCCCGAGTCTCCTTGGGGCCCGCCGTTAGAAAGGTCTGCAGCCCCAACGCGCCAAAGCCCACGCGAGAGAGTTGGGCCAGTCCGGACTCTTCCTGGCCGTAGGACTGGAGCAGTTCGAGCGCGTCACTTTCGTCGAGCCCGGAGAGTTCAGCTTCCACTTTGGCGCAGAGCACGACACTCGGCGCGGGGGCAACTGAATCAACGAGTTCCTGGGTGCGTGCGACATCGCCAATGGTTTTTTCGTCCACATTGAAGACGTAGATGAAGGGCTTATCGGTGAGCAGGTGCAAGTCCGCGAGCGCCTCGTGGTCGAGACCCTTGGTGACCTTAGAGATGACGATTCCTTCGTTGAGTGACTTCTGCGCTTTTTGGACTTCGACCAATCTTGTGGCCGCCTCGCCGCTGCGCCGGGCCTCTTTTTCGAGTCGAACGACGGCCTTCTCTATGGTCTGCAGGTCGGCCAAAATGAGCTCCGTCTCGATGGTGGCGACGTCGCTGGCCGGGTCGATCTTGCCGTCGACGTGAATGACGTCGTCATCGATGAAGACGCGGACCACTTCACAAATAGCGTCGGATTCACGAATCGCGGCCAGGAATTGATTGCCGAGGCCTTCGCCCTCCGACGCGCCGCGCACAATGCCCGCGATGTCGACGAAGGTCACGACCGCCGGCAGTATCCGCTCTGACTTGAAGATCTCGGCTAGTTTGGCCAGGCGCGGATCGGGCACGGCCACCACGCCAATGTTGGGCTCGATCGTCGCGAAGGGATAGTTGGCCGCGAGCACATTGTTATTCGTCAGCGCGTTAAAGAGTGTGGATTTGCCAACGTTTGGAAGACCGACGATGCCAATAGAGAGTGCCATAGACCACTTGAGGTTACTCCGCGAGGGCCCGGTTACATTTGTCGCGTGAGTGTGAACGAACTTTTGCAGTTGGACAATGTTGCAAAATCCTTCGGTTCTACCGTCGCGCTCGAACCAACGTCACTGTCGATTGAAGATGGTTCCTTCGTGGCCATTGTGGGGCCGTCGGGCTGCGGCAAGTCGACGCTCTTTAACGTCATCGCCGGGCTCCTAAAGCCCGATTCGGGTGAGGTGCACGTGGCAGATCAAGTGGTCACTGGGACGTCCGGTCACGTGGGCTACATGCTGCAAAAGGATCTCTTGATGCCGTGGCGAACGGTGGAAGACAACATCACGATGGCGGCGAGGCTCACTCGTGGGGTGACGCCAGAGGACCGGGCCGAGGCCCGACGCGTCGCTCACCAATACGGACTAGGCGAGTTCTTACGTCACTACCCGCACGCGCTCTCGGGCGGGATGCGCCAGCGCGTTGCCTTCATGCGCACGTTGGTGACGCGCCACCCACTGCTGCTCTTAGATGAGCCGTTCGGTGCGCTTGACGCGCAGACTCGACTCGAGATGCAGCAGTGGCTGCTTCAGGTGTGGAAGGAAGCCCAGCGCACGGTCCTGTTCATCACGCACGACGTTGACGAATCAATTTTTCTCTCGGACCGCGTGCTGGTCATGTCCCCACGGCCGGGGCGGATCATCGCGGACTTCGCCAATCCGCTCGAACGTCCTCGTTCACTTGACGTCCTCACCGATCTTCGTTTTGTGGAACTGAAGAGTCAGATCCTGCACTTGCTGCACGGAGACAGTTGACGATGGACTCGAATTCTCAGGATGATTCGGTCTCTACGGTGAATCTCGACAGTGCCACGGCGTCGCGTGGATTGGGCGGTTTCACTCGATCAAGGCGGCGCGCCGTGTTGCGCAACGTGGGAATTCCAATCTTGTCGATTGCTTTGCTGCTTCTCTTGTGGCAGGCAATCGTTGTTGTGTTTCACGTTGCGCCCTATATTGCGCCGCGACCGCTGGCCGCCATCCAGTCGGTGACGGACAACTGGGGGGCGTTGTGGCCCCTGGTGCTCGGCACCGTTCGCGAGACGATCTACGGGTTTGTGTGCGGGACCATCCTGGGCATTGGTCTCGGGGTCGTGATGGCCAAGGCGCCGTTCTTGCACCGGATGGTCTATCCCGTACTTGTGCTCTCCCAGGGTGTGCCAATCATCGCCCTCGGCGCCCCCATCGTGCTCATCCTCGGTTTTGGCATTGCGCCCAAGGTGGTCATCGTGGCGTGGATTGTCTTCTTTCCCGTCACGGTCAACGTGGTGGCGGGTCTCAGTCACGTCGATCAAGACCTGCTCAACCTGGCGCGCGTGTACGGCGCGTCAAAATGGCGCACGTTCTTCCTAATCGAAATCCCCGCGAGCACGACTCCACTCTTCGCCGGACTCAAGATTGGTGCCACCTACGCGGTCACCGGTGCCATCATCGGCGAATTGGTCAGCCCCAGCGGCGCGGGTGGGTCACTGGCGCTCTATCAAGAGCACGCCAACACCAATTTCAATGTGGCGGGCGTGTACGGCACCACCATGGTGATGACGGCCATCGGCATTAGTTGGTTCCTGTTGATTGTGGCGAGTGAAGTTGTGGCCACACCCTGGCAGCGCCGCACCGTAGCGAGACGATCCCTGTTGCACCGCGAACCCGACGTGGACCTCACGTCCACGGGCCATTAACCTTCTGCCTAATCGTTCATAAAGGGAGAGTTATGAAAATACGTAGCACGGGGGCGCTCGCCCTCGCCAGCTCGCTGGCTGCCGGCTCGCTCGCGATGCTGTCCTTGGGCGGTGGCGCATCGGCCGCATCGGTCACCAACGTCACGTTCGCGTACGACTTTCCCGGACCGGACTTTGAATTGATCCCTCTGGTGGTCGCTCAAGACCAAGGCTTCTTCACCCGGGCCGGTCTCAACGTCAAAGTGGTCTTCCCACCCGACACCTCAACCACGACGAAATTGCTCGTGACGGGTGCCGCCAATATTGGTTTCATCACCACGACGGACATGGGCGTTGCCGTCAACGCCGGCGCTCCGGTGTTGTCGATTGGCAACTACACGATGAGCAACAACTGGGCCCTCTTCGCCAAGCCCGGCGTTGCGCTGTCGGCCAACAATCTCAAGTCTGAGCTCGAAGGCAAGAAGATCTTCTCCTACGGCGACACCTGGACCGAGTCCATGTTGCCTTTTGTCCTGAAGAAGGCGGGACTGACCGATAAGCAGGTCGATATCGTGACCGACCCCACGGGCCAGGACTTCAAATTCCTGCTCGATGGCAAGGTCAACATCGCGACCAACACGTCCAATTACGAAGTCGCGGGCTTCGACACGTCGGGACTCAAAGGCAAGGAGCCAACACTGCTCGGCACCGCCGTGGGGGCGCCGAACATTCCGATTTGGGTCTACGCCACGTCGAAGAGCTACGCCAAGTCGAATCCCAAGACGGTGTCAGCCTTCATGTCGGCCGTGAAGAAGGGCACGCTCTGGGCGATTGCCAATCCCGCGAAGGCGGCGGTCGAGTTCGACAAGTTGTATCCCAAGAGCGGGTACACCAACGCGTACAACCTCGATGGCTGGAAGTTGACGATTCCCTTCATGGCCAATAGTTCGGGCCAGTACTTCACGCAGACCAGCGCCCAGTGGGCCACGATGTCCAAGGCGCTCAAGAGCATCAAGTTGATCTCGTCAGTGCCGTCGCCGTCGACCTACTACACCAACAAGTTTCTGCCGTAGTTGTGACCAGTTCGGGCGCGCCTCGGATCGGGGTCGTGGGCACGTGCAACGTCGATCTCGTCGTTCGTTGTCGACGGTTAGCCCGACCCGGTGAGACGGTGCTTGGCGATGACGTGGTTCGACTGAGCGGAGGAAAGGGCGCCAACCAGGCGGCCGCGGCCGCCCGACTGGGCGCCAACGTCTCGCTGATGGCGACGCTCGGCAGCGATGAGAGCGGCGANNAGCGGCGAGTGGTTGCTTGATGTTCTTCGACGCCACGGCGTGCACGATGAACTCATCGGACGCTCTCCGCGTCCCACGGGCACGGCGTTCATCACGGTGGACGACCTCGGCGAAAATGAAATTGTCGTTTCCACTGGCGCCAACGCCGATCTAGACCTCGGGGAGTTCAACCTCCAGGATTTTGACGTAGTGCTCGCGCAAATGGAGATTTCGACGTCGGTGCTTGATGACGCCGCCCGGCGTAGCCGCAACTTCATCTTGAACGTGGCCCCGGCCGCGCCGGTTAGTGCCGAGACGCTGGCGCGCTGCAAGGTGGTCATTGCCAATGAAGTGGAGGCCGAGTNNCATCTGACGCCGACACGCTGCACTACGCCGTGACCGCCGGGTCGCTCGCCACCTTGGCGCTCGGCGCGCAGGGCGCCCTGCCGACTGATGAAGAGGTGATGAAGTGGCTCGCACGCGGGTAGTTATCGACACTGATCCGGGCGTCGACGACGCGGTCGCGATATTGCTCGCGCTCGCGAG
>PMAL01000143.1 GCA_003152555.1 Acidimicrobiaceae bacterium | reverse complement strand
GGTCACGTGGGCCGATGTGTCATACCCAGTGAAGGTGTATTGGGCGACCAGCAATCCAAGAAGGAAGACGTAGAACGGAACGGAAAACCCCGACAGCCCTTTGAACGCGTCAAAGCCCTGCGATCCAAAGAGGAAACTTCCGCTCTGGTGTGAGTGGGAGTGGGGCGCAACGAAGAGAAGTACGACAATGACGGCCACGCCCGTGAGGTGCCACCACACCGAAACTCGGTTGAACAGCGAGACGATGTTGACCCCAAAGGTGTTGATCAGACCTTGGATCAGAAGCAGGATGGCCGTCAGGAGCACCACGTGGCGGTTATCGGTCCACAGCGAGTTGCCCGAGACGAGGTAGATGAACTCGCCGATGGAGTATCCGCACCCGAAAGTGATACCCGCGGTGACAGCGACTTGACCCAGAAGGTTGAACCATCCCGTAAACCACGACCAGATCGGGCCACTCTTACCGGGCGCCAGTTTGGCCGACCAGTAATAGAGTCCGCCCGCTGTCGGGAAGGCTGAACAGATTTCCGCCATCGAGAGGCCCGCGAAAAGGACCAGTGCGCCGACGATGGCCCATCCCCAGATCATGGTGGGAGGGCCACCATGAGTTAATCCGTAACTGTAGAGCGTCAGACAGCCCGACAGGATCGAGATGATGGTGAACGAAATTGCGAAGTTGGAGAACCGACTGAGTCCGCGATGCAATTCCTGGGCGTAGCCCATCTGGTGGAGCCGCTCGGTGTCCGTAAGTACGGCCTCCGTCGGCGTGTTCATCTGATCGGCCATTAAGACCCTCCCCTTGGGTACAGAAAGTGAAACTACGTTGCGGCGAGCATATTGGTTTCGTGCATATCTAGCAAATGGTTTTGCCAGTAATTCCAAGCAAAAATATTGTTCGCCACGACGCAACACGCATCGATTGACGCCCTCATTCACGCCAGCGCGATTCGGTAGTATCGGCGGCGAGCACACACAATTTTGTCCCGCTGAAATTGAGGAGATGACATGACGTCTTTAACCCCTGGTCGCCTTACCTACAAGGACCTCCTCGTCCTCATTCGCAGCGGCGAAATCGACACCGTAATNNCTCGCCTCGGACGTGGACATGCACACCGTGGACGGTTTCGCGCTGACGTCGTGGGACCGCGGGTACGGCGATCTGGCCTTCAAGGCCGATTTCACCACGATTCGACAGGTTCCCTGGCACGAAAAGTCAGTGATTATCTTCGCCGACGTGGAGACCATGCATGGAGAACCCGTCGCCCCGTCGCCCCGTCAGATTCTTCAGCAGCAGGTGGCCCGTCTGGCCGAGCGCGGCTGGCACGGCCTCACCGGCACGGAACTCGAATTCATTGTCTTTGACGACTCGTACGAGGAAGCGTGGAAGTCGGGCTACCGGGACCTGACGCCAGTCAACCTGTACAACGTGGACTATTCCCTGCAGGGAACCGCGCGCATCGAACCGTTACTCGGTCGCATTCGTCGCTCGATGCGCGGCGCGGGCATGGTGGTTGAATCGGCGAAGGGCGAGTGTAACTTTGGCCAACACGAAGTGGCCTTTAAATACGACGCCCTGGTTGACAAGTGCGACGAGCACGGACTCTTCAAATTGGGCGCCAAGGAGATCGCGGCCCAGGAAGGGTGCAGCCTCACGTTCATGGCCAAGTTCGACCAGCGCGAGGGCAATTCGTGTCACATTCATCTCTCACTGCGCGACGAGCACGATTCGCCGGTATTCGCCGGCGACGGCGCGCACGGATTTTCGCCCGTCTTCGAGCACTTCCTCGGCGGTCAACTGGCCTACTCACGCGAACTGTCGCTCTTCCTCGCCCCCAACATCAACAGTTACAAACGATTTGTGGCGGGATCCTTTGCGCCCACGGCGATGCTGTGGGGACTGGACAATCGCACGTGCGCCTTTCGGGTTGTGGGCCACGGACCGTCAATTCGTCTGGAATGCCGCACGCCGGGAGGGGATGTCAATCAGTACTTGGCCGTTGCGGCGCTCGTCGCGGCCGGACTGCGTGGCGTCGAAGAGTCGCTCCCCCTCGCGCCGGCTTTTGAGGGCAATGCCTACGTCGCCGATGCGCCGCGAATGCCCACGACGCTCAAAGAGGCGCTGGATCTCTTTGACGAGAGCGCTATTGCCCGCGACGCTTTCAGCGACGAGGTGGTGGACCACTACGTGCACGCGGCCCAAATAGAAGTTGACGCCTTCGACGCGGCCGTCACCGACTGGGAACGCTACCGAGGATTCGAACGTCTATGACCAACGCGCTGTCAATTATCAACCCCGCGACCGAGCAGCCCGTTGGCTCGGTCGACATGCTCAGCCTCGAAGAGGCGGACCGAGCGATTGAGCGAGCGCACGCGGCGGCGGCGGCGTGGCGCGCGGTCACGCCCGCCGATCGAGCGCGACTGCTTCGCCGATTTTCCGAAACGGTGGACGCACAGATAGAGGAACTGGCCCAATTAGAGGTCGCCAATTCAGGCCACACCATTTCGAACGCACGCTGGGAGGCGGGCAACGTGCGCGACGTGCTCGCCTACTATTCCGGTGCTCCGGAGCGCCATTCCGGCAAACAGATTCCCGTCGCGGGCGGTGTCGACCTCACGTTCTACGAGCCGCTCGGTGTCGTGGGCATCATCGCGCCCTGGAATTTTCCAATGCCCATCGCCGGATGGGGACTCGGCCCGGCCTTGGCCGCCGGAAACACCGTGGTCCTAAAGCCGGCCACACTGACCCCGCTCACCGCCGTGCGATTGGCGCAGTTGGGCCTCGAGGCCGGTCTTCCCGAGGGCGTCTTCCAAGTCCTTCCCGGTGATGGCGCGACCGTCGGGTACCGATTCGTCACCCACGAAAAAGTTCGCAAGGTCTGCTTCACGGGATCGAACGCGGCGGGGCGCAAAATCATGGCGGGCTGTGCGGATCAGGTCAAGCGCGTCACCTTGGAATTAGGTGGCAAGAGTGCCAACATCATCTTCGCCGACGCCGACCTCGAACGAGCGGCCGCCAGTGCTCCCTACGCCGTGTTCGACAACGCCGGACAGGACTGTTGCGCCCGTTCGCGAATCCTCGTCGAAGCCTCGGCCTACGACCGATTCATGGAACTGTTCGAGCCCGCCGTGAAGGCAGTACGCGTCCTCAATCCGGCTGATGAGAAGAGCGAAATGGGTCCGCTCATCACGGCCGCCCAGCGCGACAGCGTGGCGTCGTACGTCGACGAGGAGAACGTGGCCTTTCGTGGCAGCGCCCCTGATGGCCCTGGGTACTGGTTCGCCCCCACCGTGCTCGAAACACCGGACCCCTCGAATCGCGCCTTCACCGAAGAGATCTTCGGACCCGTTGTCTCGGTCGTTCGATTTAAGGCCGAAGCCGAGGCGCTCGAGATTGCCAACAGCAGCCCATTCGGTCTGTCGGGATCAATCTGGACGCGTGACGTGGGTCGGGCGCTACGAGTTGCGCGCGGGGTAGAGACAGGAGCGCTCTCGGTCAACTCCAACTCATCGGTGCGTTACAGCACGCCCTTTGGCGGATTCAAGCAGTCGGGCATCGGTCGCGAGTTAGGTCCCGACGCCCTTTTAGGATTCAGCGAAGAAAAAAACGTCTTCATAGCAACGGAGGAATAAGCAATGGGTCGTCTAGACAACAAGGTCGCAGTCATTACGGGAGCGGCGAGCGGGATTGGCCGCGCCACCGCCAAGCGTTTCGCCGCCGAGGGCGCCAAGGTAGTCGTTGCCGACCTCAGTGAGCCTCAAGGCAGCGAGCTCGCGAGCGAGATCGGCGGCACCTTCGTCCTCGTAGACGTGGCCAGCGAGCAGAGCGTCGAAGCGCTCTACAACGCAGCCGAAGCAACGTACGGCGGCGTCGACGTGCTCTTTAATAACGCGGGTATTTCTCCGGCCGACGACGACTCCATTCTCACCACCGGGCTCGAAGCCTGGCAGCGCGTCCAGGACGTCAATCTCACGTCGGTGTATCTCTGTTGTCGTTACGGCATCCCCCACCTGCAAAAGCGAGGGGGCGGCTCAATCATCAATACCGCGTCCTTCGT
>PMAL01000118.1:6022-20046 GCA_003152555.1 Acidimicrobiaceae bacterium | reverse complement strand
ATGTAGCGCTTGAGCGCGGTCATGTCGCCGCCCAGTGTCCCGTTGATGCCGTGGGCGGAGATGAGCATCCGACCTTTGAGATTGAGGCTCTCACACAAGGTGCGCTGCCAAAGATGCATTGCGTCGGTATCAACGATTGGCGTGAACCCGTAATAGAGAATGACCTTTTGCAGTTCCACGAAACAATTTTAACGAAGGTCCACGTTTTCCTAAATGTGTGCTGCCACAGACCGACGGTGCGAATCGCTTACGAACCGCTACTGCAGGAACATGCAGCTCTTTGGTTTCCAGCCCCACACCGCGAGAACGGACGCGGGAATGGCAATTGGGCACACGGAACCATCCGCACCGCCCAATCCGTCGTTGTAGACCGTCCAATTTGTGCTGCTCGCGAGTCGCACGAACAAGTTGTAGCCGCCGTCGTCTTGCGCGCCAACTTGGGCTTTAAGTGAGTGTGGACTTGGATCAAGTCCCGCGGCCGCATAAAAGGAATTTGTCGCCGGATCGAAGGCGTAGTACGCGGTGCCGGGCTCGAGTCCCGTGTAGTCGGTTGCGGGAAGTTGGTGATACTTCGCGCCCGCATCGAGAATGCTCTTGATGAATGCCGGTGTCACTGCAAGATTCTTCGCTGGCAGCGACGTGTTCGTGGTCGTCGTCGTAGTTGACGAGGTTGTCGTTGTGGTTCTGACCGCTGAAGTGGAGCCACAGGCTGCGAGCAAGAGGGCACTCGCCAGTATGACGGGACCAACGCGCAACGTGCGCTTCATCAGTACACCCCAGTTCGCTCAGTGGTCACAGTGTAATTCCATTACTTTAAGAATTGTGTTTCGTGAGGGCCATCGCGCCCGTTCGATTCGTGCTTTGGAGAAGTGCGTGTGTAGGCGTGGCCGCGGCAAATGACCTTGTTTCATACGGCCGTATGCGCGCCGCGATTATTTCGTGAGCGATACTAACACCGTGCACTAGATTTTTTTCATGCTGTCGCACTACCACACGTCAATCAATCCAGACGAGGAGAATGACGCGCACTCGTGTCTGTTGCGCATGGTCGGATTCAACAAGCGCGTTCTGGAAGCCGGCTGCGCCTCGGGTCACGTTAGCGAAGCGTTGAGCAAGCAGGGCTGCAGTGTCGTTGGTGTTGAAATTGACGCAGAGGTCGTGCTGCCCGCGAAGCAGTGGGTCGAGCGCGTGGTCATTGGAAATTTTGACGACGGAGAACTCTGGAAAGAGCTCGAAGGTGAGATGTTCGACGCCGTGCTTTTTGGTGATGTCCTGGAACACCTGAAGACGCCATTGGAGACGCTGACCGAATCTTTGAAGCATTTGTTGCCAACTGGTGCCATCGTCATCTCGGTGCCCAACATTGCGCACGCTGATGTAAAGGTCGCGTTGCTGAAGGGCACGTTCCCGTACGCCGATAGCGGGCTGCTTGATCGCACACACGTTCATTTCTTCACCAAGGAAAGCCTGCTGGAGTTGATACGGGCCGCGGGGCTCGTGCCAGTGGAATTCAACCGAGTGACGGTACCCGTGTTCACGACCGAGATCGGCGTGCAAGAAAGCGATGTTGACGGCGCCGCGTTGGCCGCAATTCTGGCCGATCGCGAATCAGAGACCTACCAGTTCGTCATCAAGGCCGTGCGTGATGATGGATCGAGATCACTAGAAAATCTCTCGCAAGACCTCATTGGCCTGAGCGACAAGTTGGTCGACGAGCAGCGTCGCTACGCGCAATTGTGGTCAATGTACGAGTCGAACATGGATGATCTGGCACATCTGCGCCGCCAAGCGGACGCGGCCAAGCGTTTCTTGCCTAAGCCACTACGCGCCCTTGCCCGCAAGGTCTTTGGTCAGCAGTAGTCCGGGTCTACAGCGTCAGAGCGTGAATCCACCCTCGGGTGGCGTCTCGCCTTCCTTCGTCTCGCTCGCGGCTGGCGAGTCGGCCTCGGCTGCGTCGGAAGTATCCAGTGGTCCGTGCTCAGTCTCGAACGTCTTTAGTTCCGCGACGAGGCGATCGATCTCGCCAGCCGTTTGGTCGGTGGACGTGCCCGCGTGCTGTGAGTACACGGCTGCTCCAAGGTCGCGCAACAATCCGTCGGCACGGCGGTTGGCTTTAACGTCCTCCAACTTCGACTGCCCGGCTTTGCCGGCTTCCTGCGCCTTCTGCGCCAGTTGCGCTGCCTGTTGCTTCATCTTGTCCATCAGGGCCATAGTGTTCCTTCTTTCTTTCTAAAGTCGACCGAGTAGCCCTTCACGCGACGGGTTGGACGAACTCATGTCGCCCTTCTCATCGTTTTCAAACTCACGGTGCAACGTCGATTGCAGTATGACAGGTCCGTCACCGGTGAGCGTAATGAGGTTGAGACCGGAGCCGCCGAACGCTGCGGTCATGATTGTCTGGGCGTTGAGGGCACCGACTCGCTCGACGTTGAAGCTCACCGAGTCGGCGAAGGCCACCACGGCGCCACCGTGGACTTGAATTTTTCCGCCGTAGTCCTTTGGATTCATTTCGACCAAGCTGCCGCCTCCGCCCAATATGAGGGTGCCGTTGCCGGTGAAGCGTTCAAAAATGAAGCCTTCCTTCGAGCGGCGCCCGAGGTTGAATCCGGTCCAGTCAATGTCGTAGCTCACCGATGCTTCGGCGCAGATGAACGCGCGGCTCTCCGCGCGCCAGCCATTTGTTCCGTCTAGTTCAATCACGCGAACCTGGCCAGGAAGTTCGCCAGCGAAACCAACGAGGCCTGAACCGCCGACGGGAGTGAACCATTGGAAGGCGAGACTCTGATCAGTCAGCATGCGTTTGCCGACCTCCATCGCCGTCTTTAGGAATCCCCCGCCGCCAGACTGACTGGACTTATTGGCGGTGTCGGCCTGTCCGCCGGGCGTGGAGAGGCGAGTTTCCAGCGTGACGTTGGTTGTCTTCCACCGAAATTTCGTCGCATCGGCGAACATTGATTGGTTGGCATCGAGTTGGCAGGTGATGTTCTGCGCGTACTCTCCGGTTATCTTGCTGGCAATTGTCATTTTCCCACCTCGCCCACGAAGATTAGCCCGGTCAGATTGTTCCACGCTCTGGCAACATCGTGACCGAGACTGCTAAGAAGATTGGCATGAGTATTCACCTTTTAGGGCTCCGTACCGTGATCTACCCGGCGCCCGATCTTGAAGCAACTAAATCGTGGTGGTCGAAGTTTCTCGGCATGACTCCCTACTTTGACGAACCCTTTTACGTGGGATTCAACCCGGGCGGCTACGAGTTGGGTCTCCTGCCTGACGCTGACCCCGCGGCCGGTGCGCTGACGTACTGGGGAGTCGACGACGTGGCCGAAGCGGTGGCGGCGGCACTGCAAGCCGGCGCGCTCGAGCACACCGCGGCCACCGACGTGGGCGACGGCATCATTACCGCAACGGTGACGACGCCCAGTGGAAGCATCGTTGGCTTCATCTATAACCCGCACTTCGAACTACCCATAATCGCGGGATAGTCGCGACGTAGTCACTCCCCATCGCGCGGCGAGTTGCCTTGAGCAGGTGTGGGCTCACTTTTGAGGGAGCACCAGTCTCATACGGCGCTTGAGGGTTGTAAGCGATCGACAGCTGCACCATTTTTGCGACGTCGTCGTTCACCAAGAACGAGGACAGGGTGAGTCCCATGTCGATGCCCGCTGACACGCCCGGCCGTGATGATCTTGCCCCCCACAACCACGCGCTGTTCGGTTGGGTGTGCCCAAGGATTCAAGTCGGTCGTAGAAGGCCCAGTGAGTGGTCGACGCAATGTCCTCGAGCAGGCCGGCGAGCGCCAGATAGACGGCCCCCGTGAATACGCTCGTCGTCCAGGTCGTCGTCGGATAAACCTGACGCAGCCAGTGCACGACGGGATCATTTTCGGTTGCCGTTCGCACGTGCAGGCCGCCGGGCACGACGACGACGTCGGGCTGGGCAACCTCATTAAAGGATTTGGTGGCCTTCATGGTAAAGCGACCGGTCTCGTCGGTGACATCGCCGGCCACCTCGGCGACGAAGAACACGTCGAGACCTGGGACACTGACGAGGGTTTGAAAGGGTCCCACAATGTCGAGCGCGGTGATTCCGGGGTAGAGCACCAAGGCGACGGATGTCATTGGGACATATTAATTTGATGGTTCGGCGCGGTCGAGACGTCTACGAGGATTCAAATGTTGCCCAGACCACCGCCAGCAAATGAACTACCGCGTGGCGAATCGGGTGATGAAGCCCGAATAACTCGACACCCACACGTCGCCGGTCAGCGGGTCGTACGTGATGCCAATGGGATCGTCGGGCACGTGCACCGTTTGGAGCACGGCCAGGTTTGACGCCGCCAGTTCGGTCACCGTGGAGCTGCCGTAACTGACGGCGTAGAGAGCGGTCCCGTCACTGGAGATGACGAGGGAACGAGCGAGTACGCCAATGTGCTGGACCGCAACAATATGTCCCGTCGCCAGATTGACCTTGGTGACGTCGCCGGGAATATTGAGCGTCAGGTACGCGAATTGGCCGTTGGGGCTCAGCACCACGGTGCGGGGGTTGGAACCCACGTAGATCTGACCCACTTCACGCAGCGTCGCCAAACTGACCCTCACCAAAACGTCGCCACCCATTATCGCGACGTAGGCGAAACGGGAATTGGGGTCAATGGCGATACCGCGCGGCGTGCCCGGCATGGGCAGCGTGGCGACCACTCGATGAGTGGCAACACTGATGATCGAGAGCGTCCACGAGCACCAGTTGGTGATGAGCACGTNNGTGTCTTCGCCCTCGGGTCCCTGGCCTGGGCCGAACATCGAGTAATTCGAGATGTAGAAATATTTCTTATCGGGCGAGAAGGCTCCCTCGACCGGCGCTCCTTCAATGGTGCCACCGGGAAGACCGAAGTTATGCAGGTTGATCGTCGTCGGGATGGTCTTGATTAAGGCGCCGTTTCGAGCGTTGAATACCGAGACGGTGTGACGGTAGACCATGTTTTGAGCGAAGACCAAACCGGTGCCCGACGCGTCGACTGACTTCGGTGTTATTTCGGCGGAGGAATATTGACCAATCTGCACGAGACGCAACTTGTCGGCCGGCGTTGGGGGAATGGTGGTTGTCGTGGACGTTGAAGTCGACGTCGTGGACGACGTGCCGGGCAACGTCGTGACGGTCGTGGATGTCACGGTCGTAGGGGTATCTGAAGCGTGACTCTCGGGTCCGATCGCCACCAGCACACTCACGACGACGACTACGCAGACAGCGGCAATGAATGCTGACACGACTGGCAGAGAGGCCGGTCGGGCACGTTTGTGACGAAACGGCATTTTATAACGCTAACGCGCTCGCAACCTTGCTTTAAGGCACTTCGAGCCGTACGGCTCTTGCGCCAACAAGAAGGCGAATTATTGCGGCGTTGGCCCTACTGCGTGCGTTCGCCGAACGCGTTTTGTATTGAGTCCATGAGCGCGACGTGACTCGGACGCAGTTCTTCGTATCGCACGTCGAGGATTGCTGAAGAAGTGTCGGCGCCCATCAAGACTTGTAACAAGTTCTCGAGGTGGGCGTGCCAGCCAGCGCCGAAACCGGATGCGTCGTCGTTTGACGTGCCGCGTCGGGTCAGGACAAGTTGACTGGTCTCATCGTCAACCCCTCGAACTTCGAAGGAGAGTTCTGACGTTCCGTCAGGTTTCACCCTTCTCGACTTTTGCACCGTACTGCAAATCTGATTCAGTTTTCCCACTAACTAAACACGTTCCATCGGCCTTGGACGAATACGGTGGACGTTGATGAAACGCGTTGCCATTGTGGGCTCTGGTGGAGCGGGCAAGACGGCGATCGCCGATGAGCTGGGCCGGCGCACGGGTCTGCCCGTGTTGCATCTCGATCATTTTCATTGGCGACCCGGTTGGGTCGTGCCCGACGAAGAGGAGTGGGCAATGACGCAAAGCGAACTTGTCGAGAGGCCCGAGTGGATAATTGACGGGAATTACGGAGCTCAGTTCGACCTGCGTTTCGATCGAGCTGACACGGTCATTGTGCTGGCCTTGCCGCGACGGGTGTGCATGTATCGAGCACTGAAGCGAGTTGTCACGAATTGGCACCGTGAGGTGCAAGCCCCGGGGTGTCGCGAGCACTTCGACTATGAGTTCTTGCGCTGGTTATGGCGATTTCCCAAGCACGGTCGCCCGCAACTCGATGCGGCGCTCGCGCTACACCGTGATTCGATTGAGGTTATTGAGATGAAGACACGCCGCGACGTGCGCCGCTACGTTGACGAACTCGCCGAGGCACCTGACGTACCGTAAGCACGTGCGGTTGCGCCCGTATTCTCTTCGTCGCTATTAGTCAATCGACGTGCGCAATTTGAAATGCGCCCCGGAAGGATCCTTCAGCGTGGTGAGTCGACCGAACGGCGTGTCTTCGGGTTTCGTGACTACCGACCCGCCGAGGGCTTCAGCCGTCGTGACGGCTTCGTTGGTGTCATCCACGTACCAATAGATTGACCATTGATCTGGGGCGTCCTCGGGCATGAAAGAACTCGCGTCCATGATGCCCGCCAATAGGTCCTCACCATCCGTGTCGCTCGACGTGGTGTAGCGAAACTCGTCGGTGTCACTCATAGTTGACGTTACCCACTTGAACACGTTGCGGTAGAAATCGACTGCACGGCCGTGGTTTCTCGTGTGCAGTTCGAACCAACTTGGAGCTCCATGCTCTTCAACCACTGTGAATCCCGGGAACGACTGCGCCTGCCACATGCCGAGTGGTGCGCCGCCGGAGTCAAGCAGCACTGCTTGAATGCCGAGATCAGCGACGGGCATCGCGGGAAAGAGCACCTTCGCCCCATTCTCCGTCGCGGCCTCGAGCGTAGAGGCGATTTCGTCGGTATCAAAGTAGATCTTCCACGAGTTGTCGGCCTTCATATCACCCATGTCGCCCATGCCACCGGCCACGGGTATTCCACCACGTGCGAACATGAAATATCCGCCGAACTCGGGGCTCGGCTCTTGTGCTTCCCAGCCGAAGACTTCGCTGTAGAACTTTCGACTGCCCTCGACGTCGGAAGTCCACAGATCAACCCAACATGGCGCTCCGAGTGGTGATTTGCTACGCGTGGTCATAGTTGCTCCTTTTGGTTCACTGAGGACAAACTATCTTCGAATGTGATCCAGTGCTCAGGTGAACGCGTAACTTGGTAGTTCCGTCAATCTCCAAAAGAAGCGTCATCGCAATGTTGAGAACTACCAGCCAAAATCGGATTCTCGAAGCCGCGCTATGAGTGGTAACCGACTGGGCATTGACCTAACCCCGCTGCGGGCCTCTACGCAGTATCGACGCCTGTACATTGCGGGATTCATTACCGCGCTCGGAAGTCAGGCGACGTACGTGGTGGTGCCCTTCCAGCTGAAGAATTTGACGAATTCGCCACTCGACGTAGGTGCGCTCGGTCTCTTTGAGCTGGTGCCGCTCGTGGTTTTCGGCCTCTACGGAGGGGTATTGGCCGACCGGCTCAATCGTCGCCGACTCATACTTTCGATGGAGCAGATTCTCATGTTGATGGCCGGGCTGTTGTTCGTCAATGCTTTGCTGAATAAACCGCAGGTATGGGTCCTCTACGCGGTGGCGTTCTTGGCTGCCGCCGCGTCGAGCATGCAGCGGCCGAGCCTCTCGGCACTCAACCAGACGCTGGTACCCCCAGATCTCCAGCGGGCGGCGGCGCAGCTGGGCAATATTCAGAGCACGTCGGCTTCAATCATTGGACCGGCGCTGGGTGGGTTCGCGGCTGTGGTGATTGGTCCGGCGTCGGTGTATGCCGCCAACCTGGTGACTTTCTCCTTCTCCCTGGCGCTGTTGTTCTCGCTCAAGGCAACCACTCCATCTGAAGTTTCGAAAAATGGTGACATGCGTGCGCTCACCGACGGCATTCGCTACGCCTTTTCGCGTCCGGACTTACTGGGCACCTACATTGTGGACCTGCTGGCGATGATTCTTGCCTATCCGGTGGTGATGCTTCCATTCGTAGCGGCACACTTTCACACCGAGTACGCCCTGTCGGTTCTCTACTGCGCGCTGCCCGCGGGCGCTCTCGTCGCAACGCTCACGTCCTCTTGGACCCATCGGGTGTATCACTATGGCAGAGGGCTCGTGGTGGCCGCCGCCACGTGGGGGCTGGGCATCGCGCTGTTTGGGTACTCCAAGTCATTCTGGATTGTCTTCGCGGGACTCGCCATCGGTGGCGGCGCTGACGCAATGAGCGGAGTCTTTCGCAACACGATGTGGAATGAGTCAATACCGCCGGACATTCGCGGACGCATGGCCGGCATCGAAATGATTTCGTATTCGGTGGGACCGACGGCCGGTCAGTTCCGTGCGGGCCTCATGGCGGCGTGGACGACGCTGCGTTTCTCACTCACGTTTGGCGGATTGGCCTGCACGGGATCGGTGGCCGGCGTCGCCGCGGCGCTGCCAAAATTGTGGGCGTTTGATGCTCGTACGGATCCCAACGTGGCGCACGTTCGCGAGTTGCGATCGGGTGAAGAGTGGTGACCTTCAGCGCGAAATTTGCGTCGTCGGGCGCGGACCGTCAAGGTCCGTAAGGAGTTTTCCTAATTTGTGTTGAAGTTTTCTGCTGGAGCGAGGTGTTTGCGGGGGAACCACGGCACGACCGCCGAGGTCTGGCGCTGATAGACCTCGTATTCGGGATAGCGAGACAGAGTGATGCTTTCAGTAAATCGCGTTGAACCAACGAACAGCAACGTGAGCAGCACGGCGCCGATGACTGTCCACTGCAGCACGGATCCCGTGGCGACCGCGCCGATCAAGAAGAGCAACCACCACTGGGCCAGCTCAAAGAAGAAATTCGGGTGGCGCGAGAATCGGAACAGCCCGGATTGGAGAAATTGGGAAGAAGGAGTGCGGCCGGCCGCTTTCTCCGCAGCCTTGGTTGATTGGAAATTCCACTGCTGTTGGTCGGCAACCGTCTCGCCAGCGGTGCAGGCGAGGAACACAATCGCGAGCAGAAGATCGAGGTAACCGAAAGCGGTGGACCGATGGTCGTACGCCGTCAGGGCGGGCAGCGCGATGAGTATGAGAATGACATTCTGATAGATCACAACGAAGAAAAAGTTGAAGAGTTGAAACTGCCAGCGCGGCATTCGGTCCCGGAGAATCGGCCACCGGTAATCTTCTACACCGGTGTAGCCGCCTTTTCGAGCAAGGTTGAACGTCAAGCGGACTCCCCACACGGTGACCAAGACGGCCATGACGTCAAGTCGGGCGTTGTGCAGGTGCGCGTATGCCGCGAAGACCCAGAGGTAGACCACCGGCACGATTGACCACAGTCGGTCAACCCACGAGGTGTCGTGCGTGATGAGTGAGGCAATCCACGCGAATGCGCAGGCCGCGCCCGCGACGAAAAGCACGACGACCATTGGCTTCATTACAGCGAGCGTACTTGGCGAGTCATCGTGCGATTATCTGACCTCAGTCACTCTTTGTCGCGAGACGAACGCTCGCTTTGTCCTTTGCGGTAAAAGGAATCCGTGTTTATTGTGTTGTCTGTGAAGCACGCTGGCGACGAAGCGCTCGGGAATTTGGAGGGTCTTCTGGTTCAATTGCGCGAGATTATCGGACTGAAAGAGAAGAGGCCGGGCATTTTTTACCACCGCTCAAAGGCCTTTCTCCATTTTCATGAAGACCCCCCGGGGTGCTTCGCCGATCTTCGATGCGACGGCGTATTTTCGCGCTTTGAAGTGACTACAGCTGCGCAACAAAAGTCGTTGATGGCGCGCGTGCGCAACGAAGTGTCACGCTAGAGATCTTCGACCATAACGAGGGATGTTGCTTCGTGCTCGGAACTACCTAAAGCCAATCCAGTGTTCGTCCTTTTCGATGACGCAGAATCGGTTACCGTCGGGATCTTCGAGAACGACAAAGTCTGGTGATTCTCCGTAGGAATCCCATTCGACCCTCCTCGCTCCCAATTCGATGAGTCGTGCGACTTCCGACTCACGATTGTCGGCGTACAGGTCAAGATGCACTCTCGGGTGTGCCTGAACTGCGGTCACGCTCTTCATCAGCGCTAATTGTGAGCTCGCTGCGTTAGGCGAAATGAGGGTTGCCCAAGTGTCGTCTTCGGGTGCTTCACGAAGTTCATATCCAATTGCACTCGTCCAGAAATCAACCGCGCGAGTGACGTCTTCAACGCCTAGGACCGTCGAGCCAATTCGCAACATCATGAAATTCTATAGATAAGAAAAACGATTGGTCAATGTAGGTACCGAGAACTACTCGAGGATCGATTGCATGACACAAAACTCGTTGTCTTCGGGATCGGCCATAACAATCCACGATGTGCCACGTTGTCCGATGTCGATTCGATGTGCGCCGAGTTCAACGAGGCGCTGCACTTCTTCCTCCTGGCTGCAGTCAATCGGGGTGAGATCGATGTGCACCCGGTTCTTGAGAATCTTGTCCTCGGGAACAAGGACAAATGCGAGCGCCGGCGATTGTGGAGCATCACGCAACATTTCGTCGGTCAACTCGACGTCGGGGCTTCTGATGGCAATCCAGCCTTCGCCCGAGCTGACTTGTTCATAACCAAGTGCGTCGCTCCAAAAGTTGGACGAACGCGCGAGGTCGTGACAATCAAAAATAACTTCAGTTAGCCTGCTCGCCATAGGGATTTCTTTCGAACCTTTTTCAACCTAATCTCGGACTTTAGTTCGTCCATCAACCACCGGACTCGTAGTTCGATTTCATGGTTGTCAGTTCGCTGACGTGCTGGGCATCGAGTCTAACGAGGCACTGGCCAAAGTCGACTGGCTCGAGTGAACCGCCCGCGTTGACGTCCGATTCGCTGGAGCACATTGCGTGTCGTTAGGTGAACCAATCATTTTCCGCGAGGATGAAGTCTCGGCCGGCTTGATTGTTGAGAAGGTGAAAGATGCCCCGTCTCAATGTGTTAATGCGCTTGTCCAGGGCGATGATGCGGTGCTCCGCACAACCCTCCAGTCCAATTGTGGTGTTCTCATTGCACGACAGAAGCGTGAAGTTCTCCTTCAAGACTGGCAGCACCATTGTCGATGAGGCAGCGCGGACGATTGTCGGCGTTGTCGCACCCGACGCCAGCGGCACGTGACTGGGAATCGTGAGCGACACGCACATCAGAAATCCGGTCGTGAAGGCAACAAAAGGATTGAGTCGACGCACGAATCGAGTATGGCATGGCGATTGAAGAGTGCATAATCTGGACGCACCGACTTCCTTTAGGAGCAATAATGATTCTCGACCTGTTTCGCCTTGATGGCAAAGTGGCAATTGTTACTGGTGCCGGTCGGGGCATCGGTGCGGCGAGTGCGCTGGCGCTCGCCGAGTGCGGCGCTGATGTGGTGATTGCCTCACGCACGCAGAGCGATCTCGATCACGTGGCCGAACAGGTGGCCAAAACCGGTCGCCGTGCGGTCAGCGTGGCGGGCGATCTCGCCGATCTTGACGTCGT
Source organism: Acidimicrobiaceae bacterium (assembly GCA_003152555.1). Taxonomy (GTDB): domain Bacteria; phylum Actinomycetota; class Acidimicrobiia; order Acidimicrobiales; family RAAP-2; genus RAAP-2. The sequence goes on along the minus strand of PMAL01000118.1, from coordinate 8,558 downwards.
GCGCTCGCTCGTGTCACTGGCCCAAAACGAATTCGGCCGTCTCGACGTGGTGGTGAACAACGCTGGCGGCGCGATCCCACTGCCCTTTTTCGACACGACGCCGGAGTACCTAGAAGAGGCGTTTCACTTCAATGTCTCGACGGCGCACGCGTTGAACCTCGCGGCGGTGCCGCTCATATTGGAGCAGGGCGGGGGTTCGATCATCAATGTCTCTTCGGTGATGGGACGAGTCTCTGGTCGGGGGTACGCCGCCTACGGCACTGTCAAGGCTGCGCTTTCTCACTACACGCGGCTTACTTCGAAGGACCTGGCGCCGCGAATTCGCGTCAATGCAATTGCTGCGGGATCGACCGCTACGTCAGCACTCGAAATCGTCACGACAACGCCGGAGCTCAAGTCAATGATGGAGGGCCTGACACCCCTGCACCGCATTGCCGACCCCGAAGAGATTGCGGCAGCGGTGCTGTACCTCGCCTCACCGGCGGGTGCCTTCCTCACCGGCAAGGTCCTCGAAGTCGATGGCGGTGGTGACATTCCTACCCTCGACTTTGGTCTGCCTGATCTGTAGCGCGCGACGCGATTAGCCCAGCAAGTCAGATTGACGTATGTTCCCAAGGTCTGGTTCTGGCTGAACGTCGAATTTCACCGCCAAGACAGTCGCGCGATCTTCCAGCGCCGGAAGTAATAATGCTTTCGCACAATGAAGGCGACTCAGTTACGTCGCCGGTCGGTTCGATTCCGGTACGTAGTGCCGTTCACCTGAAGCGTCGAGCCATACGCGCATGACGCGCCCGGTGGAGGGATCATTGAACGCCTCATCGGTTCGGTTCCAATCGGGCTTTGGCTTTTTGGTCTCGCCGTGACGGCGCACGAAGATACTGATAACGAAGAGCACCAGAAGGACCAGAACAATGATGATTCCGATCATGATGTCTCTACGCGCTCGCGAACTTGACGGCGGTGCCGTAGGCGACGATTTCGGTCATGCCATTACCCATCTCGGACGAATCGAATCGCATTGAGATGATGCCTTGGGCTCCGAGTAGTTGGGCGTTTTCAATCATTCGGTCCAAGGCGTGCCGCCGGCTGTCTTCGACCAACCGGGTGTACTGCTTGACTTCTCCACCCGCGAGGGCTTTGAAACCGGCACCTATACCTTTGGCTAGACCGACGGAGCGCACAACGACGCCGAAGACCATGCCGAGGCTGGAGTGCAACTCCACGTCGGGGAAGACCAGGGCGGTCGTTATGGGAAATTGCGTACCGCCGGTCTGACTTTGTTGGGGCTGATTGTCACTCATTCTGCCCGCTCCTTGTGTTCGCGTCCTGAAGAAGATTTCAATCCGGACTTTACTCCTAGAAACTCGGCTCCGCGATTTGAAGAGATGCACCGTTGCACGCTGTTCTAGTAATCAAAGTTGGATGAAATCTGCGCAATTGCTCAATCGGCAGTTTCGTTCCTTGGTTGCGGCGCTAACCTGCTGGCCAACTCGATATTGGAATAAATTATGGAGAGACAATGACAATGTCCGCTACGAGGAGGTCTGTTGTCAAACTGCGCTAACTGCGGGACACCAGAGACTGCCGGTCAGCAGTTCTGCTCTGTCTGTGGCCAACCGACTCCGGGCTCCGTTGCTTCACTGGGCCCGATGCCGCGCTTGCTAGTGAATGACACATTCCCGGCCGGGACACAACTGGCCAGCTACGGGTGGAGAGTTCTGAGCCTCATTGCTGACGTCGTTTTGATTGGCCTGATCATCTCTCTTCCCCTTAAGTCGGCGAACCTAAATTCGTACGTGACGTCATACATCGACGTGGCGGTTGTGTTTGCCTACGGGACCATCTGTCTCGCCCGCTTCAAGGGACAGACGATCGGCATGCGCCTGGTACGCACACGATGCGTTGACGCGGTGACGCACGCGCAGATGAGCGTTGCCCAAATCGTTCGTCGGTCTGGCCTGCACAGCCTGTTTATTCTTATCGCTGCGAGTTACCACTACACGCTGTACTTAAATCCAACTGCTAAGGAGAAAATCCTGAACAACCACAATTCCGAGATTGCCTTTTTGTTTGCCGTACCGCTCATCATTGACTTGTTGTGGCCCATCTGGGACAAGCGGAATCAGACTCTTCACGACAAGTTCGCCAATACCCTGCTAGTGCGAGCTTCGAAATACTGAACACCGCCGTAGTAAGGGTGTTACGCGGATTGCCTTAGGGCCGATAGCGTGCGGTCGAGAGATTCACTCGATAGTCGTTGCCACTTCCCGTCAGTGGAGTGCCTTCGGCCCGATAAAACGTCAGTGCTCGGTGCTCGTGACCAGTGGGCGGATACCCACTCGCGCGAATCACTCGCCACCACGGGACGTCTGAACCGTAGCGTGCCATGATCTGGCCAACCGCACGGGCCGCTCGAGATCCGAGCGTCGCCGCGACGTCGCCGTACGTCATGACGCGCCCCGACGGTATTGCGCGGACAATCTCCAACACGTGGTCGACAAAATCCTGCTGGTCTTGGTCACGTACTCCGCGCGCA
>PMAL01000118.1:3063-5960 GCA_003152555.1 Acidimicrobiaceae bacterium | reverse complement strand
GCAGTGCTGGGCGTTAACAAGAACACGGTCATTCGGGCATTGCACGTCCTTCGCGACGAAGGTTTGCTCGACTTCACACGGGGTCGCGGCGCACGCGTGGTGGGCACGCCGCAACGCGGCGCCGTGATTGCGCGCATTAACGAACTTCTCGATTTCGCCAGAAGTCAGGGCTATCGCCGCGATGAAGTCGTTGCCCTCATTCAGACGCGCGGCTGACAACGAATAGGCGGTTCTCTGGCGCTCTTTCGCCGTGATTCTCTGCGATCAATATGTCGACGTTCGCTGGAACTGAAGTACGAAGCACAGACAAAAAGTTAGCATTGACCGCAACGTCACTCGTGATTCGAATAATCCTGAAAGGACAGCATGAAAACTCGTGGATACGCAGCGCTCAGTGCGAAAGAAGAGCTGATCCCCTATGAATTTTCACGTCGTGAACCCGGTCCCCACGACGTTGCGCTCGACATTTCCTTTGTGGGTGTGTGCCACTCGGATATCCATCAGGTCAATGAAGATTGGGGACCGTCGCTGTTCCCGATGGTGCCCGGACACGAGATCGTCGGCGTCGTCGATGAACTTGGCGAAGGCGCTTCAACGTTGCGCATTGGCGAGCGCGTCGGCGCGGCGTGGTTGGCGCGCACCTGCGGCGCCTGTCGTTTCTGTCTGGCGGATCAAGAGAATCTCTGTCTTCACCCCAGCTTCACCGGCTGGGACATCGACGGCGGGTACGCGACCTACGTGGTCGTGCATGAGGACTTCGTGTACCGCCTGCCCGCAGGCTTCGACGACGTGGAAGTGGCGCCGCTGCTCTGTGCGGGGATTATTGGTTTCCGCGCCCTTCGTCGCACGAGGTTGCCCCAAGGTGGTCGCCTCGGGATCTACGGTTTCGGGGGATCAGCGCATCTCACCGCTCAGATTGCGATCGCCGAAGGAGCCCAAGTCCACGTGATGACCCGCTCACCTGAGTCGCGACAACTGGCCAAGGCCCTTGGAGCAGCGAGCGTGGGCGACACCGGAGACCCTCCCCCGGAGCCCTTGGATGGCGCCATTCTCTTCGCGCCCGTGGGCGAAATAGTCCCAATCGCTCTCGCAGCGCTCGATCGAGGCGGCGTACTCGCGGTGGCGGGGATCTACCTCAGCGATATTCCGACGCTCAATTATGAACGTCACCTCTTTCAAGAGCGTGCGTTATGCAGCGTGACTGCGAATACCCGCCACGACGGTCGTGAATTCCTTGAAATCGCGGAAAAAATTGGCGTGCGGTCGACCGTGCATCCGTACCCTTTCAGCGAAGCCAACCGCGCGCTGAACGACCTGGCGCACGACAGATTCAGCGGCGCCGCCGTGTTGGTCGACTTCGACACGTAGCCGCCCCAACGGCCCGTTATCGGCCAAATGATGACGTTTGGCCCTACTTGAGCGTCGTAGTCTCAGACCAAACTTCTCCCGTAACTCAGAATCTAGAGCGTGGAAAGGAGCGCAAATCGCTACGCGCTGGAGACATCTATGAGTCGTGAAGAACTCTTCCGAACCGAGAGGGAATGCAAATGAACTCCATTTTCAAAGGGCGTGGCACGAGGAGTGACGACCCCGGCCTGGTCACTTCGAACCCGCCTGGTATCGACGGCGAGGATTATGCGAGGCGCTTCTGGTTGCATTACCTTCACGTCGGAAGCCTGGTGTTCATTGGAGAGGCCATCTCCGCACTCGTGTACTTCGTGCTCACGCCCCACGGACCGCATCGGGTCTTGCTGGTAACGCTCACGTCGGCTGTCATCCTCGCGTTGATTTTGAACTTTCCTCTCGCAAAACGATTCGCTTCCTCGGGGTGGAGAAGTCACTATTCGTTCGCCTGGACGCTCGCCGCTGGAATCATCGTGGCGGCGTCGATACATCTCGATCGAGGCGCAAACAGTCCAATCCTATTTCTTCTGGTTCTACCAATTGTGAGTGCTGCTCTCGCTCTCGACGTGCGCCAGGTCATCGTGTGCGGAATCGCCACGCTGGGTGAATTCACCTTCATCTGCCTCAACGATCCGGTGGTTAATAGATCAACGTCGGAGATGTCCATGTTCGCGATGCTGCTCGTAGGACTCGTGGTGATCGCGGTGGGCGTCTCAAGCGCGCGAGTGCGACTACTGGACGACGAGATGCGCCTGAGGACAAATCTCACATCAATGGCAACGATCGATGCACTCACCGGTTGCCTTAATCACGGAGCCTTTTACGAACGCCTGGAATTTGAAATCAATCGCGCGCTTCGCCAGAACGAATCCCTGGGCCTCTTGATGATTGACATCGACTTCTTCAAGGCATTCAATGACACGTACGGCCATTTGGCGGGCGACGACGCTTTAGCGAGCGTGGGATCCACCTTGGTGAAGTTGAGTCGCAGCTTCGATGTTGTGGGACGAATTGGCGGGGACGAATTTGCGGTCGTGCTACCGGCGTCGTCGCTCGCTCATGCGTCGGAGATTGCATCGCGAATGAGCAAGGCATTGACTTCCGCAAAGCGCCCAACCGTGAGCATCGGCTACGCCTCGCTTGATCGCTTGGAACCAAACGCGAAGCGGTTGGTGCGCGACGCCGACCGAAGTCTGTACGAAGTGAAGCTGAATGGTCGAGGTCGGTCCGCCCCATTGGCGTCGTCGTCTTCGTCAAAGAATGAAACGAGGAACGTGCCGGTCGAGTCCGGTGCCGACCTCAAACTGGTTGAAGAGCATGTTCGCGCGGCCGATCGCGCGGCGGCGCAGGCTCTGTCAATCCTCGACGCGTACCAATCGACATCCATCGTCGGACTCGGCTTTGTTGATCGTGATTTTCGAATTGTTCGAATCAACCCAATGCTGGCTGCCATACACGGCGGTTCGCCGAGCGACCAAATAGGACGAACCGTC
>PMAL01000118.1:0-3021 GCA_003152555.1 Acidimicrobiaceae bacterium | reverse complement strand
ATTGACATCACGGACTGGAAGCGACTCGATGACGACCAGAATTCACTGCATCGCACGAGCGTTAACCTCCTTGAGCAATTTTGAAATGACGATGCACCGCCTTTCGAATCTCATCGGCGACAAGCAACATGGCCCCGAAGCCAATGAGGATGAGCCAGTCCGAAACGCGCAACGCAGCGGTGTTGAACACCCTTTGTAAAAACGGTACGTAACTCACGCAGGACACGAACGCCAGCCCAAATGCGCCCGCGGCGATGAGCGGTGGATTAGAGAAAACGCCAATCCGGAACACACTGACGCGATCGGTACGCACCGCGAAACTATTGAAGAATTGACTCACCACGATGCCCGCTTGCGTCATGGTGAGGGCTTCACGGTACGTCGGATTGGATGACGTGAATCCCGAGAAGGCTAAATGTGCGGTGTGAATGCGCCAGAAGAATGCGAACACTACGCCGACGGACTCAATAGCCCCGAGAAACATGAATCGGCGCACGACCTCGGAAGAAAACAGATGTTCACTCGACGATCGAGGCGGGCGATTCATCGTGTCTCGTTCGGGCGCCTCGGCGCCAAGGGCCAGTGCCGGCAAGACATCAGAACCGAGGTCGATAGCCAGCACCTGAAGTGCTGACAACGGCACCAGCGGGAAGCCGACGAATGCGGCCACGAGGATCGGGGCCAATTCGGCGAGGTTATGGCTAAACAGATACACGAGGAACCGACGAATGTTCTGATACACGGCACGGCCCAACTCGATTGACGAGACGATCGACGCGAAGGAATCGTCGAGCAGGAGCATTTCGGCTGCGGCCCGTGCCACGTCCGTGCCGCCTACATTCATTGCGACCCCAACACTGGCGCTCTTGAGCGCGGGCGCGTCGTTCGCTCCGTCACCGGTAACGACCACAATCTCGCCAAGATTCTTCAGGGCCAGCACGATGCGGAGTTTGTGTTCGGGGCGCACCCTCGCGAAGATGACTTCATCTTTCGCGCGCAGGGTCGCAACGAGTTCGTCCTCACTCATTGCGTCAATGTCGGAACCGGTCACCACCCGAACGGTGCTCGATTGGACAATGCCGACGCGTCGAGCGATGGCTTCAGCCGTCAAACCGTAGTCACCAGTGACCATGAAGATGGCAATCCCCGCTCGATGACAGTCCGTGACCGCTTGGGCCACTTCGGCCCGTGGTGGATCAACCATGCCCACGAGGCCGAGCAGCGTAAGTCCGTGTTCGGCAACCTCTTGGTCAACGTGTGAAGAATCCACCTTCCTCGTGGCGATGGCCAACACGCGTAACGCCGAGTTCGCCATCGCGTCATTGGCTCTTTCAATCTGCTGTCGCAATTCGGGCGACAGAGGAACCACCCGACCGTCCCATTGAACCGCGCTGCACCGCTCAATCAGCGCCTGGGGAGAACCCTTCACAAACGCTTCTACTCCATCGCCAACCTGATGCAGCGTGGTCATGATTTTGCGATCGGCATCAAACGGAAAGTCACCGACTCGCGGAGTACGCAGCAACTCGCCTGCGATATCGACGCCCGCTTTCGTTGCCGCCACGAGTATCGCGCCTTCGGTCGTGTCACCGAGTATGCGCCACCCTCGGCCCTCCGTCGGCGCCAGTAGCCGTGCGTCCGAACACAAGGCTCCGATCGTGAGCACGTTGACCACTTTGTCAGAGTCCTCCACCTCGCCCTCGGGGGCGTAACCGAGCCCCGTCACGGAATGGTTGTGGCCCGATTCGAATATCTCTAAGAGCGTCATCTCGCCATTGGTGATCGTGCCCGTCTTATCCGTGCAGATCACAGTCGTTGATCCGAGCGTCTCCACCACCACTAGACGCTTAATGAGCGCGTGTCGCGAGGCCATGCGTCGCACGCCAATCGCGAGCGACACGGACAAAGTGGCTGGCAGTCCCTCGGGCACTAACGCCACCATCACCCCGAGCGCGAACACGAACGAAAGTGACGCAGGATTGCCAGTCATGACTCGTATCGCAAACAACAGCACTCCGGCGATTATCGCGACGATGGCAACTCGGCGAGCCATGTGACTCACCTGGCGTTGCAACGGACTCGTCTCACGGGGCAACTCAGCCGTCAGACGATAAATACGGCCAAACTCGGTACGCAGGCCAGTAGCGAACACGACCGCCTTCCCGGTCCCGCTCGACACTGAGGTCCCCGTAAACAAGCAGTTGCTCGCTTCAAGCGGTGGACCGTCTTGACTTATTGGTTCGGGACGGCGAGAAAGTGGCTGGCTTTCGCCCGTCAGCGCCGCCATCTCGACACTAAGTCCAAACGCCTCAATCAGGCGACAGTCCGCAGAGATGGTGTCGCCCGCCTCGAGGACCACGACATCACCGACCACAAGTTGCTCGGCCGGAATCTCCACTAATTCTCCAAGCCGGAGTACCCGGGCCGAGTGGGGCACCATTGCTTGAAGCGCCTGCGCCGTTCGTTCAGCCGCGTGCTCTTGGAAGAATCCGATAAATGAGTTCAGAAAAACCACGCCAAGAATTCCAAATGCGAGATCCAAATTCGCGGTGTCACGAGGTGCGGTGAGTAGATACGTCGCAAACGTGAGTCCGGACGCGACCACCAACAGCACTGCGAACATGTTGGCGAATTGTGCAAGGAACTCGAGAACTAGTGAGTTCTGCTTCGGCGAAGGAAATGCGTTCGGTCCGTTGGTCAAGAGTCTTCGAGCCGATTCATCCGCATCGAGACCGTCGCTAGAGGTGCTCAGCGCAGCCAGTGCGTCGGGCACGCTCAGCGCCAACACGTTCGTCATCGACCCGGATACCTTCTCGCCCTGAGGCGGCGGTGCGCGTACTTCTTGTGTCACGAGAGCCAGTATCACAGATGCGTGAGCGGTGTTTGAAGCCGTATCAAGCGACTCGCACAGTCAATTGAAGAGCGACGTGCGCAGCCCTTCCGTTGGTCATAAAGATTGTTGACAACGACGCGAGTAAGAATATTGACCTGCGTCACGGAGAGGCTCAAGTACAAGCAGCC
>PMAL01000190.1 GCA_003152555.1 Acidimicrobiaceae bacterium | reverse complement strand
AACTTCGGCAACCCCGAGAAGCCGCACGTCGCCTGGCAGCTGAGCGAGGCGGTCGAGGGCCTTGCGCAGGCCTGCCGCGACCTCGAGGTGCCGGTCGTCGGCGGCAACGTCTCGCTCTACAACGAGAGCGGGGGCAGCGATATCGACCCGACTCCGGTGGTGGGACTGCTCGGGGTGATTGATTCGCTGCTCGCGCCACCGCCCGGCTGGGCCTGGCGCGCCGGCGACACGGTGGTGCTGGTTGGTACGCGCCGTTGCGACGGGCTTCAGCCCTTTCCTTTGGGCGGCACGAAGTGGGCGACGTTGCGCGCTCGACGTGGCGGCCACGTGCCGGAGTTTCAATCGGGGTCGTTTGCCACGAGCGTTCGCTTCGTCGTCGACGAGATTTCTCGGTTGTGCGCCGGACACACCAGTGACGTCACGGCCGTGCACGACGTGGGTGGCGGCGGCCTCGCCACAGCGCTCGCCGAAATGGCGGCGACGACGAATGTAGGCCTTGACGTCGTGGAACCTGTCGAACACGCCGAACTCTTCAGCGAGTTCCCCGGTCGGTTCGTGATGGCGACGAGTAACCCCGAGGCTTTTGGCGCGCGTTGCGCGTGCGCGGGCGTGCCACTGCTGGTCCTGGGCATCGCGGGCGGAGATCGCGTCAAGATCGGTGCGGTCGAACTGGACGTCAGCGAGATCGAGCGCCGCCGTCGCACGGCGCTCGAAGAGGCGCTCGCTTCGGTTGACTAGCGAGCTGCCTTGAGCTCGTCGAGCACTTCGTCGGGCACGCGCAGGTCCCCTGAGCGACCCACTCCCAGTGAGACGTCGCCCTTGTAGTGACCGTGGTAGTCCGATCCGCCGGTGGGGATCATGTTGGCGTCCCGGGTCAACTTCACCATCAGGGCTCGCGTCGGGGCGTCGGTCCCGCCGTAGTGGGCTTCAATGCCGCGAAAGCCCCGCTCGCGCAGCGAACCCATCACGGTGGGCATGACTGCTTCAATGGCGTCGGACGTGATGCTGTCGAGGTAGTTCACCAAGGGGTGGGCAATTGAAAAGACCGTCTGGGATCCCTCCGCCGCTTCGACGAAGTCTTCGATCGTCATGTTGGTCTTGGGAATGTACGCCTTGCCGTCGCTGCCCAACCACTCGACAAAAATTCGGTTCCACGTCTCATCAGATTGTTCGCCCACGAGTTCGGGATGCAATTTGAACATCGCTTTGGCAAAGTGGGGTCGTCCAATCGAGTCCACGTTTCCCGACAGTTCTGTGAGGTAGTCCAGGGTTATCTTGTTGAATCCCAGTTCTTGTAATAGCTCCACGAGGGCCCGATTGCGAACGTCACGGTCATGGCGCAACTCGACGAGCTTTTTCTGTAGTGGGTGTTCGGGCTCCAGCGGCAAGAAGTAGGCCAGCACGTGCACGTTGCGTGGACTGGTCGTGCCGTCGTCGTTGTGGCGCGGGAAGCTGTCGTCGCGCAGAGAGATCTCGGTGCCGGGGACCAACTCAATTCCGTACTGCGCACACGCGGCCGCCATTTGCTCGTGACTCAAGGTGGTGTCGTGATCGGTGAGGGCAATTGCACGAATGCCCAACTCGTGCGCTTTTTTTGCCAATTCGCTCGGCGTGTCGGATCCGTCGGAGAACGTTGAATGGGTGTGCAGATCAATCACCAAAGCAGCGTACTCACCGTGTGCAGTTGCGCCGAGTGGTTGTGAAAGAATGTCGCCGTGCCTTTGCTGAGAACGAGCCGTAGAATGGAAGGCAGATGAAAGAAGCCTGCGGCGTAGTGGGGATTGTGGCGCCGGGCCGAGATGTCTCGTACCTCTGTTACGACGCGCTCTACGCACTCCAGCACCGTGGCCAAGAGTCGGCTGGGATGGCGACCTTTCAGAATCAACAGATCACGGTGGTCAAGGACAACGGGCTCGTGAGTCACGTGTTCGCCGACACCACGTTGCGCGCCCTCGCCGGATCGATCGTCATTGGCCACACCCGCTACTCCACCTCGGGATCGGCGAACTGGACGGCCGCCCAGCCGGTCTACCGCTCGGCGGGCGCCTCGGGTTTCGCGCTCGCGCACAATGGCAATCTCACCAACACGGACGAACTGGCCGAGGGCGCCGGTATCAAAGTGACCTCCATGCTGTCGGACTCGGACCTGGTCGCCGAGCTGCTGGCCCTGGAAGTCGAATCCGGCTCGACGCTCGCCGACGCACTACACACGGTCCTCGCGCGAGCGCGCGGCGCCTTCTCCATGGTCGTGCTTGAAGCCAACGTGGTGCACGCGGTGCGCGATCCCTACGGCTTTCGCCCGCTCTGTCTCGGTCGCCTGGGCACCGAAGACGCGCCGGAGGGATGGATGATTGCTTCTGAGTCGCCAGCGCTCGACGTCGTGGGCGCGGCCTTCGTGCGCGAAGTGGCACCCGGTGAGATGGTCACCTTGACCAGCCAGGGTGTGACGTCGGTACAACTCTTGGAGCCAGCCGCGGGCAAAGAGAAGCTCTGCATTTTTGAATTCGTGTACTTCGCCAGACCCGATACCTATCTCATGGGCCACCAAGTGCACACGACGCGCCGTCGCATGGGCGAGCTGCTGGCCCAACAGTCAAACGTCGAAGCCGACATCGTGATGGGCGTTCCCGACTCGGGGGTGCCGGCGGCCGAAGGGTACGCCAAGGCGTCGGGCATCCCATTCGGCTACGGACTCGTGAAGAATCGCTACATCGGGCGCACGTTTATCGCGCCGGACCAGAACATGCGCGAGGCCAGTGTGCGCCGCAAGCTCAATCCACTTCGCGAGAACATTTCCGGCCAGCGTCTCGTGGTGGTTGACGACTCAATCGTGCGCGGCACCACGACGAAGGCGCTCGTGGGCATGTTGCGCGACGCCGGAGCACGTGAAGTGCACCTACGCATCTCGTCACCGCCCTTCATGTGGCCCTGTTACTTCGGCATCGACACGCCGACCCGCGACGATTTGCTGGCGGCGCACCACAGCGTCGAAGAGATGCGCGAGTACGTGGGCAGCGACTCGTTGGAGTTCATCACCCTGGAGAATCTACGAGCCGCAATTCGACTCGACGGCGAATGCTGCGACGCCTGCCTCACGGGCAACTACCCGGCGCCGACCCCGGTGGCGCTCGGTAAGTCGGGCGGGCGTTGGTGAGTCGCTTGCTGGATCTGTCCAGCGGTGGCATGACCTACGCCGAGGCAGGAGTCTCAATTGCCGCCGGCGACGATGTTGTAGAGCGAATCAAGAACGCGGTCGCGAGCACGAGACGCCACGAAGTGTTGGGCGACATCGGTGGATTCGGTGGTCTGTTCGCCCTGAATATCGACAAATACAAACAACCAGTCTTGGTCTCGTCGGCCGACGGCGTGGGCACGAAGCTTGAAGTCGCGCGGCTGGCAAGCCGTTTCGATACGGTCGGCATTGATCTCGTCGCAATGTTGGTCGATGACCTCGCGTGCGTGGGTGCCGAGCCGCTTTTCCTACTCGACTACGTGGCGGTCGGCTCGCTTAACCCCGCACGGATTGAAGAACTGGTGACGGGCATCGCGGAGGGGTGTCGTCGCGCGGGCGTGGCGCTACTGGGTGGAGAGACTGCCGAACATGGTGGCGTCATGAAACCCGACGACCTCGACGTGGCGGGATTCGCCGTGGGCGTGGTGGAACGCGGTAGTGAACTCGGTCCCCATCGAGTCCGTGAAGGCGACGTCCTGCTCGGCTTTGGATCACCGGGACTCCGCTCCAATGGGTACACGCTCGCCCGCACGATTCTGGTTGACAATGCGGCGAGCCTCGATGAACCCGCCTTCGCTGGTTCGTCGCGAACGCTCGGAGAAGAACTACTGGAACCATCGGTGATTTACGCACCGACAATTTCGACGTTGTGCGCCGAATTGGGCGGCGCGCTGCACGCCGTGGCGCACATCACCGGAGGGGGAATACTCGGCAACGTGGTTCGCCTCTTGCCCGAGAACCTTGAGGCCGTCATTGACATGACTAGCTTCGAGACACCCGAGATCTTCTTTGAGATTCAGCGCCGGGGCCAGGTGAGTTCCGACGAAATGGTGCGCGTCTTTAATTGCGGGCTGGGTATGGTGGTGGCCCTCGACGCCAGCGCTGGCGAGGCCGCGATCACGCTGGCCCGGGCTGCCGGTCTCACCGTCTCGGTGGTGGGCGAGGTTCGTTCGGGCAGCGCCAAGGTGGTCTTGACGTGAGCGACGCCCGCGAGCGAGTGTTGGCCCACCTGCTGGCGCACTCCGTGCGACGCGGCGATTTTGTCTTAAAGTCCGGCCGCAAGTCGTCATGGTTCATAGACTCCAAACAGACGATTTGCGCGCCTGAGTCAATGCTCGACGTCGCCACGTTGATGCTCGAACGGATTCCCCACGACGCAACGGCAATTGGCGGACTCACCATGGGTGCCGACGGCGCCTCGTTCATCACCGCCGGTGTTGCTTCGACCATGGGCCGTTCACTTCGGGCCTTCAGCGTGCGCAAAGAGGTGAAGGATCACGGCGCCGGTGGTCGAATTGCTGGCTCACTACTAGGGGGCGACCGGGTCGTCATCACCGAAGACACCGTGACGCGCGGCACCAGTTTGGTCGAGGCGGCAAAAGTGGTCCAGGAGTTCGGGGCCCAGGTGGTGTTGCTGCTCGCAGTCGTGGACCGCGGTGGCACGGCCAAGGCCATGGCGCAGAAGGAGGGCTGGGATTTCGACGCCCTCTTTAGTGCTCCCGACCTCGGATTCGACTACGAGGGCGTGTAACTCGTCGCGAGTACGTTGAGCATCCGGTTCCGCCAGGCGTCCAGTGCCGGATAGTGCTCGCTGGGTGTGTGTCCTAAGCGGACGATGACCGCGTCGAGCGCGGGCGCGACAATGATGCGTTGGCCCTCGTAACCGCTCGCCCAGTACGTGCCGAACTCGTCGCCCGTCACCCACCATTGCCACGAATAGTAGGAGCCGTCCTCCTCGTCGCGACTGAGCGCCGGCTGCGCCGTTGCGGCCCATTCGCGCGAGATCAGCTGCCGGCCGTCCCACTCCCCGCCACGTAGATACAGCAGTCCGAATTTGGCGAAGTCCAACGCGTCGGCGTGCAGGAAACTCGATGCGACAAAGACACCACTATCGTCGAAACCCGCGATGGCGCTGCGCATGCCAATTGGGGTGAAGAGTCGCTCGTGCAGGTAGGCGTCATAGGCGTCGGCGTAACCCACGTGGTCGGCGACAATACGACTGAGGATGTTCGTCGTGCCACTGGAGTAGTAGAACCTCGATCCCGGTTCGTGTGCCAACGGTCGGTTCGCGGTGTACGCCGCCATGTTGGTCTTGCCGTCGCCCCAGAGCATCTCGAGAACATTGCTCTCTCGACCAATCTCGTACTCCTCGACGAAGTCGAGTCCGTCGCGCATGGCCAGCAGGTCGCGCAGGTGGATCTGGTGACGCGGATCAGTGGGATCACTCCACTCGGGCACGGGGGCACGTTGGTCGGGGTCGAGTCGGCCGTCGTCCACCAGGGTGCCGATGATCATGTGCAGCACCGATTTGGCCATGGACCACGAGAGCAGCGAACTCGTCGCCGTGATTGGTTCGGCCGGTCGGTCAAAGTACTCTTTGACGCCGCCGTATCGTTCGCCGATCACGTGGCCGCCTTGAACCACGACCACAGCGTTGGTTACGGCCAGATCGTCGTGGGTGAAGAGCTCATCGACCACTCGGTCGATTTCGCTTTGGTGCGCACTCGTCGAGCGGGGCCACTGATCAGTGGGCCAAGTAACGCCGTCCGGTTGGGGCGCGAATCTCGGTGAGATGAGCGGCAAATCAACCATATTCCTCCAAAAGTCTCTTGGGCATTGTTGCACGCGCCGGGTGTCACAGCGCATTCGTATGTTGGCGATATGGCAGATATCAACGCGCGACCGATTGACCGGTATATCTATCGCTCCGCGACGTCGTCAACGCGCCATCGCCGTCGCGTCAGCGTGTATTTGGTGGAATATTTGCGCGAGTCGAACGTGGTCGCGCGCATTGAGCCCTTGGGCTTGGTCCACGAGTCGCTGGGCGAGCACGAGTTGGTACTGCAGGGCCTGCGCCGCAATCTCGTGCTGTCCGGGCGTTGGAATCAGACGTCGAGTCAGCATCACGACCGCGTACGGGTGACGGCAACGCGCTCGGCATCATGATGCGCTCAGGCCACCATGAAT
>PMAL01000063.1:2703-26881 GCA_003152555.1 Acidimicrobiaceae bacterium | reverse complement strand
TCGCGACGGTGACCGCCGACGCACGACCGCTCGTGGGACTAGTTGACGGTTACCTGGTACACGCAGACTTCTATTTCAGCTCCGGTCATGATTCAGTACGCATGCGTCATTTGGCGAAACGACCGGCAGTCAGTTTCACGCATCTACCCGGTGAAGAGTTGGCTATTACCGTGCACGGGCGGGCAGAGTTATTTGACATCATGGGTGACGAACATCCCGAGTTGCGCCTGGCGATGCTGGAGTACTACCTACCCAAGCAGGGTCCGGCATTTGAAGAGTGGCTGAACGGATCCCAATCAATCGGCGCGCGCGTGCAGGCCGAGAAGATATTTACCTTTCGATTAGGGGAGTGATCGAAGGGAATTCGCCGGTTTCTTCTGACGAGGTGGACGTGGCGCCTTGAATGCCATCGTGCGTCTCCAGCGGACCGAAGTTGGGCTCACCCGGTACCGGCAATAAGAGTACGAGTGCGGCCAGGGCAACCACGGCCGCGATGATGGTCAATTCGCCCTGGTATCCCAGCACGGATATCAACGCGGCGCCCAGGGCAATCGAAATGGTCTGGGGCAGGGACGCAATGAGGTCGAACGCGGAGAAAGCCCGACCCTGAAGATCACCGGACGTGCGCGTCTGCACCAAGGTGTACGCGCCCACAAGCAACGGGGGCAGGGCGACGCCAAAGATCGCTGCTCCGACGAGGACAAGGGGGAGCGGACCGGCTTCAAACAGCACGCATCCAATGGCGGCCAGGATCAAGCCGAACCCACTGAGCCAGCGCTCACCGGTTCGACGCATGGTAGGTGCCGAGAGTGGACCACCAATGAGTGCGCCCACGCCCTGGGCCGCCATGATGACGCCGATGAAGCTCGCGGACTTATGAAGCTCGACGCTGGCGACCGCAAAGATTGCGGTTTCGGCAAATCCAATGACGCTGCACGCGACCGCTAAGGCAATAACCATGCGCTTGAGCACGGGTGTTGCAACGACGTGACGAAACCCGGCAGTCAATTCTTCTTTGAAGTGCTGGGGCGCGCGAATGGGAGCGTCTTCTCGGACGTGTAACGCGAGGACGGAGAACCCAGCGATGAGGAAGGTCACCGAGTCGAGCACCGCGATCCAGTGGCCGCCAACGATGACGAAGAGACCAGCGCCCGCCAGAGGGGCAATGAGTCGCAATCCCTCACGCACGGTGCGAAGGTACCCGTTCGCGTCGCCCAGTTGCTCTGCGGGCACAAGGAGGGTCAAAAACGCCGACTGCGCCGAACCAATGAAGTTGCCGGCGAAACCGTAAAAGAACATGACCAAGTAAATGACCCAGACCTCTGAGGAACTTCGCACCGTGAGTAGGCCCAACACGATCAGCGCGCTCACGAAGTTGACCACAATGAGCGTGGGGCGACGGCGCACCCGATCAACGACCATCCCGGCCACTGGTGAGAATAAGGACGCGAAGGCAAAGAAGAAGAACGTCAGTCCGGCGTCGGCGTTCGAGTGCGTTAATTCCTTCGTCCAGATACCCATGGCCAAGAACATTGAGGTGTCGCCGAAGAGCGAGAAGCTCTGACCAATGAGATAGACGCGAATGTCACGCGATCGAGCCAGTTGGCGCATACTCATTGCGCCGCCTCTGGCAATCTCATGGGGAACCCAAACAGCAGCACTTCAACGGGTAGCGAGTCGTGTGGGCGAAGCTGCGGATCAGCCAGACGGTCGCGAAAGCGCAGGAAGATCGACGCGCACTCCTGCTCCACTTCCTTGAGTTCTTCGACCGTGATGTGAAGGATGTTTTCGTACGAGCCGGAATTTTCTTGCCATTGCTTGGGGTAGTGAGAGCGAGTGTTATAGAAATTTTGTAGGCGGGCAAAAGCGCGGTCGATCATCATCTTCTCGAGCGACTTGGCCGCGATCGTCATTTCCGGATCGTCATTGACGTCGCTGAAGCTCATGCCGATGTGCACCAACTTCCACGGCCGTTGTCGACCGGGGCCGTGGCCCGCTTCTTCAACGAACCCGTACTTGGCGAGCTGGCGAAAGTGGAACGAACAGGTGGTCGACGACTCACCAATGAGTTCTCCTGCCGCAGTGGCGGTGAGGGGCCCTTCGAGAGTGAGGACTTCCAGCAGTGCGAGGCGTACGGGATGCGTGAGCGCGCGCAGGGTCGTGGGATCAGTCAGTTCGCGGGGCTCCGAATACGTAACCTTGGAATCTGGCGAGGTGGTCGCAGGTGCGTCGGGCAGACTGGTCATTCCTCGAGCGTACTCTCTCGATAGATATCTATCAATAGATAACAATCGAGGATTTTCCCTTGAATCGCTGATGTTAACAATGCTGCATTGGGAACTGCACATTTGACGCCGTCGAAAAACCGGCCTAAACCTATAAGCCAGCAGTACGGCAATCAGACCTGATGAAGCCCTCTAGTTGGGGTCCGATCACGAGAGGGGCTCATGAAGCGAGAGTTGTATGACTTCATCATTGTGGGCGGCGGCTCAGCGGGCAGCGCCTTGGCCAACCGACTCTCCGCCGATGGCTCGACGCAGGTGCTGGTGCTCGAAGCGGGACGTATGGATTCAAAGTGGGACATTTTTATCCACATGCCGGCCGCGCTGACGATCCCGATCGGTAATCGTTTCTACGACTGGAAATACGAATCCGAACCCGAGCCCCATATGAATGGACGCAAGATCTACCACGCGCGTGGCAAGTTGCTGGGCGGCTCGAGCAGCATCAACGGCATGATTTTCCAGCGCGGAAATCCCATGGACTACGAACGCTGGGGGGCCGATGCGGGCATGGCTCAGTGGGACTACGCCCACTGCCTACCCTATTTCAAGCGGATGGAGAACTGTCTGGCGGGCGGAGACGAGTACCGCGGCACCACGGGGCCGCTGGTGCTCGAGCGCGGTCCGGCCACCAACCCGCTCTTCACGGCGTTTTTCGGGGCCGCCCAAGAAGCGGGCTACGAGTTGACGAGCGACGTGAACGGATACCGCCAAGAGGGCTTTGCCCCGTTTGACCGCACGATCCATCGCGGACGGCGCTTAAGCGCTGCTCGGGCGTACCTGCACCCGGTAATGGGCCGATCCAACCTCGAGGTCCAGTGCCGAACTGCGGTGAGCAGGGTGCTCTTTGACGGCCAGCGGGCCGTTGGTGTTGAGGTGATGGAACGCGGTACCACTCGGCGGATTCACGCCGGCGAGGTCATTCTCTCTGGCGGCGCCTTTAACTCGCCGCAATTGCTCCAGCTCTCGGGTATTGGCAACGCCGAGGAATTGAATGCGTTGGGTGTGCACGTGGTCCAGAACCTGCCCGGAGTGGGCGAAAACCTCCAGGACCACCTCGAGGTGTACATCCAGCACACGTGCACGCAGCCCGTCTCGGTCGCGCCGGGCCTCAAATGGAGAAATCGACCGATGATTGGGGCTCAGTGGCTCTTTTTGCGAAAAGGACCCGGTGCGACGAATCATTTTGAGGGCGGGGGATTCGCGCGCGGCAACGAGGACGTGGACTACCCCAATTTGATGTTCCATTTCCTGCCCATTGCAATTCGTTACGACGGTTCGGCTCCCGCGGGAGGGCACGGCTACCAGGTCCACATCGGACCGATGTACTCGGACTCTCGAGGCTCGGTCAAGATCACGTCGCTCGATCCGAACGTCCATCCGCAATTGCGCTTTAATTATCTCTCCACCGATCAGGACCGGCGCGAATGGGTCGAGGCCGTACGCGTCGCTCGACACATCTTGGAGCAATCGTCCTTCGACCAGTTCAACGGCGGTGAGATTTCGCCTGGGCCGGAAGTCTCGAGCGATCAGGAGATCCTGGACTGGGTCGCGCGCGACGCCGAAACCGCGCTGCACCCGTCGTGCACGGCCAAAATGGGCGTCGACGACATGTCGGTAGTTGATCCTGGCAGCCTCATGGTCCACGGCGTCGAGGGGCTACGGGTGGTGGACGCGTCGGTCATGCCCTACGTCACCAACGCCAACATCTTTGCGCCCGTGATGATGGTTGCCGAAAAGGCCGCCGACCTAATTTTGGGCAATACCCCACTGGCTCCCTCGGCCGTTGGCTTCTACCAACATCGCCGTGACGCGACCCATGACTGACTAACTGGTCAACGAGTTGCGTTCGCGGATGGCGGCGGCCAGGGCCGGAATGATCTGGTTGAGATCACCAATCACCGCGTAGTCGGCCCGAGAAATGATGGGTGCGTCGGGGTCGGTGTTAATGGCCACAACCCGCTTGGCGCTCTGGCACCCGGCCAGGTGTTGGGTGGCGCCACTGATGCCGCTGACGAGATAGAGATCGGGAGCGATTCGTGTGCCGGTCTGGCCCACCTGCTGGTTATGGGGCCGCCAGCCGAGGCTAGTGACCGCGCGCGAGACGCCGACGGCCCCGCCCAAGAGCTCCGCGAGCTCATCAAGTGCGGCGAATCCGTCCGCGCTGCCAACCCCGCGCCCACCGCCCACCACCACACGGGCGTCGGCGAGTGAGATGCCGGCACTTCGCCCGGTCCATCGGGCAACATGCGTGCGCCCATCGGACTCGTCGAGGTTCGGTGCAAAGGCGCTGATTTTTGTGGTCGTTGCGTGCTCAGCGCGCTGGGACGAGACGCCGTCGAAGGCGACAGTCATCAGGGCAGTCGTTGAGCGCAGCAGGGAGTCTTCAATGAGACTGCCCGCCCAGCGCTGCCGGCTGAGTCGAACGGTCTCGTCGTCAATCCTCGTGGCACCAAAGCAGTTTGCGGCCATGGGCTCGCTGGTTAATGCGCCCACGTGGGCCATTACTTCGTTGCCCCGGTCGCTGCCAGCGGCCAACAACGTGGTGGCGCCGCACGTCACCAGGAGTTGACGCAGTGCCTGGGCCCAGGCCACGGGTGCGTAGGGACTAAGTTGCGTCGACGTGACGGCGTAGGCCTCGTCGACGCCAAATGAACCCAGACTGCTCGCCGTTATCTCAGGAATCTCGCCCACGAGCGCGGCGATGAGTCGAGCCTGGCTCGACTGCGCCAGGGACCTCGCAAAGCTGAGTGCGCGCAACGATGCCTCGATGACGGTGCCATCGTCGGTTTCGACGAGACACAGCACGCTCGGGTGCTGTGTCTCGTTACGGGACGGCTCGTAAGAGCTCACGACAGCACGCCAATCTGTTCGAGCAGGGCCAGCAACGCCGGTACGGCGTCGACGCCGGTGCCCAGGATCTCGGCGCGTTCGCGCGTCACGTTGGGAACTCGCAGCCCTTCTTTGACGACCAGACTGGCCTGCCAGACCGGTTCGAACTCTTCAATGACGGCCTTCTTGGCCCGCATGCGTCCGGGAAGGCTGGGGTAACGCGGCAGGTTGATCCCTTCCTTGACGGTGAGGACGCAGGGCAAGTCGAGTTCAAACAGTTCGTCGCCACCGCGAAACTCGCGGCGGGCCCGGGCGCTCGTCTCGGCTACTTCGAGGTTCTTGACGCCAGTGACGCACGGGCGATCAAGGCTGTGCGCCACCCGAATGCCGACCTGGTAGTCGCCGGTGTCGGGCGCCTCGTTGCCAAAAAGGATGAGGTCGTAGGTCCCGGAGACGGCTTCGAGTTGGTGCACCACCTCAACAATTGCCTGGGCCGTGGCGATGGGGTCGAATTCTCGGCCGTCGGTTTTGAGGTGCACCAGGTGGGTTGCGCCGATGGCGGCCGCGTCACGGAGTTGCTCGGACGCTTCACTCGGTCCCAGAGTGAGCACCGAGACCGTACCGCCGAGGCGTTCGACGATTCGCACCGCCTCTTCCACGGCGCACTCCTCGTGGGGGCTCACGGTAAAGCCGAGCTGCTTGGTGTCGATCTCCTGGCCGTCGGGCGTGACGACGATTCGTGCGCCCACCATGGCGACGCGCTTGATACAGACGAGGACGTTCACGTGACTTAGCTTCTGACCCGTTCGTTTTCGGGGTCAAAGAGCGGGGTCGATCCCACGATGGCGACCGTCACGGGGTATCGTTCGCCCAAGTATTCGACCTGCAGTTTCGTGCCCTGTTGGGCGTTGGCTACGGGCAGGTAGGCGAGCAGGATGTGCTGGCCCACCGACGGACCCGACCCGGCACTGGTCACGTACGACGGCCGTCCCTTCTCATCGACGAGCAGCTCCCCGTCGAGACTGAGGACTGGTTCACCGCCGAGCATGTAACGAAGCGTCCCGCTGGAAGAGCGGTGGTCGTCAACCGTGAGGGTGCAGAGCCGCGCCACCGGATCCTGTTCGCGCTGTGCGAGATACGCCTCGCGCCCGACAAAGTTCGCTTTCTTCACCGTGGGCCGGGCCATGCCGGCTTCGACGAGGTTGTAGTCGGCCGTCAGCTCGTTGCCAAAGGCTCGGTAGCCCTTCTCCAGCCGCCCGGTGGTCGCGTAGACGCCGATGCCGACAGGAATCAGCCCGTGCTCCTGGCCGGCTTGAAAGAGTGTGTCCCAGACAATTGCCCCCTCTTCAATGGGCACGTAGATCTCCCATCCGAGTTCACCGACGTAGGAGATTCGCGAGGCCAGGACGCGCACGCCGCCGAGTTCAATCGTGCGACAGGTGCCGAAGGCGAAGCCCTCATTGGTGACGTCGTCGTCCGTGCAGGCCTGCAAGACGTCTCGCGCGCGCGGTCCCCACAACCCGAACGTCGTCCACGCCGACGTGAGGTCGCTCAACTGGGCCGAACCATCTTCGGGCAGGTGGTCGGCGAACCACTTTTTCTCGGTCATGCCCGTGGACCCGCCCGTTACCACGCGGAACCACTGCGTGCCCAGACGCATGATGGTGAGGTCGGACTTGAATCCGCCGCGCTCGTCGAGCAACGAGGTGTAGATGACCCGTCCCACCGCCACATTCATTTGAGCTACGCACAGTGCCTGCAGGACGTCGAGCGCACCGGGGCCGGTGATGTCAAAGACCACGAAGGCCGAGAGGTCGACGAGTCCGCAGTGCTCGCGCATGGCGAGGTGCTCGGCGCTGATGATGGGTGACCACCAGCGCGACTCCCATTCGCCATTGCGCACGACGACCTGGTCCGAATACTTCTCCAGCAACTCGTCGTTGCCGTCGTACCAGTAGGGCCGCTCCCAGCCAACGGTCTCGAAGAAGACGGCGCCGAGGCCCCACTCCTGCTCGAACACCGGGCTGCGACGGGTGGGTCGTTGTGACTCCCACTGCTCCATGGGGTGGACGATGCCGTACATCTTGTTAAAGCTTTCGCGCGCCCGCGCCGTGACGTGATCGCGGGTGCGCTGGTGGGGGTAGAAGCGCGCGATGTCGGCTTCGTGCAGGTCAATGTCGGGCACGTCGCCGTTCATCCACTGCGCGACCGCGCGCGCAATGCCCGGACCCTCCTTGATCCAACTGGCCGCCACGGACCACAAGCCCTTCACTTCGGGCGTTTCGCCCAGCACCGGGTGGCCGTCAGGCGTCATGGAGATGAGGCCGTTGATGGCGTAGCGCACGCCCGCCTTTTCGTTGCCCAAAAGTGAGGGCATCAACTCGAGCGCCTCTTCTAACTGCGGGTCGAAATCCTCCTGGGTGAAGGGCATCTCGGTGGGCGAGAGCACCGACTGCTCGATGGAGGGAATCTCGTCGGGGCGCACGATGATTGGGCGGTGGGCGTACGAGCCGACTTCCATGTCCCCTCCGTGCTGGCGTTCGTACATGTTGGTGTCCATGTCGCGGATGATCGGGTAGGAAATCTCACCCAGCGTGTCGGCAAAGAGTTCGATGGGTCCGACGCTGATCATCTGGTGGACAATCGGGGTGAGCGGGATCGACGCGCCGGCCATCTGGGCAATCCGCGGGCTCCACACGCCACAACATATGGCGACCACCTCGGTTTCGATGGTGCCCGAACTCGTGCGAACGGCGCGGACGCTCTTTAAGTCCTCGGAGAGGTCGATGCCCAGGATTTCGGTGTTGGCGCGCACTTCGAGGGCGCCCGAGGCCTGGGCCTCCTCGCGCATCAGCGTGCCCGCGCGCAGCGAGTCAACGACGCCAACGGTGGGAAAGTAGAGACCCTCCATGATGAACTCGGTGTCGACGTAGGGCACAAGCTCCTGGACCTCTTCGGGACTGAGCAGCCGGTGGGGGACGCCCCAGGCGGTCGCGGCCGACGCGCGGCGGCGTAGTTCCTGACGACGGTTATCGGTACGGGCGATCTCGATGCCGCCGCTCTCGGTGAAGACCCCCAGCTCCTTGTACTGCCGGGTGCTGTCGTCGGTGAGTTGGGTCATCATCTTGGAGTAGTCGACGGGAAAAATGAAGTTCGACGCGTGCCCGGTGGAACCGCCCGGATTGGGCATTGGGCCCTTGTCCGCGAGGATCAGGTCGCGCCAACCCAGACGGGCCAGGTGACAGGCGAGGCTGTTGCCGACGATGCCGGCACCGACGATGACGGCCCGGGCTCGAGAGGTGGTGTCACTCATGCTGGTCATTCTTGCCTTTCGCGCTGGACGGTCGCGGATTCTCGCAGTAACGAGTGTCCATTATGTCGCGACACATGACGCGCACAATCGATACAAAACCACAGTTCAACAAGGATCAGTCACCCAACTCGCCACGGCGACGGGTGACGTACTCCTCCAGCTCGGTGCGGATGGCGTCATCGAGCGGTGGCGGTTCGTAGTTGTCGAGGGTCTTCTGGCAGAGTGCGGCGGCGCGGGCACTGGTGTCGAGCGCGCCCTCGCGTGACCAGCGCTCGAAATTCACCGATGACGAGAGCATGGGCCGGTAGAAACAGTCACGAAAACGCGTCATCGTGTGTTCCGCGCCGAGGAAGTGGCCGCCGTGGCCCACTTCGAGGTGGGCATCGAAGGCCAACGCCGCCTCGTCAATCTGTAGCGGCGTGAACTCCACGCGCAGCATTCGCAGCAGCTCAACATCGATGATGAACTTTTCGTAGCAACTGACGAGCCCGCCCTCCAGCCACCCCGCCGCGTGCATCACCATGTTGGTGCCGGTGAGGAAGGTGGGCATCATGGTCATGAGCGACTCGTAGGCCGCCTGCGCGTCGGGCATTTGGCTCGAGTTGAGCCCTCCGCCGGTGCGAAAGGGCAGGCCGAAATGGCGGGCCAGTTGCCCGGTGCAGAGCAGTCCAATCGCCGACTCGGGCGTGCCGAAGCACGGCGAACCTGACTGCATGTCGATATTGGATAGAAATGACCCGAAGATGACGGGACAGCCCGGTCGAATCAGCTGGGAGAGCGCAATGCCCGACAACGCTTCGGCCAGCTGTTGGACGAGGGCCGAAGGGATCGTCACCGGCGACATGGCCCCCATGAGCAAAAAGGGTGTGAGGATGACGGGCTGATTGGCGAGGCTGTATTCGAACTGCGCGTCGAGCATCCGGTCGTCCCAACGCAGTGGTGAGTTGCAGTTGATGAGCGAAATCGTCGCTGGGGTCTCCTCAATTGTCTTGCGCCCACCAAAGAGGATTTCGGTCATCTTGATCGTGTCGAGCGCGTTGACGCCCGAGACGACGTTGCCCATGTAGAACTTGTCGGTCAGGGTCTGCAGGGCAAAGATCATGTCCAGGTGTCGCGAGTCGAGCGGGGCGTCGTTCGGTTCGCAGATCACGCCGCCCGCGGTGTCGAGTTCGGGGAAACTTTGGGCCAGCATCGTGAACTTGCGGAAGTCCAACATGGTGGCCTCGCGCCGGACATTGCCTTCGCGGACAAAGGGTGGCCCGTAGACGCCGCCGAAGACCATGTTGTCGCCGCCGATGTGCACGTTGTTGGCCGGGTTCCTCGCCTGCACGTCGAATTCTCGGGGCGCCTTGGCGACCTGTTCCAGGACAAAGTCCGGGTCGAGCTTGACGGTCTGGCCGTCGACTTCCTGGCCCGCCTGGCGAAAGAGTTCGACCGCTTCGGGTTTGACGAACTGCACGCCGATCTCAGAGACAATTCGTCGCCAGCCCCGGTCGAGCACGTCGATGGCGTCGGGGGAGAGCAANNGCGGGGATATTTTTGATTCACATTGTAGAACAACGTATTGTAGTGTGGAACGAGTGCAAGTGAGTGCCATGACCAGACCGTCGGGATCCCAAGCCATTGACCGTGCCGCCATCCTGCTGCTGCAGGTGGTGGAAGCGAACGACTCGGTGACTTTCAGTGAACTGGCGGCGACCACGGGACTGGCCAAGAGCACCACGTCGCGCATCCTCTCGGCGCTCGAACGCAATGGGCTTCTTCGCCGCGAACGCGGCGGTGCCTTCAGCCCTGGCGAGGCCTTCGTGAAGTACGCGCTGCGCGGCAACGCGGAGACCGACCTCGTGGCGCTGGCCTTGCCGTTCCTAGAGCGTCTCGGTGAATTCAGCCGCGAAACAATCAATCTCGGCGTCGTGAGAAACGGCATGGTCGAACAGATTGCCCAGGTCGACAGTCGCTACGTACTGGGTGGCACTAACTGGCTCGGGCGCCGCGTGCCGATGCACTGCACGGCCCTGGGCAAGGTATTCCTCGCTACGGACGCCGCGGTACTGCCTGCGGGACGATTGGAACGCCTCACACCTAAGACCATCACCGTGCGTACCCGGCTGGAAGAAGAGTTAGCCGAAGTGCGCCGTCGTGGGTACGCCGTGACCAATGAGGAACTTGAGGTGGGTCTCTCGGCGCTCGCCGCTGCCGTGCGGCGCCGGGAAGGGACAGTGATCGCTGCGATTTCGGTCTCGGGTCCTTCGACGCGCTTTAATGCGTCGAAAAGCAACGAAGTGGCGGAGCAGTGCGTGCGTGAAGCCAACGCCCTCTCCGCCCTGCTTGGCTATCAACAACAGAAAGAAGGTGCCGCGTGAATCGAGACGAACTGCTCAAGGAGATGTACGACTCCACGCTCGTGGGCAACGCCCCCGCGGTGTTGGAGCTCACCCGAGCCGGTCTGGACATGGGGCTGGACCCCGAGACGTTGTTGTTCGACGCGCTCATTCCCTCGCTCGAAGAAGTGGGCGCCCGATTTGAACGCGGTGATTTCTTTGTGCCCGAAATGCTCATCGCGGGGCGCGCGATGGCGGGGGCCCTGGACCTGCTGCGTCCGCTGCTCGCCGAGACCGGCGTCGAGCCCGTCGGCAAATTCGTGATGGGAACGGTCAAGGGCGACGTACACGACATCGGGAAGAATCTCGTGAACATCATGCTCGAGGGCGCCGGGTTCCACGTCATCGACCTCGGCGTGCAGGTTGCCCCGGAGAGGTTCGTGGAAGCAGTGCGCGAGCATCAGCCGGACATCGTCGGTTTCTCGGCCTTTTTGACCACGACGATGCCGATGTTCAAGGCCAACATCAACGCGCTGCAGAAGGCCGGCCTGCGCGACCAGGTGATCGTGATGGTCGGCGGCGCGCCGGTGACCCAGGAGTACGCCGACGCGGTGGGGGCCGACGGTTACGCGTCGGACGCGTCGGCCGCGGTGAAGTTGGCCAAAGACCTCCTGATGCGCAAACGCGCCCGCGTATTGGCCTAGTGGTCGTCTAGGCCAGCTCGCGTGCACACCATATTGCGCTCTGCTTCTCGCGAAGTGGTGATCGGTCACGACCAACCGTTCTGCATTATCGGTGAGCGAATCAACCCCACCGGACGAAAGATCTTCCAAGAGCAGTTGCGGGCCAATGACCTCTCGCGCATTCACGTGGACGTAGCCCAGCAGTTGGCGGGCGGCGCCATGGTGCTCGACGTGAACATGGGCGTACCACTGGCCGATGAGGTGGCGCTGATGGTTGAGGCCGTGACCCTCATCCAGAGCATCAGCGACGTGCCGCTGTGCATTGACTCATCCGTCATCGAGGCACTCGAAGCGGGACTGTCCACCTATCAGGGCAAGGCGCTCGTCAATTCGGTCACCGCCGAAGACGACCGCATGGAAGCAATCCTGCCGCTCGTGAAGCGCTTCGGGGCCGCGATCATTGCGTTGCCGAACGACGAATTCGAGATACCGCTCGAACCGGAACGTCGCGTGGAACTGACGCGAAAGATCATCGACGTGGCGACCAACAACTACGGCATTGCCATGGAGGACATCCTCATTGACCCGCTCGCGATGCCGATCGGCGCCGACACCTCGCTGGTGGTGCGCACGCTCGACACGATCAGGATGATTCACGACGAGTTTGGTCTCAACATGACACTCGGGGCGTCGAACGTTTCCTTCGGAATGCCCGATCGCGAAACGATAGTTTCGTCGTTCTTGCCAATGGCCATGAGGTCGGGGCTCACCAGCGCCATCATGGACGCGCGCGGCGCGCAATTGGTGCGCGCCATGAAGGCCACGGACCTTTTGCTGAATCGTGACGAGTGGGGGGCGTCGTGGATCGCGTCGCACCGCGCACGACAGGCCGCCGAGAGTGCATGACAAACCTGGGCGCGACGCAGGTCGCTCGCGACGACGCGCAAGGTGATGGCGTGAAACTAGTTGGCAGCGACGCGACCCACGATGGTCGCGGTCGCTTCGACCTGCTCTTCGAGCCGTCGGCGCGCAAGGTCCGCGTACCCCCGGGCGTCATGCTCTTTGACGCGGCCAGCTGGAACGGGATCGCCATTGACTCAACGTGCGGCGGCCACGGCACGTGTCGCAAGTGCAAGGTCCAGGTACTCGACGGCGTTGCGCCGATCACGAATCTCGATACGCGCGCCTTTTCAACCGAGGAGCTCCGCTCGGGCTGGCGACTGGCCTGTCGCGTCGAAGTGTCGAGCGACCTGCGCGTTGAGGTGCCCGAATTAGTGACGCGACCCAAGGCGGCGACCGTCGGCGTGGGTCGCAAAGTCATCCTTCGTCCCGCGGTGCAGAAGCGCTACGTCGAAATGACCGAGCCATCGCTCATCGACCAGCGCACCGATTTAGAACGGCTCTTCGCGATGCTCGACGACCTCGAACTGCGAGCCGAGCTGCACGTGCTGCGCAGCTTGGGCCGGACCTTACGAGCCAATGACTTTCACGTAACGGCGGTCATCGTCGACGACGTGCTCATTGATGTGGAGCCCGGCGACACCACGGAGCGAATTTTTGGCATTGCCTTTGACCTGGGCACCACGACGGTAGTGGCGACATTGCTCAACCTGAACACGGGCATGCCCGTCGCGGTCCAGTCGATGCTCAACAAGCAGCAACCGTTCGGGGCGGACGTGATTACTCGGATCAGCGCGATCATGATGGACCGCAACAAGCTGGAAAAACTGACCGAGCTCGCGCACGGCGCCTTGGACGAACTGGCTCACGGTGTGTGTGAAGAGGGTGGCGTACTGCCAAGCGAGGTCTACGAAGTTGCCATTGCCGGCAACGCCACGATGACCCACATCGCACTCGGCATTGACCCAGAGCCCCTCGGTGTCGCACCCTTCATCATGTCGACCAAACTCTTTCCCGAAGTCCTCGCCGCTGACGTGGGTGTGCGGGTCCATGAACGCGCTAGAGCGGTGATGTTTCCCTCCTTTGGCGCCTACGTGGGCGGCGACATCGTGGCCGGACTGCTGGCATCGGGCATGGACCGTGACTCGCGAATGCGACTCTTCTTGGACATCGGCACCAACTGCGAATTGGTGTTGGGCAATAGTGACCGCCTGCTCGCCACGGCCGCGCCGGCCGGTCCGGCCTTTGAGGGCGCGGCGATCCGCTGTGGCATGCGTGCCGCCGCGGGCGCCATTGAGGTAGTGAAGTTGAGCGTCGACGACGTGTCCCTGGGTGTCATTGATGACGCGGAACCGATGGGCCTGTGCGGGTCGGGTCTCGTCGATGCGGTGGCCGAACTGGTGCAATTAAAACTGCTCGACCCCTCGGGACGCTTCGTTGACGACGATCGGGCTATCGAACTGGCGCCGGGCATCGGAAACCGGCTCACCCAGTTGGGCAAGGAACGTGTCTTTGTGTTGCACTGGCGCGGCGATGTCGGTGACGTGGCCGAGTCGATTTATCTTTCCCAACGCGACGTGCGAGAGTTGCAGTTCGCCAAGGCGGCCATCGCGACCGGATGGCAGATCCTGTTCGAGGAGGCCGGACTGAAGACCGAGGACCTGCAGCAAGTGCTGCTCGCCGGATCGTTTGGTAGCTATCTCTCTCCCGCGAGTGCCGTGCGAATCGGACTCGTGCCCAAGTTGCCGGTACTGCGAATAGTGAGTGCCGGCAACGTCGCGGGCGAGGGCGCCAAGATGGCGCTGCTCAGTTTGCGCGAGCGTGCCGGCGCCATGGCGCTGCTCGACGAGGTGGAGTACGTTGAGCTGTCCGACCGGCCGGATTTCAACGATCGGTTCGTCGATCAGCTGGCGTTCCCGGACTGAGAACGACGTGACGACCGCCATCATTGCCTGCGGCGCGCTGGGACCACCACTGCGCGAGATCGTCGATCGGCGCGAATGGGACGTCGAAATACACCTCATGCCGGCGTTGCTGCACAATCGTCCGCATTTGATTGCGCCGAGGGCTGAACGCCTGGCGAGCACACTGCAATCTCGTGGCACGGCGGTGGTACTGGCCTACGCCGATTGTGGGACGTACGGCGCGCTGGATGATGTGTGTGCACGACTCCACCTGGGTCGCCTGCGCGGGCTTCACTGTTATGACGTCTTCGCGGGAGCCCAGCAGATGCAACAACTGTTCGACGATGAACCGGGTACGTACGTGCTCACAGACTTCCTGGTGCAGAGCTTTCGGCGTACGGTGTTGCGCGAACTCGGACTCGACAAGCACCCCGAACTGTGGCCCGACTACTTCGCCAATTACCGCCGAGTGGTGTGGTTAGCCCAGGACCACAGCGACGAGACAGAACGAGAAGCAATGAGAATCGCTCAGATGTTCGCACTGCCGCTTACAATCCGCCACGTCGGTACCGGGTCGCTCGAGAGAGAATTGGAAGAACTCATCAACAACGCGCAGCTCGTGGGACCGGGTGCGGACGACACTGAAGAGGTGTCATCGTGAGTGCGGGCCTCAAGGCGGCCGGAAAACTGGTCGCCAATTCTCGTTTCGAGGTCATCCCGACGGACTCGATTGAAGAGGCTGTCTTAGCATCGGTGCCGCGCGAGGTCACGCTGACGGTGACCGCATCACCAACCAAGGGACTCGACGCCACGATTTCGCTCGCCGAAAAGTTCCGCCAGCACGGCTACTCGGTGGTGCCGCACATCTCGGCGCGACTGGTCGTCGACAACGTCCACGTGCAAGACATCGTGGCGCGGCTACGCGAGTCGGGCATTGAAGATATTTTTGTGCCGGCCGGTGACGCTGACCCGCCCGCCGGCCGCTTTGACAGCGCGCTCGCGCTGCTCGTGCAGCTCGACGCGCTCGGACGGCCGTTTTCGCGCATCGGCATTACCGGATATCCCCAGAGTCATCCCAACATCGACGACGACGTGACGGTTCAGGCAATGTGGGACAAGCGCCACTATGCGACCTATATCGTGAGCAACCTCTGTTTCGATCCCTCGGTTGTGAAGAACTGGATCAAGCGCGTACGAGCTCGCGGGGTGACGCTGCCGCTCTACTTTGGACTGGCGGGGCCGGTCGAGAGAACGAAATTGCTCAACATGGCGACCAAAATCGGGGTCAGTGAGTCAGCCCGCTTTCTGTCGGGCCACGCGGAGTGGTTCATGCGCATGGGCGCACCCGGCGGATATAACCCGAGCCGGCTACTCGAGAAAACGGGCGTCGCGCTGAGCGATCCGAAGGCCAACGTCGAGGGCCTACACGTGTTCACGTTTAATCAGGTACGTCAAAGTGAAGAGTGGCGCCGTACCGTTCTTGGCAGTCGTGTTTAAGATGGCGGCGAAATCTGAAGTTGGCTATCAAGGCCCGCACGTTGGGAATTGAAGTCCTCAAGACCATCGATGACACCAAAGGAATGGACATGACAGACGAAAGCAAATGCCCGGTAGTCGGCGTAGCGCACACGCGACTGGCTGGCAGCCAGGCGAACAACAAGTGGTGGCCAAATCAGCTGAATGTTCAGCTTCTCCACCACAACTCACCGTTGGCGAATCCACTGGATGAGGATTTCGACTACGCCGAAGAGTTCGAGTCCCTCGACCTTGAGGCGGTAAAGCGCGACATAGGTGAGGTGATGACCGACTCGCAGGATTGGTGGCCGGCTGACTACGGTCACTACGGACCGTTCTTCATCCGCCTCGCCTGGCACAGTGCGGGCACGTACCGCATCGCCGACGGCCGTGGCGGCGCGGGATCTGGATTGCAGCGTTTTGCCCCGCTCAACAGTTGGCCCGACAACGTGAACCTGGACAAGGCGCGTCGACTGCTGTGGCCGGTGAAGGAAAAGTACGGCCAAAAGATCTCCTGGGCTGACTTGATGATCCTCGCGGGCAACTGCGCCCTGGAGTCAATGGGGTTTACGACCTTTGGCTTCGCCGGTGGTCGGGTGGACGTCTGGGAACCTGACGCCACGGACTGGGGACCAGAAGAGACGTGGCTCGGAGACGAGCGCTACCAAGGTGACCGCGAACTCGACAATCCGCTCGGCGCCGTGCAGATGGGCCTCATCTACGTNNATGGCGATGAACGACGAGGAGACGGTGGCGCTGATTGCGGGTGGTCACACGTTTGGCAAGACCCACGGCGCCGCTGACCCCAACCTCCACGGCGGGCGCGAACCTGAGGGCGCGGAACTCGAAGAGCAAGGATTAGGTTGGTCGAACACGTTCGGCACGGGTAGCGGTGTACACACCATCGGCAGCGGACTTGAAGGTGCCTGGACGACCACCCCGACCAAGTGGGACAACACCTTTTTCGACATCCTGTTTGGCTTCGAGTGGGAACAAGCAAAGAGCCCCGCGGGAGCCACGCAGTGGAAGCCGAAGGATGGCGCGGGCGCGAACACCGTTCCCGACGCCCACGATCCAACCAAGCGTCACGCGCCCACCATGATGACCACGGACCTGGCCCTGCGCTTCGACCCGGTGTACGAGAAGATCTCGAAGCATTTTCATGAGAACCCCGACGAGTTCGCCGACGTCTTTGCCAAGGCGTGGTACAAGTTGACGCACCGCGACCTGGGACCCTACGTGCTCGGGCTCGGCGCGTTGGTGCCCAGTGAGCCGCAGCTCTGGCAGGACCCCATTCCCGACGTCACGCACGAGTTGATTGGCGAGAAAGAAATTGGCGAACTGAAGGCGAAGATCCTGGCTTCGGGGATTTCGATTCCGCAACTGGTCTCGACCGCGTGGAGTTCCGCCGCAACATTCCGTGGCACGGATAAGCGAGGTGGCGCCAATGGTGCGCGCATCCGCCTCGCTCCCCAAAAGGATTGGAAATCGAACACGCCCGCGGAACTCGAGAGCGTGTTAGCGACCTTGGAAGGGATACAGCGAGAGTTCAACAACTCGCGCAGTGACGCGAAGAAGGTCTCGCTGGCCGACCTCATTGTGTTGGGCGGCTGCGCCGGTGTCGAAAAGGCGGCCAAGAACGCGGGACACGACGTCGTGGTTCCTTTCCAACCCGGTCGCGCTGACGCCACCCAGGAACAAACCGACGTTGAGTCCTTCGCAGTGCTGGAGCCAAGTGCCGACGGCTTCCGCAATTATCTCAGCCCCGATCATCCTCGAAGCGCGGAGGAATTGCTTCTGGAAAAGGCGTTTTTGCTGAATCTGACCGCTCCGGAGATGACCGTGCTGCTAGGCGGTATGCGTGTTCTTGATGCCAACTTTGAACAGTCCCCACTGGGCGTCTTGACGACGAGGCCCGAGACGTTGACGAATGATTTCTTCGTCAACTTGCTCGACATGAGCACAAAGTGGCAGGCAGCTGGTGACTCGTACGAGGGCCTAAATCGTAAGACCGGCGCGCTTACGTGGACGGCCAGTCGCGCCGACCTCATATTTGGATCGAACTCGCAACTGCGAGCCCTCGCCGAGGTCTACGCGAGCAACGACGCCAAAGAGAAGTTCGTACGCGATTTTGTGTCCGCGTGGGACAAGGTGATGAGTCTCGACCGGTTCGATCTCAGGTAATTGCGACGAAGCACGTCGACGCTCTACTTGTCGGCGGGACGCTGCATGTGAAATCCCGGCTGGTGCTTGAGGATTTCGCGTCGGGCGATCGTCATCTTGTGCACCTCGTCGGGTCCGTCAGCGATGCGTAGCGTTCGTGTGCCCGCGTACATGTGGGCGAGCGGGTAGTACTGGCTCACGCCGGCGGCACCGTGCACCTGGATGGCGCGGTCGATGACCTTGAGCGTCATGTTGGGGATGGCGACCTTGATGCCGGAGATTTCCGTCGCGGCCGCCTTGTTGCCCACGGTGTCCATCAGGTAAGCGGTCTTCAGCACGTATTCGCGCGCCATGTCGATCTCGATGCGCGACTCGGCAATCCAGTCCTGGATGAGACCCTTTTGCGCGAGGCTGGTGCCGAACGTGCTGCGCTCGAGCGAGCGAATCACCATGAGTTCGAGCGCCCGCTCGGCCACGCCGATCGAGCGCATGCAGTGATGTATCCGGCCCGGTCCGAGGCGCGCCTGCGAGATGGCAAAGCCGCTGCCCTCTTCGCCCAGGAGATTGCCCACCGGTACGCGCACGTTGCGGTAGATCACCTCGGGGTGTCCGCCGCGGTCGACGTAGCCAAAGACGTGCGGGTCGAGCCCTAACTCGACCCCGGGCGTGTCCTTGGGCACCACGATCATGGACTGTTGCAAGTGACGTGACGCGTTGGGGTTGGTCTTGCCCATGACGATGAACACCTTGCAACGCTCGGCACGAGCGCCGGAGCTGAACCACTTGCGTCCGTTCAGCACGTACTCGTCGCCGTCACGGTCGATCGACATCGCAATGTTGGTGGCGTCCGAGGACGACGAGTCGGGCTCGGTCATGCAAAAGGCGCTGCGGATCTCGCCGGCGAGCAGCGGCACGAGCCACTGCGCCTTGATGGCGTCGGACCCGAAGTGATGCAGCACCTCCATGTTGCCGGTGTCGGGCGCGTTGCAGTTGAGCACTTCGGACGCGAATGAGACCTTGCCGAGCATCTCGGAAATTGGCGCGTAGTCCAAGTTCGACAGCGGCGTGCCCGGGGAGTCGGCACGTAGATGGGGCAAGAAGAGATTCCACAGGCCCTTAGATTGCGCCGCCGATTTCATCTTGTCGAGCACCGGTGGATAACCGTCCGGTCCCACGTCCTCGAGTTGGACGTAGTAAATCTCTTCGTTGGGAGAGATTGTGTCGTCAATGAACTGGCGCACGGACTCTTGTACTTCGAGTCCTCGCGTGGTGAATTCGTAGGGCATTGGTCAATCCTGTCGCTGTGAGTAACAACCTGGTACGTGGCCGAGGCTACTCAAAGTTCGTGGCCGCAAAGAAAGTCACCACGGTAGTTTTGGTGGGTTCGCGATTGACGGAGGGCCAATGAATGATTCAGGAACCGCAACTGTCGTAGCGGCCGTGCAACTGAGTTCGGGTACCGACGTGCAGAGCAACGTCGCCGCCGCTATTGAACTCGTGTCCGAGGCCGCCGGTCGCGGCGCCTCGTACATCCAGCTACCCGAATACTTCAACTATCTGGGTCCGCCATCGGGTTACCGCGAGGTCGCGGAGTCAATTCCCGGACCTACGACGTCGCGGCTGGGAGCACTCGCCACGCAACGAGACGTCACGATTCACGTGGGCAGCATGCTGGAAAAGTCTGGTGACGGGGCCAAATGCTTTAACACGAGCGTCGTCATTGGTCGCGACGGCGAGGTCGGAGCTATTTACCGAAAGATCCATCTCTTCGACATCAACGTGCCGGGCGTCACGGTCCAGCAAGAGTCGGAATCCATCGCCGCGGGCGAGCGACTCGTCGTTGCCCACCTGAAGGAATTCGAGTTGGGGATGACCGTGTGCTTTGACCTTCGATTCCCCGAGCTCTATCGGGAACTGGCCGTGCGTGGTGCCTGCGTCCTGGCCGTACCGGCGGCCTTTAACGCGACCACAGGTTCTGCGCACTGGGAGGTGCTGCTTCGGGCCCGGGCCATTGAGAATCACGCGTTCGTCATCGCCGCGGCCCAGGTGGGCACGACAAAGGAGGGCATTGCCACGCACGGACATTCCATGATTGTTGGTCCGTGGGGCGACGTACTCGGCGAGTCCAACGCACCGGGTCCCGACCTGGTGGTCGCCCAGATTGATCTCGACGAGGTTCGTCGTCGTCGATCACAAATCGCGGTACTGGAGCTGCGCCGACCTGATCTCTACTACGTGGACAACCCAGGCGATAACTAAAGACCGGTCGTTATTGCCGGTTTAGGGCCAACTCGTGCGTCGACCTGCGTGCTAGGCGGGCTCGGTGTCTCGCAAAGTGAGTGCGTACGCAATGAGATGCAGCGGCTCCTCAGGCGAATACGGCTCCTCGTCGAAAAAGAGATCGAATTCGGGGGTGTGCACAAATCCCAAGCGTTCATACATCGCTCGCGCGATCACCATCGGCGGAGTCGAGTGGAGCCTCACGCAGTCACGATGCTGGTCCCGTGCACGCTCGATGCAGGCGTCCACCAGTGCACGTCCGGCGCCGGAGCCTTGGAACTGAGGGTCTACGGCGAGGTGGCGAATGCCGGCGGCCGTAGGGTCGGTGAACTCGCTCATTGAAGTTCCTGGGCCCGGGACGTAGGTGACGCCGCCCACGAGTCGGCCCTCGTCGCTTAAAGCAACAAAGACCTCGCAGTCACGGGTCCGTGACGTGACGTCAATCAGTACTTCCTCGTAGCCGCCGAGCGATTCACCGCCCGCAAGGTGGCGATAGGAGCGAACCGTGATCTGTCCGAGTTCGGCGTGTTCATTATCACGAATTGGGCGAATTTCCATGAGCGGCGAAACCTATCACGAGATGTCTGCCACCGTTCTTGTCTCGGGGTGACAAATTCGACGCTTCACCCCCAGGCCAAGTCGCACCGGGCTAGCGTCAACTTGAGAGATTTCGACCGGTAAGGAGTTTGGTCATCATGTCAGAAACATCCGGTCCCGAAGGCGAGTTCGAAACGCGCCGAGCGAGGATGTTTCGTCGAGCCGACGAACACAACGTCCCGCTGCGGACGATTTTCACCACGGTCTTCATTGTGGTCGCGGTCTATCTCACCGGCAAAGTGCTCGTGCGCCTGCGTGACATCATCATGCTGATGGTGGTCGGCTCATTCCTGGCCCTGATTCTCAACCCCCAGGTCGTGTTCCTGCA
Organism: Acidimicrobiaceae bacterium; assembly: GCA_003152555.1. Classification (GTDB taxonomy): domain Bacteria; phylum Actinomycetota; class Acidimicrobiia; order Acidimicrobiales; family RAAP-2; genus RAAP-2. The sequence goes on along the minus strand of PMAL01000063.1, from coordinate 5,763 downwards.
GCGCTGGAAAATACGACGACGCGGATCAGCGGTCACATTGGTGGCACTCTGGTCGATCCTCATTTTTGTGGGTCTGGCGTTCGCGTTCGGTTACCCGCTCATACACGCCCTGACGAACCTCGCCAATACGTTGCCCCATTACATCGAAAAGGCCCAGCGCAGCCACAACTGGATCGGCCGCGAGTTGCGCCAGTACCACGTGGAGTCGTGGATCAAGAAGAATTCAACGAAGTTGGTCTCGCTGGCCAAGGGACTGAGCAAACCCGCGTTAGCGCTCGGCGAGGGCGCGGTCACGGTGGTCCTGGCGCTCGTGACGGTGTTCGCCTTTGTGTTTCTTCTTCTTTTGGAAGCCCCCAGGATGCGCACCGATCTGCTGCTCATGATGTCGCCCGCCCGCGCGGCGCGTGTGTCTCGTGTGAGCACGCTGGTGCGCAAATCTGCGACCGGTTACGTGCTCGGCAATGCGCTGACCTCGTTGGCGGCCGGGGTGGTCGTGCTGGTGACGCTGCTGATATTGGGCGTGCCGTTCGCATTTCTCTGGGCGTTGTGGGTCGCACTCGTTGATTTCCTGCCCGTAATTGGCGCCGCCCTCGCCGGAGTGCCGACCGTACTCTTTGCCTTCGGTCATTCACCGACGGCCGGCATCGTGACGGCCATCGTCTTCATTATCTATACCCAGTTTGAAAATCACGCGCTGAATCCCGTTGTCATGAGCCGCACGGCCAAAATCAATCCGCTCACGGTACTCGTCGCGGTTTTGATTGGTGCCGAAATCGGTGCGTGGGTGGGCGGGCTCTTTGGCGGATTCATTGGCGTGCTGTTGGCCGTGCCGGCGGCCGCGGCGATTCAGGTCCTCATCAAGGAGTTGTGGACCGCGTCGACGCCCACCAATTCGTCCTAGGAGGCGTGGCGCGTCAAGCCCTGATGGGCACGGACTGACCCGGTTCAATGATGATCGTGAGCGTGCTCGCGCTCGCCAGGTGCGTGCGCAGTTCTTCGGGAGTGCCCGTCAGTACGGGGAAGGTTCCGTAGTGAATTGGCACCACGCGACTGAGACCCAGTAACCGCACGCCATGCGCGGCCTCGCGTGGACCCATGTTGTAGTGGCCGTCGATGGGGATGAGGCCAATCTCGGGGGCGTAGAGGTCACAGATGAGCTTCATGTCGCCAAAGACGTTGGTGTCGCCGGAGACATAAATAGGCCCTCCTTCCCCACTGGGCAGGGTGGCGATGAAGCCCACGGGGTTGCCGCCGTAGACACTGGGAGAGGTTTCGCCGACCGAAATCCCACAGGAATGATCAGCGGTGACCATGGTCAGCGCGACTTCTTTCACGTGCACGGTGCCGCCCTTATTCATTTCGACCAGGTTGGCCACGCCCACCGAGGAGAAGTAGGCCGCCATCTCGGGCACGCAGATGACCGTCGCGCCGGTTGCGTCGGCGAGGGGGATGACCGAACCCATGTGGTCGAAGTGCCCGTGGGTCACGCAAATGGCGTCAACGTTGCCTAATTCGTTGAGGCTGATCGGGCTCTTGGGATTGCCGTCAATCCAGGGGTCAAAGACAATTCGCGTGCCCGCTTCGGTATTAAGCAGCACCGTGGCGTGGCCCAGCCAGGTCAGTGAACCGGCTTTTCCCACCGCTACTCGCTCGAGCTCCTCTTCGACTTTTAGTGCCGTCATGCCTGTGCCCCCATAACTCGTGATGCGCTAGTGCGCACGTGTACCGAATTTTAGAGCACTTCGTCGTCGAGCGCGCGGCGATGTTGGTCGCGCAGTGGGCGGATCGATTCGACCCCGCAGCGGGAAAAAACTAGGAACCGCCCTCGAGCAGTTTGCGTCGTCGCGTGTACTCTTCCTCGTCAATCTCGCCGCTGGCAAAACGGCGATCGAGAATTGCGCGCGCCTCTGAATTGTGTCCGCCGTGGTCTTGCGGGTATGGCCCGTGTCCATGGCCAAAGAACGGCGCGTGGCTGTGGGCATCACGTCGGTGGCTCGCCGAGAGCAGCAGCCACAAGAGCGCCCCGAAAAAGATGATCATCAGGATAAAAAAGAGGAATCCAATTCCGTCGCCAGGCCCTGTCCCACCGAAATGGCCAAATCTCATCATGTGTACTTTCACGACCTTCTTTGTCTTGTGATGACAACTTTAGGCCCTGTCGAGCGAATTTCAATCGGGGTAAACCCCGAGAATGTTTACTCACGCTAACCGTGGCGATTGAGACCAAATGTGCCTCGGTGGACTCTTAATGCGCCGTGATTCAAATTTGTGTCGAAGTATCACACACTTGGGCATGCACGCATACTTAAACTCGTCACGGCCAAGACCGTGACTTGGTCTTGGACCCCAGCGAGAAGGAAGCGACCGAACTCTGAAACCTTCGCAACTCCTTCTGCGCACAGGCGCGGTCGTAATGGTGATGTGCTGCTACGCGCTCTCTATCGTCGTGGTGCCCTCCGCAGCCGCGGGTACCACCGTGAGCCAAACCTTTACGTATTCGTCGAGCACACAAACCTTCACGGTGCCAGCCAATGTCGCACAACTCACGCTCACCATTACCGGCGGAGAAGGCGGCCGCGGTGGTACGGACGCGTCTGGACGACCCCCGCTCGGTGGGTACCAAGGAGTGGTGAGCGGAACTATCTCGGTCGCACCGGGACAAACACTTACCATTGGCGTTGGCCAAGCGGGTCAGGAGCCGGGAAATCCCGCCTGCATCGCGGGGGTGTCGTCGGGCACCCCCGGCACGAACGGCTCCGCGGGCGGCACCAATCCACTTGGTGGCTTTGGCGGCGGCATCGGAGGCTCTCCCGGCCAGTCGGGCTGCTCGGGCGAGGGCGGCGGCGGCGGGGCCGCATCCGTTGTTGAGATCGGTACCGCGGGATCGCCCGCGTCGGTGGCGACGCTAGTTGCGGGCGGATCGGGAGGCTCAGGAGGCAGTGGGCAATTCACCCCCACCCTGGGCCAGATTTCACTGCCGACCTATCAGGGCCGGAGTGACACGACGTCGACGAATGGTCAAGCGGGTATTGACGTCTACGCGGCGTGCTCCGTGCCGGG
>PMAL01000063.1:1569-2617 GCA_003152555.1 Acidimicrobiaceae bacterium | reverse complement strand
ACGGGCGTTCCCGGCGCGCCGAGCGGCGTGGGCGGGGCACCGGGCAACTCCAGCGCGTCGATTTACTGGACCGCACCCGCCGTCTCGGGTCTTACCTCGGTGAGCGACTACCTGGTGCAGTATTCGAGCAACGGGGGCTCCACGTGGTCGAGCTCCATCGACACAGCCTCGACAACAACGTCAGCCACAGTGACCGGCCTCACCAACGGTACGGGCTACATCTTCCAAGTTGCCGCCGTAAATTCGATTGGCCAAGGCCTGTGGTCGGCGTCGTCGGGGACAGTCACGCCGTCGGGCCCGCCGGACGCTCCCGTGATCACGAGCATCACCCCTTCTGACGGTTCTCTTTCCGTGGCCTTTAGCGCCGCTACCTCGTCCCAACCCATTACGGACTACGACTATTCCCTCGATGGCGGCACGACGTGGGTTTCTACGGGCGATACGGCCTCGCCAATCGTGATCGCGGGCCTGACCAACGGCACCAGTTATTCGGTCGAACTTCGTGGCGTCAACGGCGATGGCGGCGGCGTGGCCTCGGTCCCTTCTTCGGGCACACCCAGCGCCTTGCCGGGCGCGCCCACCATTACCGCAATTACCTCCACCACGGCGACGTCGCTGACGGTATCGGTCATTGCGGGCTACAACGGCGGCTCGGCCCTCACCAACTACCAGTATTCGACTGACGGTGGGGCTACCTGGCAACTGCGCACCGATGGGGGCACCACGTCGAGCTCGATCTTGATCACGGCCCTTTCCACCAATGGGACGACGCCACTTTCCAGTGGCGTGACCTATCCGGTGGAGATCCGAGCGCTCAACATCAGCGGCAACGGTCCCGGCTCGGCCTTTGCGGCCGGCGTAACGCTGGCCGTGGCCGATGCCCCTTCGATTACCCTGACGCCGCTCGATTCGTCGATCCAAGTGGCGTATTCGCCCTACACGGTGGCCAATGACGGAGGATCACCACTTTCGGGGGTTGACTACTCCTTGGACGGCGGCACCACGTGGGTGAGCGCGGGCACCCTGGCCAATCCCTTTACCATCTCCG
>PMAL01000063.1:0-1551 GCA_003152555.1 Acidimicrobiaceae bacterium | reverse complement strand
TCGTTGCAGGCCACGTGGGTGGCGCCAGTGAATAACGGCGGGGCGACCGTGTCGGGCTACACGGCCTCAGTCTTTGCCGCCCTCACCGACGGCAGCGCCATCTCGACCTGTACGTCGGCCGCACTCACCTGCACGTTGAGCGGGCTCACGAATGGCACGACGTACTACATTTCCGTGATTGCGACCAACGTTGCGGGTAATTCGACGCCGTCGAGTCCCAGGGTGGCGGCGATTCCGCTCGCTGCGCCGGGCGCGCCGACGCTGACTGGCGTCACCGCCGGCGACTCGTATCTGTCGATTTCGTTCACTGCGGGCAGCGCCGGCAACGATCCCATCACGTCGTATCAGTACACGCTCGATGGCGGCACCACGTGGCTCAACGCCGCGGGAACCGCGTCACCCATCGTGATTTCGAGTTTGGTCGACGGCACGAACTACACCGTGTCGCTGCGTGCGCTGAGCGCGGCCGGTGCGGGAGCGACTTCAACCAATAGCGAGACGGGCGTGCCCTACGCCGCCCCCGATCCAACGGCCAACGCCACGACCACCTACACGGCGTCAAGCGGAGCGGTGACGGTTTCCTGGGTCGCTCCTAACAACAACGGCTCCGCTATTGCCAGCTACGTGGTGACGGCATTTTCTTCGCTCAACGCCGGGTCACCGATCTCGACCTGTACGACCTCGACCCTTAGTTGTCAACTCACCGGGCTCACCAACGGCACGATCTACTACATCTCCATTCAGTCAGAAAATGTCAACTCGGAGTTCAGTCTTCGTTCGTCACCGCGTATTCCCGTNNGCAACGGTGACGACGGGCGCCACCGGCACCGTGAACTTTGAGGACGGGGGAGTGACCATTACCGGCTGCGGCGCACAAACCGTCAACGCGTCGCATCAGGCCACCTGCACGACCACTGCGCTACCGACTGGACTGAACACGTTGCTCGCGGCCTATTCGGGCAACTCGACCTTCGCCTCTTCCACCAGTTCGTCGATGAACTTCACGGTCAGCGTGGCGAGCCAGAGCGCGCTCACCTTGACCTCGACCTCGACAACGTTTGCGCTCAGTCCCGCCAATACGCTCTCGCTCACCACGTCGGGTGGCACCACTGGCGGCGTGGTGACCTACGTCGTCAGCCCAACGGGCAATAGCGCGGGGTGCACGATCTCGGGATCAACGCTCACCTACACCTCGGTCGGNNAGTTGTTCGGTGACGGCGACCATGGCCGGCAACACGAACTACGCCGGTGTGCACTCGCTGGCTACGACCATCTCGGTGGCTCAAAGTTCGTCGTCGACAACGCTCGCCAGCGCACCGACGTCGTCAAATTTTGGCGCTTCGCTGCTACTAACCGCCACGGTGACGACGGGGGCCACCGGCACGGTCAACTTTGAAGTTGGCGGGGTGTCAATTAGCGGATGCTCGTCTCGAACGCTCAATGGCTCCTTCCAAGCGACCTGCACCACCACGGCCCTGCCCGGAGGATCAAACAGCCTCAGAGCTCTCTACAGCGGCGACGCGAACTACGCAACGTCAACGAGTTCGACAA
>PMAL01000048.1 GCA_003152555.1 Acidimicrobiaceae bacterium | reverse complement strand
GCCGACCTGGCTCTTGATGTCGTCGCCGATGATCGGCAGGTTGGCGTCACTGAATTTCTTGGCCCACACGGGGTCCGAGGCAATGAACACGGGAATCGCGTTCACGAAGGCCACGCCCGCGTCGAGCGCCGCCTGCGCGTAGAAGCGCTGCGCTTTCTCTGATCCCACGGGTAGGTACGAGACGAGCACCTCAGCCTTGGCGTCACGCAGTGCCTGAGCAACGTCGCAGGGCTCGAACGGGGACTCCTCGATTGACGCGTGGTAGTACTTGTTGAGCCCGTCCATCGTTGGCCCGCGTAGCACCGTGACCCCGAGTGAGGGCACGGTCGCGAACTTGATGGTGTTGTTCTGGCCACCATCGATTGCCTTGCCGAGGTCGTTGCCGACCTTGGAGGCATCGACATCGAAGGCCGCGACAAATTCGAGGTCGCTGACGTGATAATCGCCCAAGACCACGTGCATGAGGCCGGGGACATCGTCACCGGCCCTCGCGTCGCGGTAGTACGTCACACCTTGAATGAGTGAACTGGCGCAATTTCCTACGCCGGCGATGGCCACGCGAATCTTCTCCATGGCTCTCCTTTCCTACTTCGTCTTTTGAGCGAAGGTCTCTTGGTTACTGCGTTCGGTGAATAAGAAGTCGTCAATCCACGCGAGGTCCAACTCAACGCCCCGGGCGGAGTGCTCCATCACGCTGCGCGCGTAGTCGTCGAGCTGTTCGTCAGTTGCGTTGGCGCGTACTTCGGCCAGCCGAGCGACGAGGTCGGCCCGTCGGCGCTCGAGCAGTCCCACGCGAAGACTGGGAGTCAGGTACTTCGCGAGGGCCATGCGAAGAGAGAAGTTCTTGCTGTCGTCGAGAGTCGCGGGATCGCTCAGTAACTGGACAAACTCCAGGCGGCCGCGATCGGTGATGCGGTAGGCCTTGCGGCCCCGTCGCCCGAGTCCCTGGGTGGTGCGCAGCGCGCGCAAGGAGGCGCGCTCACCGGCGAGCGAACCCGTCGACAGCGCGCCGATGCGAAACTCATTTTGCGCCACCGCTTCGACGTAGCCGTAGCGTTCCAGGCGTGCCAGCGCGGGGTAGATCGATCCGAATGAGACGTTGGCCCATATGCCCAGGCGGTCGCGCAACTGCGCGCGGATCTCGTAGCCGTGGTGGTCGCGTTCCATCAGCAGACCTAAAATGGCGATGTCCAACATGTGACAATCATATCACTTCGATATATCGAAGGTACAAAATTGGAATTACCCACGGTTTTAGACGGTCGCGGTAGTGTCACCCCTAATGAATAAGAGTTTTCGAACCAGCACTGCCGACGGAGCAGTCGTTGAGTTCGGACTGGTGCGCCACGCCCTGCTCGCCAAGCTCGCCGCCGGGCTGCTGCGCCACGAAGACATCTGCGACGCGCACCCGGAGTTGTTGCGCGCCGCCAAGAATATCGGGCGCACGACGGGTGAGACCTGCCCGGTCTGTCACGACGAACAGCTGGTGGAAGTGACGTACGTCTTTGGCGCCCGCCTGCCCTCGGGTGGGACCTGCCCGACGTCGCGGGCCGAACTGCTCAAACTCGAACGTCGTGAAGAGCCCGTGCAGTGTTACGCCGTGGAAGTCTGCGTTGGTTGCAACTTCCACCACCTCGTTCGAAAGTGGAGCGCCGGGGGCCGCCGTGCGCGCCGCGTCATTGCCCAGCAGAAGAAGGTGGGCGAGTGAGCCTGAGCGCTCCGGCCATTCGCGCGCGCAAGCGCCGCAACGGCAGCGCCCCGATCGTCATGGTGACCGCCTACGACGAGCCGGGGGCGCGCTACGTGGACGCCGCCGGGGTCGACATCATCTTGGTGGGCGACTCAGTCGCCAACGTGGTGCTGGGCCACGAAGATACCCTGCACGTGACCATCGAGCAGATGTGTTACCACGTGCGCGCGGTCGCCGCCGCCAAGCCCAAGGCCCATATCGTGGCCGATCTGCCGTGGTTGAGCTATCACGTGGGCGTTGCCGACAGCGTGCGCAACGCCGCGGCCCTGATTCGCGCGGGCGCGCACAGTGTGAAGCTCGAAGGCGGTCGCGTTCGCCGCGACGTCGTGCGGGCGTTGCTCGACGCAGAGATTCCCGTCATGGGCCACCTCGGCCTGACACCCCAAAGCGTGCTGACCTTCGGAGGATTCAAGGTCCAAGCCAAGACCCGCGAGGCGGCCGAGTGGCTCGCCAAGGACGCCATGCTCCTACAGGACGAGGGCGTCTACGCCGTGGTGTTAGAAGGCGTGCCGAGCATTGTTGGTACACGCATCACCGAGGCCCTCGAGATACCCACGATTGGCATTGGGGCCGGGCCCGACACCGACGGCCAGGTGCTGGTCTTTCACGACCTACTGGGACTCACCAACCACGAGCCGGCCAAGTTCGTGCGCCAGTACGCCCAACTGGGCACGGCCATCACCGAGGCGATTGGCCACTTCGCCGCCGACGTGCGCAGCGGGGCCTTTCCCAGCGACGCCGAGGCCTACGCCAATCCGGAGGATCTGCTCAACTAGCCAATTTCGTTGGCCTGGAGTAGAGTTGTCTTTCCCATATAGATGGGGAAATAACTAATTAACCCTGCTCTGTTTCCGCAGAGCCCGGCATGCCGGACCAGAGGGAAAGGAAACCGGCCATGAGGCCCTATGAATCCATGATCGTGTTCGACACTGCTGTCGACGCACAGACCATCCAGATCGCTCTCGATCGAGCGCTCGAAACCATTCGCACGAGTGGCGGAAATCCTGGAACCATCGACCGTTGGGGCAAGCGTCCCTTGGCGTACGAAATCAACAAGCGCAAAGAGGGTTACTACGTGCTGGTGGAGTTCAGCGGTGAGCCGACGACCGTCGTCGAGCTGGACCGAATTCTGACCCTGTCGGACGAAGTCCTTCGCTTCAAGATCCTTCGACGTAACGAGCGAACCAAACCCAGCCGTGTCACGGCCCAGGGTTAAGTTCGGACGCTTCAGAGAACTAAGGAGAAGAAATGCCAGATAATTCAATCACCGTCGTGGGCAACGTCACCCGAGACCCCGAACTCAAGTTCCTCAACTCCGGACAGGCGGCGGTACGCCTGTCAATCGCGGTGAATCGCCGTTGGCAGAACCGCCAGACCCAGGAGTGGGAAGAGCGTGTCTCGTATTTCGAAGTCCAGGGCTACGGCGCCATGGCCGAAAATGCGGCCAACTCACTGCAGAAGGGCGCCCGCGTGCTCGTGACCGGTCGTTTGGAGCAGCGCAGCTGGGAGACCGAGAACGGCGACAAGCGTTCCATCGTCGAAATCAACGCCGACGAAATTGCCCCGTCGCTTAAGTTCGCCACGGCTGTGGTTACCAAGACGCCGCGACCTGAGGGCAGCAACTTCAGTTCCGGTGACCGACCGTCCAGTGTGCCTCGGTCCAACGAACCCAGTACCAACGCCTTTGATGAGGAGCCCTTCTAATGCCCCGTATTAATAATCCCAAGCCGCCCAAGCGCGCGCCCAAGATCGACAATCGCCGCACCAAGAAGAAGCCCTGCTCGTTCTGCCAGCATGGCGTGGCGACGGTTGACTACAAGGACCTCGCCCAGTTGCGCAAGTACATCTCGGATCGCGGGAAAATTCGGGGCCGCAAGGTTTCGGGAAACTGTCAACAGCACCAGCGCGACGTGACCGACGCCATTAAGACCGCTCGCGAACTCGCGCTGCTGCCCTACACGCAGCGCACCGTGACCGAGCGTCGCGGTGGACGCGGTGACCGGGGAGACCGAGGTGAACGTGGAGAGCGCAGTGATCGCGGTCCACGCGGTCCTCGTCAAGATCGTGAAGCCGAGGCAACGCTCGAGGGCGTTGTCGTCGAGCCGGGCGCGATTGTTGATAGCGCTGGCGCGAGTGAGAACATCGTGGTCGAAGAGGTTGAACTCGTTGAGCAGGTGAGCGAATGAAAGTGCTCCTACGTAGTGACGTTCGCGGCATCGGACGTCGCGGTGACATCGTTGAAGTGAAGTCGGGTTACGCCCGCAACTTTTTGCTGCCGACCGGCGCCGCACTGGCTGCGAATGACACCATGGAGATCCAAGGCGCTTCAATGCGCAAGGCTCGCGATGTCCGTGATACGGAAAGTCGCCAAGCCGCCGAAGCACAACGCGCACTCATTGAGCAGGCAACCGTCGTCGTGTCGGCGCGTGCCGGTAGCAACGGTCGACTCTTTGGATCAGTGACCGAAGCCGACATTGTCAATGCGATACGCACGGCGACCAACATTTCGTTGGACCGTCACATGATTCATATGGTTGAGCACATCAAGGAATTGGGGACGCAGAGCGTTAAAGCAACACTATTTGACGGTGTTGTAGCGAGCGTGAACGTAGACGTAATAGCCAAATAACTTGTCGGAGTTTTGTGGTGCGCAACGCCGGGGCCGTGGGTCCCGGCGTTGTCATGTCACACCGGGTGTGAAGGATATTTGTGGTGAAGTTAAACACAGAGATATCCCCACGTTGTTGTTCTTGTGACGCACAGCTAATACCTGCGACCGTTGAAGTCTCATGACTCAGCTTGACACGGACCGGAGTAGGACTGCGCCAAACGCGGGTCGAGTCCCACCCAGTGCCATCGAAGCAGAGGAGTCGTTAATCGGCGCGATGCTGTTGTCGGCCGAAGCAGTGAGTGTGGCGTACGAGACAGTGCAGGCCGAGGATTTTTATCGTCCGTTGCACGGACAGATCTTCGGCGCGATCATGGCGCTCACGCACGCGGCCGAACCCGTTGACTATGTGACGGTCCAAGCGAAGCTGCAAGAGCGCGGCGCCGTCGCGATCGAACTCGCGGTCTTGTCGTCATTGCAGATGAACACGCCGTCCGCGACGAACGCGCAGCACTACGCCGAGATCGTGCGCGACAAGGCCCAGCAGCGCCGCCTCATCGCGGTGGGCGGCGAGATCGTTGACGACTCGTACGTCGCGACCGACGACGTGGTCGGTCTCATCGACGAGGCCGAACGCAAGATCAATCAGATCGGCGACAACCGGAGAATTGACTCGGTGTCGCCACTGCAACGTTTGCTGCTCACCGAGGCCGACATCCTCGAAGAGCGTGGTGAGACACGCGGACAGTTCAACGGCCTCGAGACCGGCTACCGGTCCCTGGACCTCATTCTCCAGGGTCTCCAACCGAGCAGCATGACCATCATCGGCGCCCGACCGGGCACCGGTAAGACGGCGTTCGGTCTGGGCATCTTGATTCACGTGGGCGCCGTCGTCAAGAGGCCGGCGCTCTTCTTCTCGCTCGAGATGAGTCGTCAGGAACTGGCCGAACGAATCCTCGCCTCCACGGCAGGCATTGACTCGTCCAAGCTGCGTACCGGTGACTTGAGCGACGCCGACTGGAACAACGCGCACGGCGCCTTCGGATTCCTTCAGTCGGCGCGCGTCTTCATTGACGACAACCCGAGCTTGACGGTGATGGACGTGCGCTCGCGTGCTCGGCGCATNNCAAGTTGAAGTGTCCGATATGAGCCGGTCGCTCAAGATCCTGGCGCGTGAATTGCAATGCCCGGTGATTGCCCTTTCCCAGCTCTCACGAAAACTCGAAGACCGCGCCGACAAGCGTCCGATGATGTCAGACCTGCGCGAGTCGGGATCGCTGGAACAGGACGCCGACGTCGTGCTCTTTCTCTTTCGACCCGAACAGTACGGCGAGGTGGAGAACAGCAAGAAATCTGAAGCCGAGATCATCGTCGCCAAGAACCGCAATGGCCCCACGCGCACCGCGCACCTGACGTGGCGCGGCGAGTTTGCCCGATTCGACAATGTCGCGGAGGCACGCGAGATTTAGTGGCCGGGTGCGCCAGCGATGCTGGAGTCGTTGGCACCTGGAAACGCAGACGTGCCCCAAGTGAATCGCGGCAAAGGCGCGAGGCATCCAGTCATGCAAACGGGTCGGCCCGCCGCGCGACCGATCGAGGGCCTACGCTCGGCGCGTTGGAGGAATTCGGTGAGGACTGAACGAGTGGCGATATTTCTTAGGACGGTGGTCGCGTCACTGACGGCGCTTGGCCTGTTCGTACAAAGTGGCACCGCCAATGCGGCCTCGTCGCATCCGTTGAAAGCGCCATACGTGCGGCCGGGAACGCCCCTCACTGACACGACACTCGGGCTCGCGACCACGTTTGGTGACGTCGACATGCGTTCCGACTCGCTGGGCTTCGCGATCGCGGGACCAGTCAACAAGGGCCGAGGCTGGTTCTACCTAATTCGAACCTCCAACCTCGGCAACGGTTGGCGCGTGGTGGCACCGCTGCCGGTTCCTTCCTACGTGGGTCCGTACGGATGGGGAAATGCCCCGTCGATCAATTTTGTTTCGCCCTCGATTGGGTACCTGTCGTTGTACCAGGGTCCGCTATGGGTGACCACCGACGGCGGTCAGAAGTGGACCAAGATGTCGACGCCCGGAATTTGGCCGACCTACTCGATTAGCGACAATGTGATGTTCGTGACGAGCGATGTCTGCACGAAACCAACACCCGACAACCCGGAGCAGTGTGCGAGTGACCTCTCGCAGTATCACGTTGGCTCGGTGTTGCCCATTCGAAGCGTCACGATCCCCGACATCGGCGCCGGAAAGTGGCGCGCGGCGCAAGTCCTTGACGCGCTGACGTCGAGGTCGGTGGTGGTAGTTGAAGGACGCGGCGAACTGCCATCGTCGATACTGGTGACTACCACCGCTGGCGGCACGTGGGGCCGCCTCATCAATCCATGTACGGGACTTTCGGTATCTCAGCTCGTCACTTTGGGTCCCAAAGACTGGCTGCTCACCTGTTTCGGAGGCGGCGGTATGAATCAGGGCACTAGCGAACTCTGGCGCTCGCCCTGGGGCGGCAACCTCTGGTCTCTCGTAGCCAAAGCCAGTGAACAGGGACCCGATCTTGGCGACATTAGGGACGTGGCAAACACCATCTACGCCGGAAATAGTGGAACACTGTTCGCCGCACTGGGCGGGGCGGCCGGTGGCGTCGAGTACAGCACAGACCAAGGTGCGCACTGGATCTTGGCCCACGTGGCGCTCGGGCAGTTTGGTGGAGCTCCCGAAACCATGACGACCTTTGGCGCTTCGGGCGCTGTGGTCAGCGCGCAGAATTTCGGTTCGTTTCGTACGCTTAACGGCACGACGTGGAGCCCCATTCCCTCGCTGCCGAGCGGCCGTTTCAAGGGGCTTTCCATCTGCACGTCAGCGAAGGACACCAAAGTCTCGCTCGGTTCCGAACAGAAGGGCATCCCCGCCGACATGCGTGACTACCCGCTCATTTTCACGAACGACGCCAAAGCCGCGTGCTATCTCAATGGCGTGCCGAGCGTGCAGACTGTCGCGGGAACGCAGCACCGTGCGCTCGGTGGCGCGGCGTTTGCCGGAGCGTCGAGCGGCAGAGCGGACTTCGTCATCGTTAAAGCGAAGGGCGGCACGGCGAGCGTGGGTTTCGCCATCCAAGATGCCCACTCGTACCAACGTTCGTACTGCGTGCCGAGACGCGTCAGCGGCCTGTCGATCAAGTTTGCCGCGCCGTCGTCGTTTTACTTGCGCACGCCGAACTGGTTGGTCTGTATGGGCATCGGGACGACGTTCATCGAGAACGTGACTCCCGGCATTGTCAACTACCACTAGCGCGAGAGGTTCAATCGGTGGGTTTGCCCGCCGTAGAGGGCAAGGAACTAACTACGACATTTGGTCAAGTGCGGGGCNNGCCGGCTTTGGCAATTAACCATCGTTCGTTCGTCGTGTTTGGGTCATTTTGGCTGCATCCGAATGCCCGCGTCGATGCGCACCTTTTCGGCGTTCATGTAACTGTTGGCGAGTAGCTCGACCGCGAGTGAGGCAAATTCGCTGGCGTAGCCGAGTCGCTTGGGAAAGAGCACACCGGCACCGAGGCGGGCCTTGAACTCGTCGGACTGGGGACCGGTGCCATAGATGGGCGTGTCGATGAGGCCGGGCAGGATGCAGTTGGCCCGCACGCCAATGGCCGCGAGGTCACGCGCAAGTGGAAGAGTCAGACCCACCACGCCGCCCTTGGAAGAGGAGTAGGCAACCTGTCCGATCTGTCCGTCCTCGGCGGCCACCGACGCGGTGTTGACAAGGGCGCCGCGCAGCGCGTCCACGTCGGGGGTGTTGTGGCTCATAGCGGTCGCCGCCAGACGACAGACGTTGAACGTGCCGATNNGCCGAGGCGTACTCGCCGTCCTTGCCAATGGTGCGCGTCGCCCAGCCAATGCCCGCACAGTTGACAGCACTCCACAACGGCGCCATGGTGGTCGCCGCTTCGATCGCGAAGATGACCTCTTCGGTGTTGGTGACGTCGCAGTGCACGTAGGCCCCACCGACTTCTTGGGCGATCTCGGGACCACGGGTGTCGTTGAGGTCGGCGATGACGACCCTGACGCCGCGCTGGGCGAGGGCCCGGGCCGTGGCCTCACCCAGTCCCGAGGCGCCGCCCGTGACGATCGCCGATGTGTTGTTCAGTTCCACGGTGCTCTCCAATGCTCGGGCGACGTCCACGTCGGCGACGCCGCGTAAAAGTCAAGCAGAGAATCGTGGCCGCTGTGGCGCGGCGGGCCGTGGCCTAGCGTGTTGGCCATGTCGTCGGCCTACGAATACACCAAGGAGCAACTGGGCGACTTGCTCGGCGATGAACCGCGCTACCGAGTTGACCAGGTGTGGCATGGCCTCTGGAATGAAGCCCAGACTTTCAGCGAGATCACGACAATCCCCAGGACCCTGCGCTCGCGTCTCCACGAGCAGTTCAAGCCCAGTCTCGAGGTCGCCAATGATGTCCAGAGCGACCGGGGGGTCACCCGAAAGTGGGTCTTCCGCTTGTTCGACGGCGCGACAATCGAAACGGTCCTCATGAGCTACGAGGACCGCGTGACGGTATGCGTCTCGAGCCAGGCCGGCTGCGGGGTGGGCTGTACGTTCTGCGCCACTGGTCAGGCCGGCTTCACCCGACACCTCACGACCGGTGAAGTGATCGAGCAGGTCATGTTCGCCGCGCGCGAGGCGGCCCCTCGACGTCTGTCCAATGTGGTCTTCATGGGCATGGGTGAGCCACTCGAGAACTATCGCGTCACGGTCGACGTGGTCAAGCGTCTGCACGAGTACCGCGGACTCTCCGCGCGCCACCTCACGGTCTCGACGGTGGGCGTGGCGCCGGCGATCGAGCGCTTGGCCAAGGAGGGGCTGCCCTTGACCCTGGCGGTGAGTTTGCACGCGGCGAACAACGAGACTCGCAGTGAACTCATTCCGCTCAATCGCCGTTATCCGCTAGAGCGCCTGCACCAGGCCTGCCTCAACTGGATTGCCACCACGTCGCGTCGGCTCAGTTTCGAATGGGCGCTCATCGACGGGGTGAACGACACCGAACAGGCCATGCACGAGCTGGCGAGTTATGCCCAGTCCCTGCGCGCGCACGTCAATCTGATTCCGCTCAATCCCACGCCGGGTTACCTGGTGCTCGGTTCGTCGGCCAAACGGGTGCACGAGTTTCGCGACGGGCTCGAGGCGCTCGGCATCAACGTCACCGTGCGCAATACCCGGGGCCGTTCCATCGACGCTGCCTGCGGTCAATTAGCCAGCGTCACCAACGCTAAGCGGCGACTCATCCCCGTGCGCTCGGCTTAACGAACGGCGTCGTTCCAGAACGTCGGTCGCCAGCGAATCAGCGCCACCGCGCCCATGATGCAGGCAATTCCGCCCGAGACAATCGAAAACTCGGTCGTCGTGAGTCCCGCCACCAGGCCCGACTCGAAGTCGCCGAGGCGCGGCCCTCCGGTTACTACGGCCATCTGAATTGAAGAGATCCGACTGCGGAATTCGTCGGTGATCGCGGTTTGGAGAATCGTGTTACGCAAGATCGTCGAGATCACGTCGGTCGCGCCGGCGATGGCCAGACACACCAGTCCCACCCAGACAATGTGCACCAGCCCGAAGATGGCGATGGCGCCACCCCAGGTCATGACCACCAGTACCACGAGACGGCCCCGGCGATGGATGTTCTCCAGCCATCCCGTCAATACCGCCATCACCACGGCCCCGGCCCCCGGCGCGGCGTAGAGCAGGCCAACGGTTCTCGGTCCGCCGTGATAGAGGGTGAGGGCGACGGCCGGGAAGAGGGCGCGGGGAAGGCCGAAGACCATGGCGTTGAGATCCACCAGGTAGACCGCCTGGGCCGTGGCGTGACTGCGCACGTAGCGCCAGCCGTCACCCATCGCGCGCAGCATCCTGGTGCCCGTGTGCTCACCGCTCGCCGGCATCGACGCCATCAGGGCGGTAAAGAGCATCAGGCACAAGAACGTGACCGCGTCGATCCAGTAACAGGCCGAGAGACCAACGCTCGCAATGAGCAGTCCCGCCGCCCCCGGTCCCGCGACCGAGGCCAGGTTGACAATGACTTGGTTAAGTGAGTATGCGGCCACTAACTGGCTTTCTGGGACCAATTTGGGGATGACGGCCGTACGGATGGGGCCTGAGAATCCGGCGAATCCGGCCGCCAGCGCGGCGAGGGAGAGCAGTATCGCGAAGTGTGAGTGGTGCAACTGCGCGTTAAGGGCGAGCCCACCGCTCAAGACAGCCAGGATGAACGAGTCCACCACCAATAAAGTGCGCCGGTTGAGTCGGTCACCCATCACGCCGCCCCAGAGCGAGCCCGCGATAAGGAAGGGCAACTGGATGAGGCTCGCGATTCCCACCCAGAGGCTCGAGTGTGACTCGAGGTAGACCTGCAAGGGCACGGCGACCATGGTCAAGTTGCTGCCGGCCATCGAGACGAGCTGTCCGTAGAAGAGCAAACTGAACTGACGATTGCGCCGCAGGGGAGTGAGGTCTACGAAGAGCCTGGGCACCCGTTTATCGTACGGGGGTAAGGTATCGAGGGCGCCAGAGGCCGAAGGAGGGTCGATGATCGACGAAGAACTTGTCCAGCTGCTTACGCCCGAGGGTGAGCGGGTAGCTCAGCCCGACTACGAGAGCACGCTCGACGGCGACCAGATTTTCAGCATGTATCGCGACATGGTGATCATCCGACGCATCTGTAATGAGGGAACCTCACTCCAGCGCCAGGGTCAGTTGGCGTTATGGGCTCCGATCCAGGGTCAAGAGGCCGCGCAGATTGGCGCCGGTCGGGCCATGGGACCAATGGACTTCTCGTTTCCGACCTACCGCGAGCACGGCATCGCGTGGTGCCGTGGTATCCCTCCCGTGGACTGGTTTCGTCTCTTTCGCGCGGTGAGTAATGGCGGCTGGGATCCCCAGAAGTATCGCCATTCCGTACCCACCGTGGTATTGGGCAATCAGGCGCTCAACGCCGTTGGTTACGCCATGGGTGTCCAGCGCGACGGGGCCGAGGAAGCCGTCATGGCGTTTTTCGGTGACGGCGCCTCCAGCCAGGGTGACGTCCTGGAATCGTTCGTCTGGGCGGCGACCTTCAACGCCCCCGTCGTGTTCTTCCTGCAGAACAACCAGTGGGCGATTTCCGAGCCCTCGTCGCTGCAGGCCAAGATTCCGCTGTATCACCGCGCCGAAGGATTCGGCTTTCCCGGCGTGCGCGTCGATGGCAACGACGTGCTGGCGGTCTACGAAGTGACCAAGCGCGCCCTGGAACACGCACGCGTGGGCGGCGGACCGACCTTGATCGAGGCCTTCACCTACCGCATGGGCGCGCACACCACCTCGGACGACCCGACGCGTTACCGCGTGGACGCCGAGGTCGAAGTCTGGAAACACCGTGACCCCGTTGAGCGCGTCAAGTCGCTGCTGGTCCACGAGTACAAGGTCAAAAAGACGGCGCTCAGCGCCGTCACCGCCGAAGCCGACGCGATGGCGCTCAAGCTTCGCGAGGACGTGCTCGCCATGGGCCGACCCGATCCGATCACCATGTTCGACCACGCCTACGCCGCGCCGCACCCGCTCATTGAAGAGGGGCGCCGTGAAATGATTGATATGGGCATTAGCGGAGGATCGCACTGATGGCAACGACAACCATGACCATGGCCAAGGCCCTGAACGAAGGCCTACGTCGCGCCATGGAAAGGAACAAGAAAGTCCTGCTCATGGGTGAGGACATCGGTAAGTTGGGCGGAGTCTTTCGCATCACCGACGGCCTACAGAAGGACTTCGGTGAGGACCGCGTCATTGACGCGCCGCTCGCGGAGTCGGCAATTGTGGGCACCGCCGTGGGTCTTGCGATTCGCGGATACCGCACGATCGTTGAGATTCAGTTTGACGGATTCGTGTATCCGGCCTTCGATCAGATTGTTTCCCAGGTCGCCAAACTGCATAAGCGCAGCGACGGCGTCTACAACATGGGACTCGTCATCCGTTTGCCCTTCCAGGGCGGGATTGGCGCCATTGAGCATCACTCGGAGAGCCCTGAGTCCTATTTTGCCCAGACCGCCGGACTACGTGTGGTGTCGTGCTCGACGCCCAACGATGCCTACTGGATGATCCAGCAGTCAATTGAACACGATGACCCGATAATTTTCTGTGAACCCATGAGCCGTTACTGGGAAAAGGGCCAAGTCGATCTCGACCAGCCACCAAGTGGCCTCTTTGATGCGGTCGTGCGCCGCGAAGGCACGGACGTGACCGTCGTGGGATATGGCGCGTCGCTCAAGACCATCCTGCGCGCCGCCGAAGCCGCTCAAGGCGAGGGCGTGTCCGTCGAAGTCATTGATGCCCGGTCGCTGGCGCCGCTCGATATAGACGTCCTGGTCACGTCGGTGGAAAAGACCGGCCGATTAATCGCCGTCCAGGAGTCGCCGCACACGGCGTCGGTTGGTTCCGAGATCGTGGCGGAAGTTTCGCAACGCGCGTTCTACTCGATGCGCGCACCGGGACTTCGCGTGAGTGGGTACCACGTGCCCTATCCGCCGACACGCCTCGAAGACGACTACCGGCCGACGGTGGACCGAATTTTGGATGCCGTTGACCGAGTGATGGAGTTTTAGAGGTGAGCGAAGAGATCTTCTTGCTGCCTGACGTTGGTGAAGGTTTGGTCGAAGCCGAGATTGTCGAGTGGAAAGTCCAGGTGGGCGACGTCGTTGCCCTGAATCAGCCGCTCGTCGACATTGAGACCGCCAAGGCAACCGTCGAGTTGCCAAGTCCGTACGCGGGCACGATTGTGACCCTGCACGGCAATCCCGGCGACGTCATGGAAGTCCACCAGCCCCTCATCACGTTTGAAGTGGGCGGCACCGGCGCGACCAAGGCTAAGGCGAAGACGTCAACGAAGCCAACCCCGACCGCGACCATTGACGAGCCGGTCGCNNGAATGAAGAGGGCGTCGCCACCCGCAAACACCGTCGCCAGGGCGCGGCGCCATCGGCGCCAGTTGAGGCACCGCCATCCGCCGCAGCTGCTGTCACCTCAAGCCCCGGGCTCGCACCACGATCTACGCCGCCGGTCCGGCTCTACGCCAAGCAGCACGGAGTGGATGTGGCCGCGCTGCAGGGGACCGGCCCCGACGGTCTCATCACGCGTGACGACGTTGAGCGGGTTCTCAACGCATCAGCGACACCCACGGCTTCAACACGCGTGAGCACCCCAATAACCGGTCCGACGACGACCTCGAGGTTCGTGGGCCGCGAAATTGAGTCGTGGTCGAGTGGTCCCAAGGAAGAGCGCATCGCGGTCAAGGGCGTGCTGCGTTCCATGAGTGAAGCCATGGTCCAAAGCGCCTTTAGTGCGCCGCACGCCGTCGTGTGGGTGCGCGTGGACGCGACCCGGACCGTGGAACTGTTGGAGTCGCTCAAGAAGCACCCCGGCCTGGCCGGCGTGCGCCTCTCACCGCTCACCATTACTGCGCTCGCCGTATGTGACGCTGCGCGCAACTTCCCGGGCATCAACTCGAGTTTCGACGCTGAGGCCCACGAGGTCATTGTTCGCCGCAGTGTCAATCTCGGCATTGCCGCCGCGACCGACCGCGGGCTCATCGTGCCCAACATCAAGGGCGCCGATCAGTTGGACCTCGTGGCGATGGCGAGCGCACTCAACCTCTTGGTCGAAAAAGCGCGCGCGGGCACCACGACACCCAACGAAATGATCGGCACGACGCTCACGATCACCAACGTCGGCCCCTTCGGCGTGGATGCGGCGATGCCGATCCTGCCGCCCGGCACCGGCGCCATCCTCGCTATTGGCCAGATCGCAAAGGCTCCGTGGGTCGTCAACGACGAAGTCGTGGTGCGCCACGTTGTCGAACTCGCCATGTCCTTCGATCACCGGCAGATTGACGGCGCGATGGCGTCGGCGGTGCTGGCGCACATGGGACGGTTCCTCTCGGATCCGGCGCCCGCGATCATCGTTGGCTAGCTAGCGAGCGTTTTCAAGGCGTCCAGGGCGCGCTGGGCGTGCACGTTCATGTTGATTTCACTATTGATGATGTCGACGATCTTTCGGTCGCGGCCAATAACGAACGTGGAGCGCTTGACCTTTAGGAAGTCGAGCGAGCGCTTGACGCCAAACTGTTTGGCGACGTGTCCGCCCACGTCGGCCAGCAGCGGATAGTCCAATTGATTCTTCTGCGTGAACTCTGATTGTTTTTCCACGCTGTCCATGGAGATGCCAATGCGCTGCGCGCCGAGGGCCTTAAATTCGCTGGCGAGGTCGCGGAATTGGCACGATTCCTTGGTGCAACCCGTCGTCATGGCGGCGGGATAGAAGAAGAGGGCTACGGGACCGTCCGCCAGCAGCATCGAGAGCGTTCGCGATGTCCCGTTCTGGTCGAGCAGCGTGAAATCGGGGGCCAGGTCACCTACGTGCATAGACGCAGGCTAGGCGTCGAGGCGGAAGCCAACCCCACGGATGGTCAGCAGGTGGCGCGGATTGGCGGGATCGCTCTCGATTTTTTGGCGTAGGCGCTTGACGTGGGTGTCGAGCGTTCGGGTGTCGGTGAGTTCGAGCCCCCACCACAACGTGTCGAGGCAGACGTCACGGGTGACGACCTGGCCCAGACGCGAGGCAAAGAGCGCCAAGAGATCGAACTCCTTGCGGCTGAGTTCGACTTCAATGCCCTGCTTGGCGACCGTGCGACGAACGAGGTCAATGCGCACGTCGCCGAAGGTAATCGTCTCATCGTCGTCGTTGGTGATGGGACGACGCAGCACGGCGCGCATGCGCGCGACGAGTTCGCGCAGCCGGTAGGGCTTGGTCACGTAGTCGGCCGCACCGATCTCGAGGCCGAGCACGATGTCAACTTCGCTGGTACGCGCCGAGACCATGATGACCGGCACCCGCGAGGAGTCGAAGATCTCGCGGCAGTAGTCAATGCCCGAACCGTCAGGCAGCATGACGTCAAGCAGCACGAGATCCGGTCGAGTGCTCGTCATGAGTTGACGGGCTTGGGCCAGGTTGCTCGCGCCGAGGACCACGAAGCCCTCGACAGTGAGGCCAATGTTGAGGGCCTCCTGGTAGCTCGGCTCGTCCTCGACGACCAACACGACGCTGCGGCCTTCGTGGCTAAGCATGTTGGTCCCTCGATCCGTTCGTGGTGGCGTAGTTTCGTAGGGTGACACGCTGGCGACGTCTCAGGAGGGTGTGAAATCGTTCGCGTGCCACAAGGACAACGTAAGAAACCCGGGTTATCGCAAGGTGAAAACGGGGCAATCGGAAGGTAGAAAATGGATGAATCTTGTTGAGAACTGGTCCCAAGCACCGATTAACGACCTGATTCACTCTGTAGTCCAGCGTTAACCAAGGGAGTCGCATGAACCAAACCACGGCCAAGATCAGTCGTGACGAGCACATCAATGGCATTGGGGCGACGATCCATCTACCGGTATTTCAGAGCGGCGCACAACTCGCCATTGGTGACATGCACGCTTCAATGGGCGACGGTGAGATTTGCGGCACGGGCGTCTAGATCGGCACGGCCCTCATCAAGGTCGAGGTCATCAAGAACAAGTGCGGTGGCTGGCCCATTACCGAGACGGCCGACGCCCTTTATACGCACGCTACGTCGCCTGACAACATCGATGACGCGCTGCAGAAGGCCTGCGAAGAGGCGACTAAATTGCTGGTGGACGAGTGGGGATTCTCTCCCGAGGACGCCTTCATGTTCCTTTCGGTTGCCGGGGACCTCAGCATCGCCGCGTACATCCACGCGTCGCCGGGCAGCGTCATTGCGCGCATGCGGGTGCCGAAACTGGCGTCCAACCCAACCCCGTTTCGACGCCGATCAGTTCGACGAGAGGGTGAATCCTTCGTAGACGGTGGCACTGCGCTGGTAACTACCCGTCGCGGTGCATTGGTTGACCGCTTTGCAGATGAGTCCGTACACGCCGCCGTCGACGCCGACGCTGGTGGCGCCCGCGGGCAACGTGACCTTGACGCCGGTTAACCACGTGCCGTTCACCCGGTTGATCACGACGGCTTGGTAACTGCCGGACGCGTCGAGGTACGCCGCCCCGGCACTGCAGTTGCCGTTCGATGGGCACGTGAGTGCGACGACGCCGCCGTTCTTGCCCACCTGGGGCGCGCTGGCCGGCAGTTTCAGTTCGTCGGCGACCTGCCACGTGCCGTTCACGTCGTTCACCAAGAATCCCTGGTAGTCACCGGTACTGTCGCGGTACTGTCCGCCGGCACTGCAGTTGCCCACCGACGAGCACGAGATGCCGTTAAATCCGTAGAAGAAGACCCGTGGGTTAGATGCGGCGCTCGAAGGCATCACCATTGCCGACGCGCGCTTCCACGCGCGAGCTGACTGGACCACGGTGAGTCCCTCGACGTCACCCTGCACGTTGTCGTAGGCGCCAATGGCGTCGCAGTTGCCCGCAGAAATGCAGGCAACGGAACTCAGTGACGCATCGGGAAAGGAGCTGGCATTGGCGGGTAATGCTAGCGAGAGTCCGGCTAACCAGCGGGTGGCGAACTCGCTGACGAACAGACCGTGCGTGGCACCGTTGCTGTCAATGTAGGAGCCAACCGCGCTGCAATTACCGGCCGAGGCGCACGCCACTTGATTGAGCAGGACAAACGGATTGACGTTGGTGCCGGGTGGCAGTCGCACTTCGCTGCCTCGCTGCCACACTCCCGCCACTTCGTTGACCACCAGGCCCTCGGTCGCGGCCAGGGGCGACGCCTTGGCGCTGTAGGTACCCACCGCGCTGCAGTTGCCGGCCGACGGGCAGGCAACCGAGTGAAGTTGGGCGTTCTGATCACTGACGACGGCGTTGGCGGGCAGCGCCACGGCCACTGCGCCGCGCCACACGCCACCAGCTTCACTGTCGATGAAGGCCTGCGAATTATTGGACTTGTCGTAATAGGTACCCACCGCGCTGCAATATCCGGACGCCCCGCAGGCGTCGGCGAAGACGTTGATCCCGGCGATCGCCGCCGCGTTAGTTGGCGGCGTGATCGTCACCGGACTCCTCCACGCGCCGTTGACTTGACTAAGAAGTAGGCCCTCGTTGTTTCCCGCAGCGTTGGTGTAGCCCCCGCCCGCAACACAGTTGCCCACGGACGCGCACGCGAGGGCGGGCAGGTAGCCGTCGGGCACCCCCTTCGCCCCAGCGGGTAACAGCACAATTCTCGACGCCGGCCACGCGGGGGCGGCACCCGCCAGCGCTGGCACGATTGCCGCCGACGCGCTGGCGGCAATCACGAGGGCTGTGCGTAGGAATTTCATTACTGACTCCGCTATCTAGAACTTCCGTTGCTGAACGCTTCACGCGTAGTGATGACGGGATGTGGATCCCAAAAACGCCGGGCTAAACGAGACTGCTCGCCAACTTCAGTATAAGTAAGGTCTGCCGTGGTGTTGGTGTCGCTACGCCCACGCGCGCGAGTCTTAAGAACATTCTTAATTTGTTGGCGGATAGATGGACGCGTCGAATGGCCCTTCACTAAAGACTGAGCTGTGATGACTATTCATCCGGGTGTAGTGGCCGTCACGAACTCGATAGGCGTAGACGGTGATGGGCGCAGAGTGCCACGTGCCGCTCACGCAGTCTGGGGTGCAGTCATTCCACGAGGCGATACCCGTGGCGTAGGCGGTTGATTTGTTCCAATCCGTCCAGTGCAGGTTCTTGAGCAGCGTATTTGCGTCGGCGCAGGTGAGCACGAAGTTGCTGGGCGCCACGAGCCCTTGGTTATTGCAGTCATACATTGACAGTCCCACCGGTTCGTCTGATTGGTGCCATGACAGCAGTGCCGCGCCACCGGCGAGCACCGTCAGGGCACCCAATATTAAGTAAGGAATCAGTTTGCGCATTGCTCAAGTGTAGAGAAGCTGGATTTCAAAACTATCTCAGTACGTAGTGCAATGGAGAAATTTCTTGACTTTCTTTACGCGCTGACTGACCAATGCACACCCGTTGATCTAGATGGAAAAGTCTTCTCCCGACCAGATTCCCGACTCCGGGGGTCGCACGTGCCGCTCTTCGCGCTGCGTGCCGGC
Source organism: Acidimicrobiaceae bacterium (assembly GCA_003152555.1). Classification (GTDB taxonomy): domain Bacteria; phylum Actinomycetota; class Acidimicrobiia; order Acidimicrobiales; family RAAP-2; genus RAAP-2. The sequence goes on along the minus strand of PMAL01000048.1, from coordinate 29,210 downwards.
GAGCGTTTCGAGACCGTCGACCCGGTTGGCTAACGACTGCAAGCTGAGACCAACGAGATCGGGCATGAGCACATCGTCAATGTCTTGGTGTGTTGTGTCCGGGCGCGGTTTTGTCCTCGAAATGATTCGACCCGGGATTCCGACGACTACCGAGTCGGGCGGCACCGAACCCACGACGACGGCATTGGCGCCAATGCGACTGCCTTCGCCGACGGTGATCGGGCCCAATATCTTGGCGCCGGCACCAATGGTGACGCGGTTGCCAATCGTGGGGTGCCGCTTGCCGCGCTCGAGGCTGGTACCGCCGAGCGTGACGCCTTGATAAATGGTGACGTCGTTTCCCACGTCGGCCGTTTCGCCAATGACGACACCCATGGCGTGGTCGATGAAAATGCCAACTCCGAGGGTCGCGCCGGGGTGGATCTCAACCCCCGTGAACAGTCGGGCGATCGACGACCCCCATCTCGCCGCCAACTTAAAGTGGTGGGTCCATAGCCAGTGCGTGGCGCGGTACGCCCAGAGTGCGTGGACTCCCGGATAGGTGAGGGCGACCTCGAGCACCGTACGTGCCGCGGGGTCGCGAGATCGCGCCGCGTGGAGGTCTTGACGCAGGGCGCTGGGCACCTAGTCGGTGAGTCCGTCGAAGAGCGGTGTGGAGAGGTAACGCTCGCCGAAGTCAGGAATGATGACCACAATCTGCTTGCCCGAGTTTTGGGGTCGAGCGGCAACCTGCAGCGCTACCCACAATGCCGCACCGGCGGAAATCCCCACCAAGAGCCCCTCCTCGCGCGCGGCGCGATGGGCGGTGTTAAAGGCGTCGTCGTTGGCCACGGTGATGATTTCGTCGATCACGTTGGTATCGAGCACGGCGGGTACAAATCCCGCGCCGATGCCCTGGATCGGGTGCGGTCCCTTGGCTCCGCCCGAGAGCACCGGTGACGCGGCCGGTTCCACGGCAATTATCTGAACCTCGGGCTTGCGTTGCTTGAGGATTTCCCCAACGCCAGTGATTGTGCCGCCGGTGCCCACGCCAGCGACGAAAATGTCGACCTGGCCCTGCGTGTCATTCCAGATTTCCTCGGCGGTGGTCACTCGGTGAATCGCGGGATTGGCTGGGTTATTGAATTGTTGGGGGATGAAGTAGCGCGAATCGCTGGCGGCCAACTCTTCGGCTTTGGCGATCGCGCCGCCCATGCCGTCAGGCCCCGGCGTAAGAATCAGCTCGGCGCCGTAGGCGCGCAGTAGAGCACGGCGCTCTTTGCTCATGGTTTCGGGCATCGTAAAAGCGCAGCGATAACCGCGAGCGGCGGCCACCATCGCGAGCGCGATGCCGGTGTTGCCGCTCGTGGGCTCGAGGATGATGGTGTCTGGGCCAATGAGCCCGTCCCTTTCGGCGGCGTCGATCATGGCCAGTCCAATCCGGTCCTTGACGCTATGGGCCGGATTGAAATATTCGAGCTTCGCCAGAATCTCGGCGCCCGAATCATGGTTCAATCGATTGATGCGTACGAGTGGTGTGCCCCCTACGAGTTGAGTGATGTCGTCGGCGATTTTGGTCATATTAGACACCTTCTTTTCACGATTTGCCAGTGTTTATATGCTAATCCACTATTCACGATAGAACCAGTCGGGATTTAAGCTCTGACGGCGAGCGACGGGGGCACGAAAGCGCTGACAGGGAACGTTTGGTTGTCCACCCGTCCCATGACGAGACTGACTGCAGCAGTCGGGCAACGCCCGGGAAACGTGAATTGAAGTCTCGCGCCGTCCGAAATCGGCGCTACGTGTGGTCACTTGAAGAGAGAAGAGCGACTCATCGCCGAGTTCGCATGTCTGCGTTGCGAGATTCTCAAAGTTTCTTGATCAGGCACCTTGAGGACGAGGTGATCATCCATAGAATGTCTTTCGTGCGTTTGTACAGAGTCTGTAGAGCACGAGAATGCTCAGGTTTTTACATTCCAAGCGGACGGGTGCAATCTGAGCCGACGTCACACGCCACCCAAAAGTGGGGTGGAGCGCGTTGACCAGGATTCTTATTGTTGAAGATGATCAGGACATCATCAAACTCCTAGAGCAGTTCCTCTCCGGCGAAGGCTACCAAGTGATGGTCGCGTCGGACCTCGCCGGTGCGCTCACGGCGACGTCGTCGTTAAGTCCTGACCTGGTCCTGCTCGACATCGTCCTCGGTTCCGAAGATGGTCGTGACGTGCTGCGCGAACTTCGCCTGATNNTTTTCGCTTGGAGAGGTGTCGGCACGGATTGAATCAGTCCTGCGCCGGTCCGGCGTGAGCCTCACCCAGCACCATATTGACGCGCCCACCATGCGATTTGGCGAATTGCAAATCAATGAAAGCACCCACGAGGTGCGCATTAGCAGCACGCTGCTAGAGCTCACCTCCAAGGAGTTTGCGTTACTCGCCTTTCTTGCGTCGTCGCCGCGTCAGGTGTATTCGCGCGCGCAACTCCTAGAGCACGTGTGGTCGTCTTCGAGTGAGTGGCAAAATGAGGCGACCGTTACTGAGCACATACGCCGACTTCGAGCCAAAATTGAAGTCGACCCAGATAACCCCCGCTGGATTACGACCGTTCGCGGAGTTGGCTACCGGTTCGAGCCAGAACCAGTCTCCTAGCGCCACGTCGTAACGGGTACTAGTTTTAATCCCTTTGTGGAGGGTGAATGGACAGCGCGTCGCGCTGGTCGAGCAGGGATTGAACCTGGTCAACGAGGGTGCTGGGTCGAAACGGCTTCGCCAGGAAGGCGCTGGTGTTTGGTAGCAGTCCGTCCAGAATTGCTTCGTCGGCGGTGCCCGACATCAGCACGACGCCCAACTGAGGGTTGGCCGCCTGCAACGCGAGGGCCAAGTCATTGCCCGAAATGAGTGCCATCACGACGTCGCTTAAAAGTATGTCAATGGTGCCTTCGAAGTCGCGGGCCAGTTCAAGAGCCAACTCGCCCGAGTTGGCTTCGAGCACCAGGTAGCCATTGCGTTCCAGGGTTTGGACAATCAGTCGGCGCAGTCCATCGTCGTCTTCGGCGAGAAGTATGGTTGCGGGACGATGTGCTGGCGGCGCGTGGCCGAGCGTGGTCTCTGTCGTGGACTGCTCGTCAACAACGGGAAGATAGATGTCGAATGTGGTGCCTCGACCTATTTCACTGCGGCACTTAATTGATCCAGCACTGTCTTCGATCAGCCGGCGGGCGGCGGCGAGGCCGAGCCCCGTTCCTTCAAACGGCCCTTTGGTCGTAAATAGTGGTTCGAAACAGCGTTCCCGAGTCGCTTCGTCCATCCCCCTCCCGGTATCGGTGACTGAAATATGGACGTAGTCACCGCTCGTCACGTTGAGGATGTGCGCTTCTTCGCCGTCAATCGCGTGGGACGCCACCGAGATGCTGAGCTGGCCCCCTTCGGGCATGGCGTCATGAGCATTCAGGGCGAGATTGAGCACCATTTGTTCGAACTGATCGGCGTCAACACGCACGTTCCCGACGTTTTTGGCGAACGACCACACGACGGCGATGTCCGTTCCGACAATTCGTTCGAGCACTTCGCCGATTGAAGTAATGGCCGATTCGGGACTGAGGACGACTGGTTCGGGCGCCTTGGTGCGCCCAATGGACTGCAGCTGTTCAGTCAATGACGAAGCCCGAGACGCAATGGCCTGGATTTCTTGCACCATTTGAGCAGCACGTTCATCCAGTCCGTCGCCACTGGAGAGAATCTCGGCGTAGCCCGAGATGAGCGTGAGCAAATTATTGAAATCGTGGGCGACGCTGCTCGCGACCTGACCGCGAATCTCCATTTGGTGGGCGTGGCGCAGTTCGGATTTGAGTTCACGGTGGTTGGTCACGTCGTCAATGAGGGTCAAAATGCTTCGTGACTCCCCCTTACCGGAGGGCAGCAGCACGGCGGAGGCCGTTAAATCCCTTCGCCGGCCTCTAATTTCAACGTCTCCGAGGTCACGACCGCTGGCGAAGCGCCCTGATCGGACGTCAGCCCACAGCGTGTCAAGTGCCGCAATAACGTCGTCCGGGAACATTATCTGATCGGACCGGGAGGACTCGTCGTAGTCCGGCCACGCAAAGATCCTCGCGGAGCCGCGATTCCACCAGGAGACGCGGCTTTCGTGATCAATTTCCACAATGCCGATCGGTGCTGTTTCAACGAGTATTCGCCAACGAGTTTCACTGAGTTGAATTGTTCGACTGAGCTGGACCGCGCCCAGAGCGGTCGACGCCATTTGGGCCAGTAGGGTCAGCACCTCCTGGTCCTCGGCGCCAAATTGCGAGTTGGACTTACGCCGAATGGCGACAACGCCACGTGCGAGATCCCTTCGCTCAAGAATCGGAGCGACCAACCACTCGTTTTCCCGCCAGGGAGTCGAACTTCCCGCCAGGGAGTGCGGAATCTGCTGCGCGGAGCTCTCTTCGCCCGGAGTAATGAAAAGCGGCTTTTGGCCCCGGTGGGCCAGACCATACAGTGGTGCCGACGGACCGATCTCCAATGTCACTACCGCCGCATCGGCGTCGAAGACGGCGCGGGTGCTGCTCGCCAGACTCGTGAGGATTTCTTGCTCGCTGCGAAGTCCGGCGACGGTAATTGACGCCGCAATAAGTTGGTGCAATTGGCTCGCGACTCGCTGGGTGTGGCGCACGGCGTCGCGAGCGTTTTGCAGCAGCTGCAGTCGTTCGATGGCGGTGGCCGTACCCCACACGACATCTTGGGCCGCTTCGATCTCCAAGAGGCCAAAACCTGCTCTCGGGTCGTTGACAACAAACGCCACCGTGGCAAACATCTGGTCGTTCACGCGCATCGCAATGACGCAACAGCACGGCAGTTCACCGTCATGGGTGGACCATTTTTCAGTATGACCTTGGTCGAGAACTCTCTTGGTGATTAAAGAAAGATCCGGAACGCGCGTTGAAATTGTCTGCGAACAGCAGTCGTGGATTGCATTTTCGTCACTTTCATGCGAACAGTCTCTGTTTCGTACGCCGAAGACGCGCAACTCACCATTCGGTTCGACCAGGTTGATTTCGCACCAGTCGCAGAACGAGGGAACCGCCATATTGAGCAACTCATTCAAGTTGGCGTCTGCACTGGTGCCGAGTGAAGTCGCGGAGTTCTCCGCGCGCCGCGCCGCGTGTAGCTGGCGCAGGGCACTCGCTCGACCCGCCTCGCCCTCCGACACGTCAGACACCCTGCGCCGGCGCTCACTGTCGAACTTTTCGTGGTCCGCTGTCTTCACGGTTCGCGGAGTCAACGAATCATTCCCTGGCCGTAAATATTCGAGTTAGTTGTCACAGTCCAGGTTGATCCTTCGCGGATTGGCATCAAAGGGTGACGCGTCGCAAGATTGAGAACGGGGATGACGTTCAAAGAGGTTTTCCCGAGAAAATCGCGAAATCCTCCAGAAATTGGTCAATTTCGGCGGCTTCGTGTGGCCTGGAGAAGAAAAAGCCCTGTCCAATGTCTACTTCTTCAATCTGGAGTTGCTTTACTTGTTCGGCGTCCTCAATACCCGATGCAAAGATCTGAATCTTAAGTTTTCGGGCGAGTTGCACGAGGTCATGAATTTGGGACGCGTCCTGCGGGTTAGAAAACCCCGAAATGAAGTTCTTGTCGAGTTTGACGATGTCGATGTGAAATCTTTCAAGGTCGGCCAGTGGTGAATCGTCGGGGGAAAAATTATCGACGGCAAGTCGCACTCCCAAGCTTTTCAAGGGTTCTAAGCGTTCGGTTGTTGATTTGGCGTCTCCCGTGAGCGTCTCTTGCGAGAATTCGAGTACCAGAAGGGCGGGGTCGAATCTGCTGGATGACAACGCTTCGGCGACGTCATCGGCGAATTCCGCTGCTTCCAGTTGTTTAGGTGAAATATTCACGGACACGGCAAATCGGTAGCCCTTGGCATGCCAGAGCGCACCCTGGGCGCTGGCGGTGGCGAGTGCCCAACGACCCACCGGGACGATTTGGCCGCTGTTTTCCAACTTTGAAATGAAAGATTCGGGATTCATCACTCCGTGGGTGGGGTGGCGCCAGCGAATGAGTGCCTCAACGCCCGCAAAGGCGTCCGTTTGCAGGTCAATGGTGGGTTGGTACATCAGGAAAAACTGGTCAGCTTCGAGGGCCGAACCTAAGTCGTCCGTCAAATCCTCACGGCTTTCCGCCGAATTGGAATTTTTAGGACTTTTAGCCACGTTGCATCGCTTCCCCGAGCCCCCAACCACACGAGGATGATCTTGGCGTCGATTGGAACTTCCCGATGGAGACGATACCAGCAACTTCAGTCAAAATGGCTGGAAGATCGAGCCAGTTGTCATCGAGCACTCGCCGGAACTGAACTAGAGCGATATCAGAGCAGTTTCATTCGCTGGCGACTTACGTCGCATCGCACCCATCTAACTGAATCGTCGCCAGGCTTGTTAGTCCAAGTGTCGTTGATCTTTGCCGGTTAGCTCGCGATGAGTCTTACGATTTGACGTCGACGCAGGCCCTAGGTAACTGTGGAATTAGACGGTAGTAAGTTGACCGACGTGGAATCAACTCACGTGAGGCGACGACCCACCACGTTGTGGTTGATTGCGTCCCTCGTGCTGGTTGCCATTGGGGTGATCTTCCTACTTGTCGGCCTGCACGGCCCCAGGGTGGGTCCCAGCATTCGTGGACCAATCGGCAAGACGTCACCCTCGGGATTGAAGGCGCCCGCCGTTGCGCAACTCAATTATGAGACGTCGGCTTCGAGAGGCACTGGCTCGAACCTCAACACTCTCTCGGAATCCAGTTCATCGCCCTTTTATGCCTCTTCAGAACCTAGGTCGACTCGAGTTTCACTCGTGTCGTCGGCTGCAAAGCCCGTCGGCCCTTCACCGGTTCCTCAAAGGTTGGTCGCTCGCAGCGTCGCTCGGTCCATTCCGGTCCATCTGTCCATTCCGGCGATTGGTCTATCGGAGAGTTTGAGCGAGTTAGGGCTCAATAAGAATGGAACCGTGCAGGTGCCTACGAGTTGGGCCGTGCCGGGATGGTATCGATTCGGACCATCGCCGGGACAAGAAGGATCAGCCGTCATATTGGGTCACGTGGACTCGGTCCACGGCCCGGCGGCCTTTTATCGCCTGGCCAGTTTGCGGCCCGGCAATAGGGTGTCAGTCAAATTGGCCGATGGCCAGACCGTCCGTTTCAAGGTGATCGGGCTGCGCATGTACTTGAAGAGCAAGTTTCCCAGTCGTCTCGTGTACGGATCGCGTTCCTATAGTGCGCTGCAACTGGTGACCTGCGGAGGGACCTTCGACTCCGGTACGCACCACTACCTTTCGAACCTCGTGGTCTTCACCGAAATGGTCAAGTAAACGTCGCACGAATTTGTCGGAGGGCGAAAGCTCTCATCTAGTTCGGGACACAGAGTGATCGTCGAGCGATGAGCGAATCCTTTTTCCATGTGTTCGCGTCCGCTTTGGGTAGCTCGACAAGTCGAAGGGCTCTCGAAAGTGAGATTTTATTTTCACCAAACTACGGGGCCTCAAACGTTAGACAAAAGCGGCACAAGTCGAATGATTTCACATTTCTCTATGAAATGCTTCCGAAGCACCTCGGATTCTACGAGGTCGAATCTCAGTTCTCGCTGAGGTGGTTCTTCCAGCATGCCCTTGCATGGAAGGGCCACGTCCAGAAACGAAAAGTGACTATCGCGGTGGGTGTAATCGCAGTCTTTCGTTCTATGTACGGCTCGAACTCGTCGAGACGGAAATAGCGGTTTTGGCGGTGCGAGTCCGCGCGGTGAACTCATTGACCGTTGAACTTCGTCATGAATCCGCTTCTCGCCATCCCGTGGCGCAAGATGACTCGACGGTCAACCACGGACTTGCGTGACGACGGCGGGGCGTATCTCGGTTGAATTCTCATTTGAGAATCGAACCGAATTGTTGTTTTTGGTTGATGACGTGAGCTGAGGAATTTTGTGGTGGCAAGTGCCTGGCGCGTTCACGTTCGCACCACTGGCACGTACCTCGAAGATAGGGAATCGAGAGTGACTGGTGGCCACCGAACGCTGACCATTACGACATACGGCCTGCGACGACTTTTTCTCGAAATTGGGTTGCTGTGGGGTTGGCATAGATGGTGAAGTGATGTTGCTCAGCGAGCATAAACATCATGAAAAACATGCAAGGGCGTTTGAGCCGCACTCGCTTCGTCTTTCTGGTCACGGCGTTACGACGCAAGACCTCCCCTCGTAATACGTCGCACTCTCGTACGCGTCGTGTAGCGCTGGCCGGACGGTTTGCGTTGTCGGTGAGCGTCTTTTCAATGTTGGTCGCCGCGTTGCCCGTGTCGGCAACCTCCGCGGGCACGACGTTCTTGGCGATGAGGGATAGTTCCTTTGTCGCGACTACTACGGCGCTGCGCGCGCTGAAAGCATTGACTTCGACAACCGGCGCTCACCATGTCGCAGAGGTCATTTCGAGGGTGGTCGTCTCAAGTCGGTCGCGGGTCTCTCGCTTCAAGACGTCAACGCTGACAACCCCGAAGTCACCGATTGCGTCGACCGCGTCGCGCAACTCCACGAAGCCTTCTCGTAAGTCAACGCCCCCGCCCGTATCGCCGGCTTCAACAACTCCAAGTTCGACAACGTCCACGACGACCCCGCCGTCTACCACGACAACGTCCACCGTGACGACGCCGTCTACTACGACAACGACGTCGCCCACGCCGCCGACTAACTTTAAGATCTCGAACCCGAGCGCCAACATTATTCCCAGTCCCAATTTCCTGGATTCCGGTCAATGCACAAGTACTGGAGGAAGTTGGTCCTGCGCCAATCCCTGTGTAACCAGCGCGCTGACGTGGCCTGCCTACACCAACGCTCCAGGTTGCGCGAGCTACATCCTGCAGGCAATCAACGTCGCTCGCGCGGACGAGAACTTGGCGCCCGTGGTGCTGCCGTCCAATTGGTACTCATTGGCACCGACCCAGCAACTTTTTGTCGTGGCGAACTTGGAGCGAACGGCTCGGGGGCTGCCAGCGTATTTGGGCATCAACTCAGCCTTAAGCGCAAATGCTCAGCACGCTGCGCAGTTGAGTGCTGATCCCTCGGTAGCAACTGGATTCGCGATTGACAATGACGCGCAGGGCTACCAGGGAATGGGTGGTGCGTGGGCCGGTGGGTTCAGTGTGTTGGCGGCCGACTACATCTGGATGTACGACGATGNNAACTGCTTCGGCGACGTCCAATATTGCCTGCACGTTGCCCTCGGCCGCTGGTTGCTGGGCGCACCGCGACGAGCTGCTCGGTTCCGATGCGCCGTACAACCCTGGCGTTGGACTGAACTGTCAAGACTGCGAGATGGGTACTGGCTACGCACAAGTTGGTGGAACTTCATCATTTGTCGACCTCGTGGAAGTGCCTAAGGGTGCTCCCCCCGCGATGACCTTCACTTGGGCCGAAGAACTCTCTCAGGGTTTCTAATTGCGGTCGCGTCAATCATGGCAACCAATCAACGCAATGAGGGTGCCTCTATAGACTTGGCGCATGAATTGTCAGTGCGGTGACGCTCTAATAGTCGTTCCTCGGGATTGGTTTTCGAAGTGGCGTGCGCGTGTCGCCGCAGGGCGAACACGCACAGGGGTGCCGGACTTGTTGGCCGGCCAACTCGGAGGATCTTCGTGAAGATATTGGTCACCGGTGCCGCTGGCTTCATTGGATCAACGACGGCCGAACTCCTATTGGCCGGGGGCCACGAAGTGGTGGCGTTGGACAACCTCNNGGGCGGGTCGAAAACGTCCCTTCTGACGCGACCTTCGTAGAAGGTGACTGCGGCGACGACGAACTGGTCTCTTCACTCGGGACCTTCGACGCCTGTGCTCATTTTGCTGGTCGGATCGAGCCCGCGGAGTCCGTCAAATTTCCCGAAGTCTTTTTTGACAACAACGTTGCATCGTCGTTTCGTCTGCTTGACGTGTTGGTGAAGTCGGGCGTCGAAAGGTTTGTCTTCTCGTCTTCCTGCGCGGTCTACGGAAATCAAGAGAGAATGCCGATTGATGAAGACCGGCCCACTCAACCCCTCAGTCCTTATGGTCAGTCCAAGCGAATGGTGGAAGAAGGATTGCACTGGTTAGCCGAATCCGGTCGCATCCGCTCAGCGTCACTGCGCTACTTCAACGCTGCCGGTGGCACGACGGCACATCCGGAACGTCACCGGCCAGAGATCCACCTCATTCCCATTGCGTTAGACGTTGCGATGGGCCGTCGCGACTATTTGGAAATGTACGGCACGGACTATCCAACGCCTGATGGGACGTGTATTCGTGACTACATTCATGTCAGCGATCTGGCGCAAGCCCATGTCTTGGCAATCACCGCCCTCGAAGCAAACTCCGAACTGATTGTCAATCTTGGCTCGGGCGTGGGTTCTTCTAATCGTCAGGTTGTTGAAATGGTGCAAAAGGTCACCGGCAAGGAGATTGAGGTGCGTTATTGCGACCGGCGACCAGGGGACCCCGCGACGGCGATCGCCAGTAATGAATACGCTCGCGACGTGCTTGGCTGGAAATTAGAACACTCCGATCTCGAGGAAATCGTGGGTGACGCATGGGCGGCCCATCAGCTCCTCTAGATACTCAGTTTTTGTTCGATACGTGGTTGAAAAGACCTCCGGCAGAACAAGACAAACGATTTAGGTTCACACAAAGCACTTCATTTCTTGGCCCGATATTTGTCCAAACTGAGCGGCCGCTGAGAAAAACCAAATAAAAACCACAGCTTTGTGCATTTGTTGAGAATGCGTAGGTTGCGGTGTGATTTGGGCATGCAAATTTAGAGTTCATGGACAAGGGCACACTCAATCAAATCTTTTTCAGGGGTCAAACCGCGCGCCGAATTCCCAAGTTGGTGACTTTGGGAGTCGCTTCTTGCGTCTTCTTCGCGATGGTCAGCCTGGACGCTTCGGCGTCCACGTCCGCGCCGGGCGATACCAATGCGCGACTCGTAGAGAGCGCCGCGACTGCACCCGTTAGCGCCGCGAGCAATCACATGACCGGGTTCCGAACTCACGTCACGCGAACGAGGTCCCTCACGTTTGGCTCAAGGGGTCCGAAGTTACGGAGTCATACCCTTTCAACGCACAAGCCAATTTCGAACGCCAGCCTGATTAGCCACTTCACGGGTTCCTCCAGAGGGGGACACAAGGCACCGACGCCGACTCATCGCACCACGATCACCACGACCGCGCCGGCGCCACCTACAACGACAACCACGTCACCGCCAACCACCACCACGACCGCGCCGGCACCGTCGCCGAACCTGGCGTACCCGATTGGCGTGGTCGACAGCTCAGAACCTTCCGGTTACGCCCCTCCACCCGCTAATGCGCTCGCGGGGTTCACCCAGAGCTACGTTACGGATTTCCCGGGTACGACGCTGCCTTCGGCGTGGGGATCCTACGAAGGATCAATCGGTGGTGACCCTGGTGCGCAGTATGACCAAAAGCACGTCACGGTCGGTGGAGGGATGCTCCAGTTCAATACCTATCAGGACCCCGCGTTTAATAATGCCTGGATCACCGGCGGAGCGTGCGACTGCAACCTGGCTGCACAGACGCATGGCGCCTGGTTCGTCCGCTCGCGTTTGACCGGCCCCGGAGCGACTGAGGTTGAATTACTGGTTCCTGACGCCAACGTCTGGCCGCCTGAACTCGATTTCAACGAGAGTTACGGCGACACGACCGACACCTCGGCAACCACACATTATGGTGCCGGAGACGCCACGATCGAACGGACCGTGAACATCGACTTGAATCGATGGCACACCTGGGGCCTCATTTGGACGCCAACTTCGCTCACCTACACGGTGGATGGAAACGTCTGGGGAACGGTCGACACGGCCGCCGCCGTACCAACGATACCGATGCACCTGAGTCTCCAGCAGCAAACGTGGTGTGCTTCGAACTGGGCGTGTCCCACGGCGAATTCATCGCTCAATGTTGACTGGGTCGCCCAGTACACGTACAACAACTAGACAGCAATCAACGAGGACCGTCACCGCTCAGGATTCTGAGGCGATTCACCAAAGTGTCATCTCTCTGAAATCATGAAATACAAATCGGCGATTATATTTTTGTCCGACTGACTCCATGACTGCGAGTTGCATTTTTCGTGGGGGAACTACATACTTGCAATTTAAACCAGACTTTGATTTCTCAAGGGCGCCAACGGAGGATAAGTCAACAGAAACCGGGAGAATCCGTTGAATCAGCCTTTGAGCACGACTGGACCCACTACCGTCTCAGATTCTGTCGTTATTTCGAGGGTTTATCCCACTAATTTGCTCAATTCTTCTTTTAATTTGAGGTTGACAGTAGGGGCACTTTCTGGGAATGTTGTGGGTGTAAGGGCTGATGAAGAGGAGTAAGAAGTTGCCGGTCAACCCTTCAGTGCTGTCGAACCTCCTTGAGGGCTCCCTTGACCCCTACGCTCGACCTGACGCGCCTGCGATTTCTGTCATTATTCCGACCCTGAACGAGGCTGGGAACCTTCCATACGTCCTCAACACTATTCCTGATTGGGTCAATGAAGTTGTAATTGTTGATGGCCGGTCCTTGGATGACACCGAACGAGTCGCCAAGGTGTTGCGGCCCGACGCTCGAATTATCCAGCAGAAGATACCCGGGAAGGGAGCAGCTCTCCGCGCCGGTCTGGAAGCTGCGAGGGGTGACATTCTCATAATCATGGACGCTGACGGATCCATGAATGGAGCCGAGATTGGCGCCTTTACGGTCGCGCTCATGGGAGGTGCCGACTACGTCAAAGGAAGCCGATTCGCGCCTGGCGGAGGGTCGGTTGACATCACTCGACTTCGTCGGTTTGGAGACCACGGCATCTGCTTTTTACTTTGGTTATTCTTTGGCGCGCACTACACCGACGGGACGTACGGTTTCAAGGGCGTGTGGGCCGACCGTCTCGATCTCATCGAAATCGATACTGACGGATTTGAGNNGATGGATTTGAGGTAGAACTGCTTATCGACATCCGTGCCCATCGTGCTGCGCTGAACACGGTTGAAGTACCTTGCTTTGAAACACATCGAATCCATGGCAATAGCAATCTGAATGCTCTACGCGATGGACTCAGTTGCTTTCGAGTGATCGTTCGCGAAAGGATGCGGAAATACCGTGTTGCTAGAATCTGATAATTCCCTGGACACCGAAGTGTTCAAGGTAGGGAGCGGTCGCAGCACGGTGGTCGTGGCGGGTCCCGGATCGACGAGCACGGTGCCTGGGCTCATCGTTTCAGAGATTACGTCCGCACTTGCGAAATCTGCGCCAGTGATTCGCATTGACGTGGATCTCAGTACCGAACTCATGACCGGTCTGCATCGTGCCCCCTCGTTGTCGGCGGCGCACGGTCCGATTGAGGGTCAAAAAATTAGTCGCCACGAAGCTTCAACGAACTCTCGGCTCCGTGAGCAATCGTTTCGAAAGTTGATTGGTCCTGATGTCGCCACGGCGATTGCTTACGCGTGGCCCGGCATCGATAATTCATGGATTAAGCAATACGTTCGGGCCAGCCGACTGGCGAGAGCACGTACGGTCGTCGCGTGCGCGAGTCTTCCACAGCCCAGTCACGCTCGAGCGGTTGGCTTGGCGAGCAGTTTTGCGCACGCTGATGTTGTGCTCGTTGGCGACGAGATGCAGGCCCGCGAACTGGCGTCGGTATTTGGACGCTCGGGTCCGATAATCGAAACTCACCCAGCGTTGTCACTCGGCGGCAGAAGTGGAAGCCCTTCAAAGAAAGTGATCACCACGTTTTTGCCGAAGGATGACGTGGCGTCACTGACCACGCTCCTGGCCGCATTCGACGCCATCCCTGAGGCCTGGATTGACGACTACGACCTTCAAGTAGTGATGCGTTTCGCTGATCCGAAGGTGTCGCAATTGGTGTCAAGTTCGTATCACGCAAAACACGTGGAACTGATTGGCGACGCCATTTCAGCTCGCGACCTTTTGGCCCTGTGTAGCGCGTCGTCGGCGTTGGGCATCGCGGAGCCGGTATTGAACTCACCCTTGTTTTCATTGGCGGTTCTAAGTGGCGTGAGTACCGTCGTTCTCGGTTCCTCACTTCGCCCAGAAGTTGGTCGGGGTTACGTCGGTGGACTGATTGCGGAGCGAAATCGCACGGCGTCGCTGCACGTCGCATTGATACACGCTTTGAGACTCGCGGAGCTGCAGTTTCCCAACCCCAATAAGTGGGATGAATTCGCTGAGCGTATTGTCGGCGATCGCCGCCAACGAAATTCTGAGGTCCAAGCGGTTATTAGAGTTTCATGAAAATCTCGGTAATAATTCCGGCGTACACCATGGACCGGTGGAACATGCTAGTGGGCGCCGTGAAGTCGTGCGGAGAGCAAACACTGAAACCAGATGAGATCATCGTCGTCATCGACTACAACGAAGAACTGCGTATGAAAGCGACCCTGGAGATTAAGGGTGTTCGAGTCGTGGCTAACCAGTCAACCAAAGGCGTATCGGGCGCTCGCAATACTGGTGTTGCCGTCGCCACGGGCGACATCATTGCGTGTCTCGACGACGATGCGTACGCCAATGCTGATTGGCTGGAGCATTTGACGGCGGTCTTCACCGATCCGAAAATTGCGGGCGTTGGTGGATGGATCCTTCCCCACTGGCCACAAAGCAAACCCCAGTGGTTCCCTGAGACGTTTTATTGGATTTTGGGATGTAGTTACGCGGGACTACCGCAGTCGGGAGAGCCTATTCGCAACGCAATAGGCGCGAATATGGCAATGCGCCGGCGCGTGTTTGAGTCAGTCGGTGGCTTTACTGAAGGCATCGGACGCCTCAACGTTGTTCCGTTGGGGTGCGAAGAGACGGAACTCGCCATCCGTTACACGGCAAACTTCCCGGGTGAACGGTTCGTGATGGCGCGCGATGCTGTTGTGAGTCAGTGGGTGCCGAACTCGCGACTCACGTGGCATTACTTTTGGTCACGGTGTTGGTCTGAGGGCCTCTCGAAAGCGGCAGTTAGTCACCTCGTCGGTTCAAACAGGGGCCTCGCCACTGAGCGTCAACACGTCACCAGAGCCATTCCTCGCGAGTTCGTCCAAAGCCTAAGGTTGACCATCATTCATCCCCGCACGGCGGCGACGCGCATGGCGCTCCTGGTGATTGGCACGGCGTGCGCCAGCGCCGGATTTTTGTGGGGTCGGTACGTCGTTCCTCAGACGCCGGTTGAATTCAGCCCTCAGGACCTGTCAGAACTGTCGTCCACCATGCGTGGTGAAGAAGGTCCCTTGCCGCCAGTGCGTCTGTAATCCAAACTCTGACAAAGATTCTCGAATGGTTTTCGATTCCCGTTCTCATTGGACATGTAGTGGCGACGCAGATTTTGAATGAGAGGCCACCTCTCATCAACCGTACTTTTATTTTGGCAACGTCAATGTCACCGGTTGGATATCGGTGACGATTTTTGGGTAACCGGAAAAGTGAATATCAGTCGTTCGAAATACGGTGGTTCACGTATTTTCAAATCCTTGGAAACAGTGCTACTTTGCGCGCGGCCGGTGTCAGCTCGTGCTCAGTTTTAGCATTGAATCTTGTGACATTTCGCGTACGACTCCAGAATTGTTCGACCTAAATGCGCGCGGACTCGTAGGTGGGCAAGAAGCAGGTGCCTGTAGGATTACTAACTATTCCCTGTATGAGTCCGAAAGTGGCTTTGGGCACAAAGGTTGCGGAGGAGATACGTTTTGAGTGCGTTTGATCCTAACGCGGCGACTAGGGAGACTCGTTTTCCGCTTCCTCTTTTTCGAGAGGTACGGACGAAACTAGACCTGAATAGTGATCTCAACGCCAGAAACACCGCGTCAGCGTTGCTGTTGGCGTTGGACGTACTGACGCTCACCCTTACCTTGTGCGGCATTCATGGATCGGTGCGGTTTGTCTTGGGAATAGCGTTTGGCCTCTTTGTACCGGGATGGTCAGTGGTGGTGTGGTTGAAGTTGCACAATACGGCGCTGGAGTTTGCGTTGACGGTGGCGACCAGTCTCGCTCTATTGACAGTGATGGCGCAGTTACTGGTCACGGTGCACGAATGGCGCCTTTACGGACTGCAAGTAGCGACGTGTCTTGTCTGTATGCCGCCGTTGGTCTGGCAGTCGCGGGCGGTGTGGCACCCGAGTTATTGGAAATGAGCGGTTTCTTGGTCGCCAGTGCCGCGTCGCTTTCTACGTCGCCGGCCGAACTCATCGTTATGGTCGTGGATTTCCTTCTTCTGTCGATACGGGCCTGCTCTGGCGTTCTCGGTCTGAGGCTTACCTCTCGAGACTCGCGCATACTCACCAGTGCGACCGTGTTTTTTGTTGCACTCTTCATAGTCCTAGTGGTCGTTAGGTTCAAGTCCCTTGGATAACGCGTGGAAGATCGCTCTGAAAACGTGGCAACGAATTCATTCGACGTACGGACGTGGGCGGCTTGGAGTGGTTGTCCTCACCGTTCTTTCACTAGCGATGTGGCTGTTGACTGTTCACGATGCCAACTTCTCGAGGATGGGTCAACTCGGTTTGGTGAGCATCTTGGGCTGGACGTACTTCGTAGGACTCGTCCTCGTGACCATGGGATTTGCCAACGAGTTGCTTCGCACGCCACTGCGCAAGACTTGGCTGCTGGTGTTTGTCTTGTTGTTGGCTCTCTATATCTTTGGTACCGGTTCAGCCGTCGAACCAATTGCTTCGCTGCCGGACTCGTATCGTCACGCTGGTCTCCTTGAATTCATTTTCCAAAACGGATACGCACGCCCGCACTACGTGGCAGATTTCTCGTGGCCTGGGGCGTTTTCACTCGGTTCGGTATTCGTGGCGTTCGCGGGGCAGACTAATGCGTTGGGGTTCACGCGTTGGTTTCCGTTCTTTATCGAACTCTTGTATCTTGCTCCGCTCATCGTCATCGTACGGTCCATCGGAGTGGGGAGAAGGGCCGCGTGGTTTGGGATCGCACTCTTCTATACAACGGACTGGATCGAGCAAGACTATTTCTCCCCACAAGCGCTTGGTTACTTCTATCTTTTGGTAATAATGGCCGCGGTGTTCGCCACGTGGCGAGCC
This sequence comes from Acidimicrobiaceae bacterium, assembly GCA_003152555.1. Taxonomy (GTDB): domain Bacteria; phylum Actinomycetota; class Acidimicrobiia; order Acidimicrobiales; family RAAP-2; genus RAAP-2. The sequence continues at coordinate 12,107 of PMAL01000048.1, read as the reverse complement.
AAACCGAGTCCTCTCTTCGCGGGTCTGCGAAAGAATCTTCACTTTCGCATGGCCCGCAGTAGAAGGGCCCTGCAGCTCTCCCGTCTCAAGGAACGGGGCGCCGATCCATCGCCCGGCACCGAACCGACATCGCTTTCGGTGTTTGATTCTTGGCGACCGAGGCTGGTCTCGGCGGCGAAGGCCCGGCGGCCAAAGTTGGTCTCCGTGTTTGACTCCTGGCGACTAAAACCGAATCCACCGATTTTTGGTACCCAAGTAGTCATTCAGCGTCGCTACGTGCACGGTCGTGTTGCGTCGTTATTCGCCCGTCTCGAAGGTCGCGACACCACCAAATCGTTGAATACGGTGCAGACGCTCGGTGTTCTCGGTTTGCTAGTGCTGATTATGTTCGCACTGGCGATGAGCCACGAACTTACTCCCTACGCCCTCATTTTGATGCTGGCCGGTTGTCTCATTTCACGACACCTGGGGCGACCTGAGCTTCTGGCGGTCGCAGTTCTTCTCGCCCTTGGCTGGCTTAGCCTCGGGGCGTCTGACTATTGGCTCGGTCACCTCAGTGATATTTTCGGCGGTTTTGGTCAGATTGGTAGCACGCTCACTGACAACGTTGCCAACCGAATCGCGGGAAGTTCTGTTCACCAGTTTGCGGTGAATATTCGTATCTACATTATTTTGGGCATCTACTTGCTGGCTGGCGTTGGGGTATTGCGACGGGCGACGGATTCTCGGGTGCTCGAAGTTGTAGCAGTCGCCCCCTTCTTCCTCTTGGTGGTTTCAAGTTACGTTGGAGAAGGCTTACTTCGAGTGGTCCTGTACGCATTGCCCTTCACGTCGCTCCTGGCAGCGTCGGCAATACTTCCGCAACAGTCCGGCCTTATTCGTTCGTGGTTGCCTGATTTTCGAATTTTTCGATATGGTCGGTCCAGCCACACCGTAATCTGGACGCTGGTCTTCTCCATCGTCCTGGCTAGTGCACTCGCCACGACCGTGGCCCGCGGTGGCAACGACGACTACGAATCCTTTACCAAGGGTGAACTCGATGCGGTTAACTACGTGTACAACCACGTAACTCCTGGTGCAACGGTCGGAACCATCTCACCGTATCTTCCGTTCAACCAGCGCAGCGTTGGCTCTGTGTATTGGGTATCGCTCTACACCTCAGGCTCGCCAACCATCAAAGAAATCACGACGGGGCTTCTCCAAATTCATGCACAGTACGTAGTACTTAGCCAATCTCAGGAGAACTGGGGAGAAATAGTGGCTGGATTTCCCAAGGGTTGGGAGAGCAGAGTCTTCCTGTCCCTTGCGACACACGGCTTCCACGTGGTCGCGGCGTGGCCAACGGCGTCCGTATTGCAGGTTGACCCGAAGATTGCCAAGAAGGGTTGACAAATTTCACAGCTCGTCGAGTCCGGACATTGCTTCACGTGGTTCAAGTGTGACGAAAATTGATCGCGCAGTAAGCGATGATGATCACGCGTTTCGCGCCGAAGTCGAAGCTAATGAATGGAAAGCAACCATGATCTGAATCATGAGCTGCGACGTACGAGAATTGGACGTCGATGAGTCGATGCAATTGGATTCACTACTCGATTGATAGTGCCGTGCGTCCGCAAACTCCGACGACCGAAATGGAGAACCATTTATTTTTCGTCCGTCAACTTCCCTGCGGACACGTGTGGCTACGCACTTCGCTAATCATCACCGCAGCAGCGGGAGAGTCCTCGATCCAACAAAGTATGTTCAATCGAATTCGTACTCCTGGATTGTGAGGATTACAATTTGCACATGCCCTGGCGTCGCTTAACATTTCGCACGAGGCAAGACGGCCAACTCGATCCTTTGCCCGAATGGCGTCCCGTACAGCAAATTCAGATCGATATTGATGCGTATCCTGGTGCACAATCGTTTGACCTTACGAGTGGAGACCGAGTTTGGATTGAAGTGTTCCGACGCGGTCGGGCAATTGCGGTGATCGACGGCCGCGTCGAAAACAATGCGCTGCCCGCCTCAGTGATTCAGAGGATCAATGAGTTGAAACAGATCGAGTTGCCCTCTCGCGATCTGCTTTCGGATGAGCTGTTGTCCAAGGCCTCAGTTGTCGTAGCGACCATTTGCGAAGATCCTGCTGAGTTGGTGCGGACGGTCGAGTCCCTATTGATGTTGGATTACCCCGATTTCGAGATTATTGTCGTCGACAATCGTCACAGTGCCGACCGTAGACCATTGCCCAGCTTTCCGGGCGGTTCCAAAGTGCATGTATTTTGGGAACCTCGGCGTGGGGTGTCCGCGGCGCGTAATTTGGGTATAGCCAAGTCAACCGGTGACTTCGTCGCGTTTACCGATGATGATGCCGTCGTTGATCCGAATTGGCTTCGCGCGATGGGCTCAACGTTCGCGATCGAGTCCGATGTCGAGGCAATTGGTGGACTCGTACTTCCACTGGAGCTCGAGACAGCCCCGCAACTCTGGTTCGAGGAGTTTTACGGAGGGTTCAGTCCGTCACTGCGTTTTGAGAAGATGAGCGTCGAGCTCATGCGAGGCGTCGACGAGATGTTTCCTTACGCGATTGGGGTTTTTGGGGCCGGCTGCAACATGGCGTTTCGACGCTCGGCGCTGACTCGAATTGGTGGTTTCGATATCTACATTGGCGGAGGAACGCTGGCCAGAGCCGGCGAGGATGTGGCGTTGGCTCTCAAACTCGTTGTTACGGGCGGCACCTACGCGTACGAGCCGGCGGCGCTGGTACGACACTCACATCGACGAACAGAAGCGGAATTCTTGAAGCAAGCCTTCAACTACGGAACAGGATTGACGGCGCTCTTTAGCGCCATGATTGTTCGGGACCCTCGTCACCTGGTCTCGATAGTTCGACGCGTTCCCTACGGATTTAGACATCTCACGCGATCACCGGAAGCGCGTTCCCCGAGCGCTGCGCCGAGTTACCCACGTGAGACGCTTGCCTATCAAATACTCGGCATGCTCTACGGTCCTCTTGCCTACGCGCGCAGTGTTGTGAGCATGAAGTGGTTCTCGTGATCCTCACGACTGAGATTATCTCCAGGTTCTGGGTTTACGGTCCCTTTTCAAAATAGGTACGCCCGACTACGACTTCGCAGACCGATGAACTGAACACTTCGCAACGTCGAACTTGGCTGGCGCGACCGTGTAGCTGCACTTTTTCTCGCTCTGATCACAAAAAATTCAATGGTGCAGGGGATTCGTCCCCTGGATACTGAGGCAGATATCGGTGACGAGCCGGGTTTTTGTTCACGAGCGATACTTGATAACGTTTGCGTAAACCCGGAGGCGCTCGAGCAGCACATGTTGCGGAATTGGTCAATTTGTTCAATGAACTAACGCGCGTTTATCCATTGGTGGCCAATCGAAGGTGAGGAGACACAGAAGTGAAATGGAGATTTCATCCGTGATGCGTTCGTTCCGAAGGATGTGCAGCTCGTTAACTAACGTTCAATTCTCGCACGTTGCGCGTGGGACAACGTTTGCCATTATGTTCACGTCCCTTTTCTTTGGAACTTTCGTTCTCCCGGTCTCGGCATCCACAATTGGTGCTCGAGCGTCAGCCCCCCTTTCAGTACATCGGTCTAATGACTCGACGACCACGACATCGACGACCACGTCTACGACATCAACAACCACCACGACGTTGCCGCCCGCCACGACCACGATTGGCAATATTCAATTTCCCTCTGGCGCTGTTGACGCCAGTGAGCCCTCCGGTGAAGGTCCAGCTAGCTCGACCGCACTTCCGGGGTATAGCGAGAGTTACGTAAATGATTTCGCGACAAAATCATCGCTTGTCGGATGGGTCAGTTTTCAGGGGCCCACCAATGGTGATCCGGGTGGTCAGTTCGCTCAATCCCACGTCACGGTCAGTGGGGGTCTCCTCCAACTGAACTCGTGGCAAGATCCGGCGTTTGGAAATGCGTGGGCCACCGGTGGCGTCTGCCAGTGCGACATTAACAATACGTACGGTGCATATTTTGTTCGCTCGCGAGTCACCGGTCCTGGTCCTACGCAGGTAGAGATGTTGATGCCGGAAGTGGGCTGGCCGCCGGAGATTGACTTCAACGAGACACGCCAAAGCGATGGCAACACCATAGCGACACTGCATTACACGTCCGCAGATTTGCAAATATACCGAAGCCTGAATATTGATTTGGCGCAGTGGCATACTTGGGGGGTGGTTTGGACACCGACGTCACTCACCTATACGGTCGATGGTCAGGCGTGGGGCATTATCGACAGTGCATCAGAAATACCCGATCAACCCATGCACCTTGATATCACTCAGCAAACGTGGTGTTCCTCGGGTTTTGCGTGTCCGACCGCGCCGGAGTCGACGCAAGTGGACTGGGTCGAGGAGTACAAACCAACGATTGGTGAATCCGCCGCATTGGGTCCATTCGCTCCAAACTCCTGGGCGCTCACACCCGTGCTCAAGGCCAAGATAGTGAAATTGGCTGTCAAGATTAAGGTCCAGGGTGACAACAGCGTTGCCCTGGTTGGCTATAACGATGACTCTGGGACGGCGGCGAAAGGCATCGCCATAAGCCGAATTAGGGCCCGGGTCGTCGGCCGGATCCTGAAACAGCAACTGGCAGTTCTCGGTGTTACGGGCGTCTCGATCACCACGACCGGCAAAGGCGATGCACAGTCGGTGGCTTCGAACGCAACGCCGAAAGGTCGTGCAAGGAATCGAAGAGTTGTTCCTTGGATCATGTGAGCACTTTGAACCGCGTGGGGGCCTCGTTCGATCAACGAAATCGAAATGGTGCCCCCGCAAGCGCTGCGAAGTGCTGGAATTCGATCCCTAGTGCCGAGAGGGTCATTCGCTCCTGCTTTCTTCTAGTTTGTGTCGGATGGATTTCGGAGTGAACAATGTGAAACTGCGGGTAAGCGACGTTTATTTCTCTCGCGCTATCGACCGCCTGTCGTCTTTGTAAACTTCTTGCGGTGACTCTGCATCGACATTCGTCACGGAGTGACATCTTCCGGCAGTTCCTTCGAAATGGCGCTTTCGTCCTCTCAAGTGCCGTTGAGCCAATCAGGTCAATTGTAAGAAACAAACTATTGGACAAGATAACTGCACGAAGCAAGGCGCAAGACCAAGCGATTTCAGCACAACATAACGCGGCGGTGAGCGATGCACCAACCATCCTCTTTCTGTTGGTTTATCGAAGACGCAATATTGTCTTCGTTGAGCTACTACTTCGTCAGTTGGGTCCTAACGCTGACGTGCGATTGTGGGCGTTAGATGAAGTAGCGCCGGATCTGGCAAGCCAAACATATGGCTGCGGCCCGGGAGTCCGTTTTTCCCACTTGAATTTTCTGTACAAAATCCGACCAGTTGAGCAAGGTTCGTGGCTGGTCATTGCCGACGATGACATCGTGTTCGTGAAAGGTGATCTGTTCAAAACCATTGGTTTGATGAAGGATGCTGGCTTCTCTCTCGCCCAGCCCGGCCAAAGCCTCTTGGGGTGGTGGACGAACCTGTTTAATGTGTCTCGGCCTTTCGTAATAGCGCGCGACACGAACTTTGTCGAACAAGGTCCTTTGGTTGTTGCCGACTCAAGTTTCTTGAAACTCATGCTTCCACTGCCCGAAGGTGCTGATATGGGATGGGGCATTGAAGCTGAGTGGAATCGAATAAAAGAAGGACCATTTCGTATTGGAATAATTGACGAGTGTCGAATAGTTCACTGGCGCGAGAATGCCCAGTCGTATCCGGCGGGACCAGAGATGGAGAAATTGAAGGAGCGACTGACCGCGGCCGGGATTTCAAGTTTCTATCAACTGCTGCACGTAAATATGAGGTGGTGGAAATGGCAGAGGCGTCCTCACTGGAGAGAGGCGTCCTCTGCGGAAATTGAGTGAAACTCGCGGCGATTCTCGCGTATCCCCGGGTGAGCCCATAGTGTTCTGTTGATGACGAACACGGAACAAGACACCCCCGACGCAGAGTTAACGTCTGCACCCAAAGGATCCGGGAGCGTTCTGATCACTGTGATTACTGTTTTAATTTCGGCCGTCGCACTGGGAGCAGTGTTGTGGTTCGCTCTGTCGCCAACTTCGTCCAAGGGCAATGGCGGATCCGTATCTTCGAAGAGCGAGTATCCCGTGGGTAGTGCGGCCATTTCTCAACCCTCGGGTTTGGCCCCTCCGAGTGCAAACGCGCTCCCGGGTTACACGTTGTCGTACGTCAATAATTTTGCCAACGACAAACTTCCAACTGGTTGGTACCTATTTACTGGACAGCCGGGCGGCGATCCCGGTGCGCAATTCGCCGGTTCTCACGTGGTCATCAGTGGTGGCCTCCTCCAGCTCAATACTTATAAGGATCCTGCGTTTCACAACGAAGTTGTCACTGGCGGTCTGTGTCAGTGCGGACTCGCCCGCACGTACGGTGCGTATTTCGTCCGTTCCCGGGTGACCGGTCCCGGACCTAACGACGGTGAGTTGCTCTGGCCGAAAGTTGGTTGGCCTCCCGAAATCGACTTCAATGAAAATGGTGGAAACGTTCTCGGTACGTCAGCGACTTTGCACTTTGCTCACCATAACCAAATAATTCAGAGCCTGCTGGCAATCAATATGACGGAGTGGCACACGTGGGGCGTGATATGGACCCCCCATTTGGTTTCCTATGTAGTTGATGGACGCGTATGGGCCACGGTCAATGAGACGGGGGATATTCCCAGACGATCGATGACCCTTGACCTAGAGCAGCGGACCTCTTGCTCCGTCGGCAAGGAGTGCCCAAGTGGGCGCGAATCAATGGTGGTCGATTGGGTTGCTGAATACTCGCCGAAATGAGATCACCGTTAAGTGTCGGCATTCTTGTCCCGGCGGCGGATAAAGTGACAATTCTGGCGAGCCCAAGTTCGCGAGCAAGTAATTATTGCCGATCAATCACGATGTCTCAGCGATCGATGCCGTACTGACAAAGCGTGGCGTGCGCGTTGGAGTGGTTACCATCAACGAGGGACGAGCAGTGGTTGATCAATGCCTACATTTTGGTTGAATCGTGCCCGGCGATCATTATGGCCGGGGAGCTAGCGAGGTTGATAGAAGTGTCGTTGTGAGCCCCAATTTTCCCATGACGTGGAGTATGAGATTATTCGAGTTCAAGCAGAGGCGTCACGTTTCAAGGCACCCTCGCGAATGAGAGGAAGTAGGCGTTGACCGAAGTCGATTGCGTCGGTAAGGGGGTCGAAGCCTTTGAGTAGCAAGGTCGTAATGCCAAGGTCGTAATAACGGAGCATTGCCTCGGCGACCTGCTCAGGCGTGCCTACGAGTGCTGTTGAGTTGCCTGCGGCACCCGTCAAGTTGGCCACCTTCATCCAGAGGCGTTCGTCGTAGACATCTTGATTCGCAGACATCTCGATCAGTCGCTTGCGACCAACTGACGTGGTGCCGCTGGTGTCGCGATCGACGGAAAAGGTGGCGTTGCGTTCTCCGCCAAGCCCTTTGTACGAGTCGGCGTGGCCAGCCATTCGCTCCTTCGCCAGCGCAATGCGCTCCGCGGTCTTTTCCGCAATCCACTCCGCTTTTTCCCACGCCTCAATTTCGGTGTCGCCGATAATCGGGCGCAGAGAGATGCTGTAGCGAAGGGTGCGTCCGGCCTTCTTGGCCGCCAGTTCGATAGTCTCCATTCGGCCCGCCACTGCCGTTCGTGATTCTCCCCAGAAGGCGTAGACGTCGGCCTGCGCCGCTCCGACGTCAATGGCGGGGACGGAGGCTCCCGCGAAGTACAACGGTATGCCTCCAGGGCTGACTGGCTTGACCGAACTGAATGCGCTCTCGTAGCGAAAGAATTCTCCTTCGAAATCAAATGGCGCATCCTCGGACCAAATGCGTCGCACGATTGCCATCTCTTCACCGGTGCGCCGATAACGAGTGTCGTGGGGAACGAAATCGCCTTCTCGTCGTTGATCAGCTTCGTCGCCTCCGGTAATGAAGTGGATTGCGACCCGACCGCCCCCAGTGAGATGGTCAAGAGTAGCGGCCATCCGCGCCAGCACAACGGGCTGAGTGAATCCCGGTCTATGTGCCACCATCACTTTTAAACGCTTGGTGTGGTGGAGCACCGCGTTCGCTACGGCCCAACTTTCTGGTGCCACGGCGCCGTAACCCACGAGCACGCGGTCAAATCCTCCTTCGTCGTGAGCGCGTGCAATGGCCTCCAGATAGCCCGGTTCAATCACCAGGCCGTCCATCCAGTCCACGACCGGACCGTCGACGAGGGGTCCTTTAATTTCCGAAGCGTCTCTGGTGCCCACCATTCCGATGATTTCGACTGGCATTCTTTGCAAGTCCTCCGTCTCTGGTTACAAAAGCGAATCTGCACGTCGCCGGAACCACCGATTGCCAGTCGGGCGAACGTCAGTTCAACGCTAACATCCGGTTGATGGTTAGCGAAACGTTTGAATACACGTCTAGCCAGAAGCGACCACTCGTCGCCGTTGGCTACGGTCCCCGCTGCGTTCCGATCATGCAATTGACGGAAGCCGCCGCGCAGATGTGCGACCTGCTCTGGTTGATTGACGGTTCCCTTCCTGAGATGCGCCAGATGACGGAATTGCTAAACCGCTTCGGAGCGGTGATTGACGTCAGTGGCCTCGGGGTCGATCAAATTTTGGAGTCTCTGTCTTCTGGGTATCAACCTGACGGAATTACTACGTACCTCGATGCCAATATGACTACCTACGCCCGGGTGGCCGAGGTGCTGCATCTGCCCTTTCATTCATTCGCCACGGCCCATGCTCTGACTGATAAGGCCCAACAGCGTCGAACCTTGGCGGACGGCGGACTGCCTATGCCGACTTGTTTGGTCATTGGACATGAGCCGGACGAACAGGAACTCCTCGAATTCGAGTCGGCAGTGGGCTGGCCCGCAGTCTTGAAGCCGCGCTCTGCGCAAGGGAGTCGCTATACCTTTCTTCTCCGTGACCGGTCACACCTAGATCAACTGCTCGCCGCGCTTGGAACAGCACGACCAGAAATGGTACTGGAGGAATATATTCTCGACGATTCGGCTCGAGACGGGGGGCCCTACGCTGCCTACGTTTCAATCGAAACCGTTGTCGCGCGCGGCGTCATTAGTCACTTGGCGCTGACCGGCCGTTTTCCGATGGCGGAGAATTTTAGAGAGACTGGCTTCTTTATTCCGGCGGCGCTGAATGAAGTTGATCAAAGGGCGGCCCTGAGTCTGGCCACGTCAGCGATCGAAGCTCTCGACGTGCACACTGGATGTCTGCACACCGAGGTCAAGTTCACTGCGAATGGCCCTCGGATCATTGAAGTAAATGGACGCGTCGGTGGTGGCGTGCCGGAAATGCTCCACCGCGCTTCGGGATTTGCACTCTTGGAGATGACATTGCGATTGTCACTAGGCGAGGCAATGCAGATTAATGGACCAATAGCCACTGAGCGAATTGGGTACCGGTTTTTCCTACAACCTCCGGCCGTCTCGGCAACGGTGGTGGCAATCAGTGGCATCGATGCCGTGAGTGATTATCCGGGGGTTGACTCAATTACCGTGCACCAGGGTCCGGGCGCCGATCTGGACTGGAGGGATGGTTCGCGAAATCACATTATGGCCGTCGTCGGCTCGGCCAAGGATTACGACGAGCTGCAAGCCGTGGACCGCCTACTGCACCAAGAGGTGACCGTCACGTACGCCAACGAGAGTCACTTCTAGTGGCGGTGCGGCTGGCTTCTCCCGCCAATTCGCCAAGACCGTCATCGCCTAATTCAGAACTTGAACCGTCATCCTGGACGTGCGCCTTCGTCAACAACATGCCCGACGGAGCATTCGATGCGACTGAGCGACAGTTTCTCGACTTGCTGGGGGCCGGGTCGGGTTCTGAGGTGATTGAGATCCAGCGTTACGCAATGGTTGGCGTGCCACGAAATGAATGCACAGCGTCGAGGATTGCTGAGTGTTACTCACCCGTCGCTGACATAACAGATAATCCGCCAGATCTTCTCCTCGTGACGGGGTCAAATCCATTGGAGGTGCACATCCAAAACGAGCCCTACTGGGCTGAAATGGTGGACTTGCTTTCTTGGGCCAGCGTGCACGTTCGCTCCATGCTGCTGTCCTGTCTGTCGGCGCACGCCGCCCTCAAGACTTTTGACGGTATCGAACGCGTCCGTCTGGATTCCAAATGCACTGGTGTCTTTCCTCAACACGTGGATACCTCGCATCCGCTCTGTCTCGGTTTGGAATCGGAGATTCCCCTTCCGCATTCGCGCTGGAACACCGTGCCACCGGATGATATGCGTAAAGCTGGCTACGACATCGCAATTCAATCGTCGAACGTTGGATGGAGCGTCGCTACTCGAGAAATCGCCGCGTCCACGGTCGTGCTCATCCAAGGCCATCCTGAGTACGAACCCTCCAGTCTGCTCCGTGAATACCGACGTGACGCGTCCCGGTATGTTCTCCATGAGCGCGATGACGAACCACGCTTACCGGTACATTGTGTGGCGCCAGAAGACTGGGAACAACTTGAGAACCTGCATCGGGCGATAATTGGAGGCCAGCGCGATCCCGCTATCCTCGCCGCGTTTCCGTTTGACGAGATCGCCGAGCGATCTCTATGGACTTGGCGGACGATGGCCATGCGGTTTTTCACAAATTGGTTGAGCGAGGACAAATCCAGGAAGAGTTAACTCCCGGCGATGTGGGGGCCCACCGTGACCTTATTATGGGAATCTCATACAACTCATGTGTGTTAAAAATGGCGAACACCCGATAACTTCGTGATGGTTCAATTACTTGGGGTAGACGAATCTTTTCTGGCGACATCAATACGAGCTTGTCGCAGACTCAACCGTAGGGTCAGTCCCGGTGAAAATAGGAACGCAAGTCCGAGTGAGCCCAGCATTGCTACATAGTTGTGGCGAGTTCGTGCCATGTGTGCGTTACGAATTGCGCGCGCCGCGCGACCAGTCGGTGTATGCGACAAGCGATATTGAATCGCTTTCACATTTTCGACCTCGCCTCGAGTCTTGGCGACGAGGAGATGCTGTTTAAGGATCAGTTCCTGCTGCTCGCCCCCCGACACCGGATACGACACGTTTGAACTATGTCTGCGGTACTCCGTTAATTGCTCAGGTAAGAAACAAACCGTACTCTCGCGTGCGATTCGATAGAGCAGATCAAGATCGGTGCTCATCAGAAAAAGCGGGTTGAACCCACCTAGATCTTGGATCAGCGCTCTTCTGATCATGGTCGTGGAGATTAAAACCGCTCCATTTTCTCTAAGAAAATCACGGTATTGAAAATCCTTCGATTCTCCAGTGCCAGTAATCAACCCATTTTCATCAATGATGCGGAACTGTGTGTGACAGAAGCCAATGCTTTCGTTGCTCATCACGCGCAACTGCGTGAGGAGCCGCTCGGGCAACATCCGATCATCATCGTCAAGAAGGGCGACAAATTCCGATTGTGTGTGACCAATTCCTACGTTCCGCGAGGTGGCCTCGCCCCTATTTCGCTGCCTAACTATTCGGACTCGCGGATCGCTTTGCTCGATATCAGAAAGGTCGTCTTCACAGCCGTCCAAGACAACTACTAACTCCCAATCCGTTAGTGTTTGAGCTTGCACCGATGCGATGGCTTCGCGGAGGAATCTGCCGCCACGGAAACTTGGAATGACTACGCTGACGGACGGCATGCTCTTCCTGATTATGAGTGTCAAAGGGAACCGATAACTTCGGACCGTAATTCTTTGGAAATCTTATCGTTTTCGAATTCATCAATCCCTACGTGGTAGTTGGGCCCGCAACGTACGCGCATCAAAATCTCAGTAGTGGCGAATCGTCGTTGCGTAGGCGGTCACGCCAATTTCAAACAATCCCATTGGGAAATTACTAGGGCAAAGTGCTACAAACGCGTCGGGGCAAGATTCGCTGGCGTGAAGATCTGGCTCTGGTTGCCCGACTATTAGTGTCACGATCTTTTTTCCGGTTGAACTGGTGCGGCCGTTGACGTTCGCGACTGGGGAAAATGACGCGACATTTTTGGCGGCTGAAGACACTGTGTGAAATTAATCTGCGGCCCCCCAGGCCTGAATCTC
>PMAL01000033.1 GCA_003152555.1 Acidimicrobiaceae bacterium | reverse complement strand
GCAACGCCAAGTCCGATCAGACCCTCAAGACAATCTTGCACGACCAGTTCCGTCGCGCCCTGCTGGCCTTTCCTGATGAGGACGTGTTGCTGGGCTCGCGGCTTACCACGCCCGACGGATTCCGGGCCTTTGCCGGANNCTCGACTACGTGGCCGCCAAGGGTGTCATTCCCGAGGGGTCCGACGTCCACTTCGCTGGTGTCAAGCCCGAAAAGGGTCAGCGTCTGGTGGTCTTTGGTTGGGCGATGGCCGAGTCGTTGTCGTCGGGCAAACTACCCAAATAGTTCAACCCCGGGGCAGCAGTCCCGTACAGCTCTTGTAGCAGTGCCCGTCGATTGATTTGGACAACGTGGTGAGCACGTACGTCGGGCGAAATCCCAACGANNTGACGGGCGGCCTCCATCGTGCGAATGGCGTGCCTGTCCTCACACAACAGCCATACGTCGTCGCCGTACCAACCAAAACGAACCCACGTGGATCCGTCGTCGCTGCGCCGAAGCAACTGCGGACCGCTATCGGCCGCGATCAGCGCCACGCTTGGACGCCCGCCACGAAACTCCCAGTACGGCGCGCTGGGACCGCGGAATCCGAAGAGGTGGCCGTCAGCGGGGCTGGCAATTTTTTCGAGCCATCCGCGAACCCTTCGCCCTCGGTATGAACCGAGTCTGCGGGGTAGCTCAGACAGCGTATTNNACGGGGTAGCTCAGACAGCGTGACCGCTTCGGGTTGGGCGAGATCGTTTCGCTCGATATCGAGGGCCAACTTACCCTCGACGACGTCAAAGACTGCCAAGTCGGCGGCAAAATCATCGGGCCACGGAACGCGCCAGCGGACGATTGTTTGCGACGCGAGGTCCACGACGGTCGTTGATTCGTTGGTCGAGCCCAGCACGAGGCCGTAGACCGTCGACCCGGGTGTCAGATCGACGTCGTTTCGCTGGGGCATTTGCTGGACGAGCCGCTTGATTGCCCTGATGGAAGGATCGCGATTGAAGAGTGCCATCAGCGTGACAGCTCGCGAACGAGCTCGTCGAGGTCGTTAGGCGTACGCACCGGTAGCTGGCACACACCGCCGCGACAGACGTAGGCCACTCCTGGATGCCGGTCCTTGAGCAGAGGAGAGCCGTCGCCGGTGATTAGAACACTTCGAACCATGTAACTCAATCGTACGTGCTCACTGAGTTCGTTCTCGTTGCCAGGAATCACGATCTCCAGGCCCTCGAGGGCGAAGCCGCTTGCTTCGACGAGGTCGGGCGCGGCGCTGGGTTGTCTCGTCAGCAACGACGCACCGAGCGTCACGAGGCGTTGGGCCACACAGAGCGCATCATCGTCGGCGAGACAGAGACCGAGTCGAGCGAGCGCGCGGCACGCGACGGCGTGACTCGAGGGAGTGGCGCCGTCGAAGATCTCCTTGGGACGCGACGGCAGATCCCTGACCAGGTCGCTTTGAGAGAAGAGGCCTGAGCCGACGTTGGGGGCGCGAGAGGTGGGCACGGTGCCGTCCCAATAATGATCGACAAGGTATCGCCCGAGTTCGCTGGCTCCCTCCAGCCACGACCCGTCACCAGTCGCTTCGAAGGCATCGATGGAGGCGTCGCAAAGCCACGCAATGTCGGCGGCGCTGGCGTGAGCTTGTCGCTGCTCGGTTCGCCACCAGATCGATCCTGAATGGTGCGAGTCGCGCAGCGACGCGAGCAAATCGCAAGCCAGTGACACGTAACCCGGCTCGTTGGTCATCAAGCATGCTGAGGCGAACATGGCGTTCCACTCGAGTATGATCTTTTCGTCTCTTGCGGGTTGCGCACGCTGGGCTCGAGCGGCACGAAGTGCGTCACGCGTCGCGAGAAGTTCCTCGGGACAGAGGAACGGTTCGTTGGAGGCGAGTCGCGGTATCGACCGCCCTTCGAAGTCGCCCGGCGATACGATTCGCCATCGACGAAGCGCTCGTTCCCTCTGGTCGATCTGCCCGGAGGCGACGAGCGCCTGGGAGACCTCGTCGACGCTCCAGGTGACGTGCGAGCCCTCGACGCCGCCAGCGTCAGCGTCGAGGGACGACGCGAAGCCATCGTCGACGCGAAGATCCGTGGTCACGAAGTTAAGGGTGTCCAAGGCGACGTCACGCCACTCGGGGTGGTTAGGGAACCTTCGGGCCGCCTGAAGGTACACCCTGGCGAGCAGCGACTGGTCGCAGAGCATCTTTTCGAAGTGAGGCACGTGCCACTCATCGTCGACGCAGTAACGTGCGAAGCCACCGCGAAGGTGATCGTAGAGACCACGACGCGACATCGCATCCAGGGAGCGTGTCACCGCGTCAACGGATTGCTTGTCTTCGAATTCGAGCAGCGCACTGACGAAACTGGGTCGCGGGAATTTTGGTGCGCCACCGAACCCGCCGTTGGCGTCGACGCGTTCTATTAACTCGTCGCGAAGCGATTCGCGTATGGAGCGAAGATCGAGGGACTCTTCGTGAGGTGCTACGTGGTCGACGAAGGAGATTTCGCGCTCGGTCGCTTCTTGGAGTGAACGAGCCCGGGCCTCAACTGCTTCGCGTTGTGTTGTCCACGCCTCGCTCATAGCAACTAGTAGACGACCAAATCCGACCTGACCGTGGCGGTCGACGGGTGGATAATAGGTACCAGCCATGAATGGTCGGGTGTCGGGCAGCAGGAACACCGACATTGGCCATCCGCCGCTCCCATTCAGCAGTTGCGTCGTTGCCATGTAGATGGCGTCAACATCGGGGCGCTCTTCGCGGTCAACCTTGACGGGAATGAAATTGTCGTTGAGTAACTTGGCGATGGCGGGGTCTTCGAACGACTCGTGAGCCATGACGTGGCACCAGTGGCAGGCGGCGTAGCCAATCGAAAGAAAAATCGGTCGGTCTAGGTCGAGAGCTTGTTCGAGCGCCTCGATGCCCCAAGGCCACCAATCCACGGGGTTGTTGGCGTGTTGGCGTAAATAGGCGGAACTGGCACCGCTGAGACGATTCACCTGACGATGCTAGAGGCGCGCGGGAGCGACCTGCCCGAGGAGAAGGGCTAAGGCCCTAGTGACCCTGGATCGTCTGCTCCCACTGGTTCTTTCTGATCGCCAATACGACCTC
>PMAL01000024.1 GCA_003152555.1 Acidimicrobiaceae bacterium | reverse complement strand
TACTCGACGGCCGTGTCGGTCCAGAACCTGCGCCCGTTATGGGACCGTCGCGTGCTGGCCCTGGGCATCGCCTCGCTCGCGACGGTGTTTGCGCTCTGGATCAACATCGCCGACTACGAGAACTTCCTCGACTTGCTCGGTTCGGTCTTCATTCCGTTGTCCGCCGTCTTCATCGTGGACTTCTACGTGCTCTCGCGCGGCCGCTGGGAACCGGCGGATCACGTTCGTCGGCGCTTCGCCATGTTCGCTCCCTGGACTCTGGGCTTCGTGGTCTACCAGTTGATCAATCCGGGCTACATCTCGTGGTGGGTCTCGGTGTGGACGCACCTCGGACGACTCGTTGACTTTCGGGCACCGAGTTGGATGTCCGCGTCGATTTGCTCCTTCGTCGTCGCCGCGCTCGCCACGCTCGCGGGCGGCGGTGGCTCCCGAGTCGCCCGGCGGCTCCGGGACCGGCGACTACCGGCCGCCGTGGGCAGTTCCGTCAAATGAATGGCGAGGCGACGATGGCGGGATCGGCTGGCGGGCTCGTGCACGGGATGGGCCGGGAACTCTGCGAAGCGGACTGGCCCGCACTCACGAACGACGAAGTGCGCGCGGTGCTCGGTCGCTTCGAGCGTCACGCGGGGTCGGGGTCGAGCCGGGACGCGGCTATCTCGTGGCACAGTCCGCGGCCGATGTCCGCCTCGGCAATCGTTCGATTCGCGGACGGCGAGGTCTTCGTGAAGCGCCACCACGTGGCGGTCCGCGCTCCCGAGCGCCTGCGCGTTGAGCACGAGTTCGCGAAATACCTGCGAGCACGGGGCCAGCCACTCCCGAAGGTCCTTGGAGACGATCGCGGCGACACGGTGGTACAGGACGGCGACTTCATCTACGAGGTCCACGAGAGCGCTACGGGCGTGGACCTCTACCGCGACGTGCCGTCGTGGTATCCCTTTGCCAGTCTCGACCACGCTCGGTCGGCGGGTCGCGCGCTGGCCAGCTTTCATCGGGCCGCTAGAGATTTCCCGTTGCCGGCGTCCGAACCGAGCGTCCTGATGAACTCGACCGCGATCGTCGCCTCCGGTGACCCGCTCGGTGAGCTCGCCCGTCTCGTCGCTGCGCGCCCGGCCCTCGCCCGTGCCGTCGCTCAGCGGTCCCTCGTAGAAGACTTCGCCCGTTACCACCTGCGCGCCATCGAGAAGGCCGCGCCGCTGCTGGGAGCACTCGTGCCGCAGTGGGGCCACGGTGATTGGCACGCCTCGAACCTCACCTGGAGTTCAATGGGTCCGGAGGCCGTCGTGGCCGGCGTGCTCGACCTCGGGCTCGCGAACCGCACCTTTGCGGTCTACGACCTGGCGGTGGCGCTCGAGCGCAGCACCGTCGACTGGCTCGACCTCGCTGGCACCGGAGGCGTCGCCGCGGACCTGAAGGCCGTCGACGCGATGCTGGACGGGTACGAGCAGGTGCAACCGCTCGACGAGGTTGAGCTGGTTGCGCTTGTCGCGGTACTACCGGTGGTCCACCTTGAATACGCACTCTCTGAGGTTGAGTACTTCGCCGAGGTCGTGCGATCGCCGGCCAACGCGGAACTCGCCTACGACGGCTACTTCATTGGTCATACTCGCTGGTTCGAGGAGGCGGCCGGGTCAGTGTTGATCGATCATCTGCAACGACGAGCTCGATGGCGTTGAGAACGCTCGCACGGTGGCAAAATACTCAATTCGATGTTTCTCGTTGAACTTAGGGATAGATGTTGCCAACTTTGCTCCCTCAAGGTGTACCCAATATTGGCCAATACCTATTTGAGTGGACCACGCTTATGAGAATCGGGTCGGAGTTTGAATCGCGACGGGTTTCTTGGAGGGCGAATCCTTTAAGAAGATTGCGCCATGTCAGGACACCTCCGATACTCACCCGAGCTGCGTGAACGAGCCGTGAAGATGGTGAGCGAGAGCCGCCAGGGCTATGGACAACAACATGGGGATAACGCTGTGTCTAATTACCAGAAAGCTCAAGCGAATCACCCTGGATTTGAATTGAGATTTGGAGACCCGGGGCGCTTCATATCTCGGGTTTATCCGTAATTCCAAGCTTGCTTGAGATCGTGGCCATCTCTGATCATCCAAATATTGGCGTATTTCGAACTTGGGGGTTGACTAGGTACTTAGGTACTAGTAACCTCTTAGAGAGTAGGAGGTTCAAGGCCATGAGCACGCAAGCACCAATCAAGGTTAACGAGCAGACGAAAGAGCGCGTCCGCTTTCTAGCGACCCTTATCGATACTACTCAAAGTGATGTTGTTGATCGAGCCGTACTGGAGTTCGCAGTTCGTCATTCTGATCTCATCGAGAAGGGTATTGATCGCGCCCGCTCAGTGCTCGCCGAAGGTGATGCCGCAGTCGCCGCTCACCTTCTCGGTGTACCTCTCGAAGCAGTTCAGCGTGTTTCTGGCGAAGATCTACGTACGCCTTAGCGCAGGCCAAACCGCACAGCTTCGAACCATTCGACCTCGCCGGTTGGCCAGTCGGACCGCGTCTCGAAAGTGATCGGAGCGAGATGCTCTTCCAGGCGCGCGAAGAGAATATCGCGAAGTTCCGGGCGGATAATTTCTCCGTCCAATGTTTGAACGCTGAGCGCACACCAGATCTCGTCGATTCCACCCTCGCTAAGAACAAGCACGCGACACGGCATTGACTGACCGAGGTCCGCAGTCAGTTCAACTCCCGACTTCGTCAGCGCGGCGTCTACCAGTGCGTGTAACTCCGAACTGAGTTGACGCTGGAAGCGCAGCACGGTTTCTGCGCTGTCGCGCAATCGATCATCGTCCGAGGGAAGAAGAGCGCCAGCGGCGTGAAGTTCAGCGAACCAGGCAAACGAATCGTCCTTGGAACCGGTTTCGCGACGCCGCACTGCGCATAGCCAAACAATATTTTGTTCGTCGTTAACCCATGTAGCTCCGCGCTCGTTCGATACACGAAGCCGATATACAAGTGGCCGCTCAATGGAAAGTACCCGCTTCTGACCCTTAGGGGATGTCGGCGATATGCGACGGAGTTCATCGACCCATGGATGATCGAGTTCTCCCAGATCTACATCCAGGGTCGGTATTTTCTGGCCAAGATCTGCATTGAGACAACGGAGTGTCGGGCGTGAGCGACGGCGTGCAGGCATGGTATTCGATGAATCCTAACGGCGCTGCGCCAGGTGACCGGTGCTCACTTGTTGAATTGACAATGAAGGGGCGGCGGTTCCCATTGTCACCTTGACTTGCGTGTTGTTGCCTCCGTTAACGGGCGACGTAGGTGAACCGCACTTGACCGATCCACGAAGGACTCACTCGGACGTCGCAGCGTCGGCTGTTAGATCCTGTCTCCTTCGCGATCTCCAGCACATCGGAGGGACGGAATGTGGGATTTGAGACGCACGAATTCGAGAGAACTTTCCAAAGTCCTTGGTACTACTGGTG
>PMAL01000176.1 GCA_003152555.1 Acidimicrobiaceae bacterium | reverse complement strand
GAATTCCGACGAACGAGAAGGCAACACGGCTTCTTGGAGAGTGACAATGATCGTACAAACCGAGCGACGTAAACCTCACGACTCTGCAGGCTTGAGGAGCTAATCTAGATTTTCATATTATTTACGCGGGAATAGTAACTCCGTATAAACTGTAGTATTCGAGTTATTAGAGTGAATTATGTCTTATATAGGAGAAAAGTGCAAGTTAACCGAATATATAATACGACTGAGGAATGGGAAAAAGTTGTCGGCGAGCAGATTCGCGCCGCGCGCATTTCGAACGACCTGGATCAGGCTGCATTGTCCGAACTCGCCAACGTTTCGATTGGTGCGCTGTCGAACCTTGAACGCGGGCGGGGCTCTTCACTCACCACCGTCGTCGCGGTGGTGCGAGCGCTCGGTCGAACCGACTGGCTCGAGTCACTAGCGCCCAACGTAACGATTTCCCCCCTGCAGATGCTACGTAGCAAGCAGAAATCGCCGGCGGCGAGGGCGCGTGTGCGAAAGAGCGCATCGCCTTCAAAACTTCCGTACTGATGGCCCACCTGCCCGTCGACGTCGTGGAAGTCCGATGCTGGGGTTCACGCGTCGGCGCCATTGCCCTCGACGAACGTTCGGGCTTCTACGTCTTTGAATACGAGCCGACGTGGCTTAGTTCCGGCGTCGAACTCTCCCCCACCACCATGCCGACAACGAGTCCCACACGCACGTTCATCTTTCCCACTCTGCCAACGCACACCTTCCACCGACTTCCCTCTATGCTCGCCGATTCGTTACCCGACGATTTTGGCAACGCGCTCACCACCTCGTACCTCGCCAACGAGGGCGTGGCCCCCGACCAGATCACGGCGCTCGACCGACTGGCCCACCTCGGCACCCGCGGCATTGGCGCGCTCGAATTCCACCCACTTCGCGGTCCGCGTACCCGAAAGACCACGGCCATTGAACTCTCCGAGCTCGTCCAGGCGGCGCGCGGCGCGTTACGCGGAGACATCAACTACGAATCGGGCATCACCGAGGCGATTTCACACCTCATTGCCGTTGGTACGTCGGCCGGTGGCGCCAGGGCCAAAGCAGTGGTGTCGCTCAATCCCGTCACCGCTGAACTGCGTTCGGGCCAGGTGCCGGCCGATCCCGGTTTTGAGCAGTGGCTGCTCAAGCTTGACGGCGTCGGGGCCGATCACGACCTCGGTTCAGGCGCATTCTTCGGTCGCGTTGAATACGGCTATCACCTCATGGCCCGCGCTGCCGGTATCGAAATGATGGAATGCCGACTGCTCGAAGAAGCAGGACGGGCCCACTTCATGACTCGTAGGTTCGACCGGTGGGGTGACGGCGAGAAAGTGCACGTCCAGACCCTCTGCGCGCTGGCCAATCTCGATTTTCGCCAGATCGGCGCCCACGACTACGGTCAGCTGTTCCTCACCGCCGAGCAGTTAGGTCTCGGACCTGAGAGTCGCACCGAGATATTTCGTCGCATGGTCTTTAACGTCGCCGCGGCCAACTGCGATGACCACACGAAGAACTTTTCCTTCGTGTTGCCTCAAGGTGGCGAGTGGCGACTCTCGCCCGCTTACGACGTGACCCACGCGCACGCACCGCAGAGTCGTTGGACTCGCCAACACCTCATGGCCGTCAACGGTCAGACCTTCCTGATTTCTCGAGCCGACGTACGTGAAGTCGGCGACCGTTTTGGCGTGCCGGGCGTTGTCGACGTACTCGACCAAGTACTGACCGCCGTTGACAGATGGCAACTCCATGCCGCTGCCGCCGGATTGCCGGAAACCACCACGAGCAAGATCAACCTGGACATTCAGTCGTGGTCGGCGCCACTGCGCTGACGCAGTCGCCGACGTCAGCACCGACGACGGTATCGCCACAATCGTGACGGCGCTGGCGGAGCGTCGGGTCAAGGCCCTCATTCACTGCGCGGCGATCGAAGGCGTGCACGGTCTCGACGCCACGGACCACACGACTTTTGATCAACTCATCGCCATCAACTTTGGTGGTCCGTTCCACCTCACTCAGGCGCTGGCGCCGCTATTTGCTACCGACAGCTCGATCGTGTTTGTTAGCAGTGTCTCGCCACAAAGCGGTCGCGGTGACCACGCGGCCTACTCGGCCAGCAGGGCCGGCCTGTTGGGGCTCGCCAAGAGCCTCGCCGTTGGACTCGCCCCCCGGGTACGGGTCAACTGTGTTGCTCCAAGGGCAGTCCAGACCCCCATGTTCGACCAGGCCATCACGGAATTCTTAGTCGGTCTCGACGACGCCCAGATTCAACGCGCCCTCGAAGCCTGTCGGATTCTTTTAAAAAGTCGCCCAACCGCTCAACATCGCCAAGGCAATTGTGTACTTGGCCCTCAACGACAGTTACTGCACCGGCACGGTGCTCACGTTCGATGGTGGCTACAGCGCACTGAAGTTAGTAACGCCGGTCCATCCAACATCTAATAAAAACTCACGGTGAGACATCCCGGTCGTGCTGCGCTAGACACACTGTGTGAAATTAAAACTCGATCTGCACGATATCTATAACAAGGGCGGTGACATAGATCGCGCGCTTCGCGCGATCATCGACGAAGCTGTGGAAAAGAAGGTGAAATTGGTCGAGATCATTCCCGGCAAGGGCAGCGGCCAGCTAAAGAAGCGGGTCCTGCGCTTCCTCGAACAGAAGGACGTCAAAGCCCTCTACGACCGAGTAGAGAAAGACTCCAAAAATTTTGGCCGAATCTTCGTTCACTTTCGCCCAAAGTGACCAACCGCGGGCGAGCGGCTCTGTCACGTAAACGATGGCGCTCGGGTACCAAACAATCGCCAAATGATTGGGCCGCCGACACGCGATCCGGCCGGCCACGAGCTGACGTTGGCTCGAAAAGCACACGCGAGTAGCGTGGTCGGGGTGCGAAGTCCGATCCACACACTCATCGCTTGGGCAAAGACCCATCAAGGTCGAAAATTGATCAGATTCACGGCGGTGTCCGTCGTCTCAACGGCCGTCTCGGCCCTCGTGATCTCGTTGGTGTACGGCTTCAAGATCATTAAGGGCGAGGTCGACGCCACGTTGTTTGGGAACCTGGTGGCAGCAATTCCCTCGTACCAACTGAATCGCCAGTGGACCTGGGGTAAAAGCGGGCGTAGTCACCTGCGCAAGGAAGTGCTCCCGTTCGCTGCCATGACGGCACTAGGAATCGGATTCTCCTTACTCGGTGCCGACTTCGCACGTCATCTGGTGCACACGCACCACTGGGATCACCCGGTCAATACGGGTCTTGTAGTAGCGGCCAACTTGGTGAGCTTCGCAATCTTTTGGCTACTCAAGCTCGCGGTCTTTAATCGAATATTCCGGATTAACGAGGCGACCGAGATTGAGACACAACTCAACGAAGAAGAGCTCCCGCCCGCAACACATACATCGACGCTATGAGCAGAAGGAGCACCAAACCCACCATGCCCGTTCGAACTAGCCACCGCGTGAAGTCAACAAACAAGTATCACGTCGCGACTGCCACGTTGGCGGCGTTGGGCCTCGCTTTGTGCGTCATGGTCTCACTCACCGTAACGAGCGTTGGTTCGGACGCCACGACCACAACAATCCCAAAGTTCAAAGCCCAACCAAACCCCGAATACCCCGTCGGCACATCAGACAGCGCGGAGCCATCTGGCTACTCGCCACCGTCGACGAGCGCGCTGCCTGGTTTCGACCAAACGTACGTGAACGACTTCGTCGGGTCAACGCTGCCTGCCGGTTGGGACATCTTTACTGGAATTCCTAGCGGAGATCCCGGGGGGCATTTTGGCGGATCGCACGTGCGTGTTGGAGGAGGAATGCTCCAGCTACTCACGTATAAAGATGCGCAGTGGCACGATCATTGGGTCACGGGCGGTCTGTGCCAATGCGGTCTAGCCCAAACCTATGGCGCGTACTTTGTGCGCTCCCGAGTGAGCGGACCCGGACCGAATGAGGCCGAATTATTGTGGCCCCAGCAATCCGTGTGGCCACCGGAACTTGATTTCGGCGAAACGGGCGGATCAACGACCGAACTCTCGGCGTCGCTCCACTACGGCGCCACCAATCACAATAATCAGCGTTTTCTCGGCATCAACATGACCAAGTGGCACACTTGGGGAGTCATTTGGACGCCGACCAGAATCACTTACACTGTCGACGGTCAGATTTGGGGATCGGTCTCGGTGCTGTCAGAGATTCCCAAGATCCCAATGACGCTCGACATCGAGCAAAGGACAAAATGCTCGTCAGGTGAGGAGTGTCCGACCCGCCCCATTGCCTTGCAAATTGACTGGGTGGCCGAATACACGCCGAACGCGGTCACCTCCAATGTCATGGCGCCGCGCCTCACTCTCCGCAACCAGCCGCGTGCACGCGGATCGCTTTAACTCAACCTGCGGAATCGCCGCAAGGCGAGCGGCACGAAGATCGCAATAATCAGTGCACACCAACCGACCATGGCGACGACCGGGTGCGTCAGTTGCCACGAGCCCTGCGCGTTCGTTCCCTGAGTGACGTGACGTACTCCGGCGACGAACGCCGACAGCGGATCCCAGTCCCCAATGGCTCGCGGCACCGCCTTCATACGCTGGATTTGCACGAAGGTGCCCGCGAGGAACGAGAGCGGCAGGACAATGGCGAAACCAATCCCCTGCATGGCGTCCGAACTGCGGACCAGCATGCCCATCAGCACGCCAAACCACGTGAAGGCAAACATTCCCAAAAGGACGAGGACAATTATCTCCACGCATCCACCCGGGCTCAAGTGGGGACGCCATCCGAGCACCAGTCCCATCACGGTAACGATCGCCAGACCCAACAGTTGCTCGATGATTTGACCAACGACTTGGGCCGAGATGACCGAGAGCCGGGTCACCGGCAGTGAGCGAAAGCGGTCGACCACGCCGGTAGAGAAGTCCGTCGCCGTCGCGACCCCGGCGCCGATCACCCCGAAGGCCAAGCTTTGACCAATGAGTCCGGGCAATAAATAGTTCTGATACGTCATGCCCGGGATTTTGATCGACGAGCCAAAGACGTAGAGAAACAGCAGCGTGAAGATAATCGGCTGGATGGTGACGTCGCTCAAGCGCTCCGGGACCCGCGGAATGGTGCGCAGTCCTCGACCAATGAGCAGAAAGGTCTCACGGAAGTATCGCTGTACCCGAACGGGTCGCTCGGGCAAGATTTCGGCCGCTAAGTGAGCGGGTGTGACAGTAATGACGGCGCTCATGAGGCAACCTCCTCGGGTTGAAGTTCGGCTGACGCGGAGTCCGACGGCTGACCGGTGAGGGCCATGAAGGCGTCGTCGAGGGTTGGCCGGCGCAGGGCAATTTCGTCGACGCTCACCCCGGTCTGCGCCACGGCACTGGTAACCGCCGCCAGATCACTGAGGTCGTGGGGCGCAGGAATCGACACCATGCGACGGTCGTGCGAGACAGTGATTTCAAACGAGGATGACAGCGCACCGACAAGTCGCTCCAAGCCCAGGGTGTCGAGCGCGATCACGTCCACTCGCTGGTCGCCAATGCGCGATTTCAGTTCACTGGGCGTACCCGCCGCCGTTGCGCGCCCGTGATCAATCAGGACAATGTGATTGGCCAACGCGTCAGCCTCTTCTAGATACTGCGTGGTGAGAAAGACCGTGACGCCCTCGGACACCAGTTCTCTGATGACTGACCACACCACTTGGCGACTGCGTGGGTCCAGGCCCGTGGTTGGCTCGTCGAGGATCAAGATCCGGGGCTGGACCACCAGGCTCGCCGCCAGGTCGACGCGGCGGCGCTGTCCTCCCGAGACGGACTTGACGAGCTTGTTGCGAAACTCGTCAATATCGAGTCGTTCGATGAGGCCCTCCACCACCCGCTTCGCCGCCCCCCGGCCGTATCCACGCAGGCGGGCCATGAGTATCAGATTCTCGTGGGCCGTCAAATTATCCTCGAGCGCGGCGAACTGACCGGTCAACGACAGAACCGAACGAACCCGGTCGGCCTGGTGCACCACGTCATAACCACATACCGTGGCCGACCCGGCACTGGGTTCGGTGAGCGTGGCCAACATTCTCACGATTGTCGTCTTGCCCGCGCCGTTGGGACCGAGCAGCGACACGATCGATCCCGAGGTCACTTCCAGATCAAAATGATCCACGGCCACAAATTCACCGAAGCGTTTGGTCAGGTTCTCGGTGCGCACTACTACTTCATTTGTGAGCAGGGTATCTTGGTTCATCGCAAAAGTATATAGTGACTAAATATATCTAGCAACTAGAAATATTGCCAAAATAATGGTAAAATCTGGCCGTGACAGAAAATAATCGCGACCATTGGCCCGACATTCTTGACTGGCGCCAGACCGTACGAGAGCACTTAAAGGACACCACACAAGAGGACGAGGGCCTGCGTGAACGCAAGAAGCGACTCATGCGTCAGCAAATTTCCGACACCGCTACCTCGATGTTCCTGGACCGAGGATTTGACGACGTGCGCATCACCGAAGTGGCGGCCGCCTGCAACGTGTCAGAAAAGACGATCTATAACTACTTCGCAAACAAGGAATCGCTCATTTTGGACCGCGAAGAGGAAATGGCGAGCGAGATCCGCCGCACCCTGGGTCCAGGCGCGGCGAAAATCTCCCCCGTCGTGGCGACGGTCGAAGTCCTCAAGTCGCAGATGGACGATCTCTTCACGCACTGGGAGGGCACCGAACGCCAGGACATGACCATGATTCGCCGCTTCGTCGACCTGATAGAGCAGACGCCAGCGTTGCGAACGGCCCAAGTGGACATGATGGACCGCTTAGCCCAGATCGCGGCCGAATCCATGGCGGCACGTGCGGGCGTTGACCCTGAAGATCCCGAGCCCCAGATTGCCGCCAACGCCTTGGTCGGACTGTGGCGGATTTTCTTTCGCGCGATCGTCAAATATTCGGGTGAAAGGAGCACGCCGAGCCAAGTGCGCGCCGCGGTGCTCGACGAAGTTGAACGGGCCGCGCGCCTCATTGATACGGGTCTGTGGTCCTTCGGCATGGCGGTCCAAGGCGCCAACGGCCGCGAGCAATTAAGAGTCGCCGCCGAAGCCTCCAATGAAGCGCGCCGCCAGGTAGTCACCGCCATCAAGCAAGCGCGCACGGCGTGGCTTCAAATGAAACAGGAATTGCACCATCAGGTGCACGACGAGCGTGACTCGTATCGCAACGCGCAATACAAACGGGCCCAACAGATCAAGGAGGCGGCGCAGACCAAGAAGCGCGAGGCGCAGCAAGCCCGACAGAAAACTCGTCAAGAGTTCCGCAAAGGTCCCGCGCGCTAGCCGTCGTAGAAGTGTGCACTGTGCGTAGGAAACGCGCGCGATACCAGTACGCTCGCCCTTGTCCAGCATCGCTGCACCAGATTGGCGAAGGAGACGCCCATGGAAAAACGATTGGTCACGCGCTATTCAACCAAGTCGAAGGACGCCGCCGACGAAAACCAACGTCGCGTCGAAGCGGTGTTTGACGAACTCAACGAGTCAAAACCGGACAACGTCAGTTACATTGTCCTTCGACTGGCCGATGACTCCTTCGTGCACGTCTCATTCCACAATCATGGGGACAGCGACGTGAACCCAATCTCGTCGACTTCGGCCTTCGCCCATTTCCAAGAGAACCACGGCGAGCGTCGCGAGGGTGACGTCAACCAGCAGACCGCCCAATTGGTCGGCGCCTACATCACGGAGATTTCCTGAATTCCCTGCTTGATTGAGGTGCGTGGCGTCCTCGGGGACCTCCGGAGTGTCACTGGTACCATCCAAACGTGCACAGCACGAGGTGTCACAAGAAAAAGGGCACCAAATTCTTTGCCGTCGCGATGAGTCATTTTTCGCCCGCGAGCCGTCACTGCACAGATCATTCCAAACCATCGCGCGATCTCA
>PMAL01000101.1 GCA_003152555.1 Acidimicrobiaceae bacterium | reverse complement strand
CCGTCGATGGCCGAACTGGCCACTTGACCGGTGGAGCTGTTCTGGGAAGAGGCCGTCGCCGTTGCCAAGAGCGCGACGTTGGTTCCCGAACCGGCGGGTGCACTGACCGTGATGGTCACCAGGGAAGGATTGCTTGTTTGGGTGCCGTTGGACACCGTCAACGAGAAGGTCAGTGTTGCGGGTCCCGCGGGCGCGGTAAAGGTGGGCTGCACCGCGCTGGCGCTGGATAGCGTCACCGTCGGGCCGACCGTCTGGGTCCAGGCGTAGGTGAGCGACTTGTTGTTCGGGTCCGAGCTGGCCGAACCGTTCAACGTCACCGCGGCGCTTGAGGCCACGGTCTGGGCGGGACCGGCGGACGCGGTGGGTATCGTGCCGGGTGTCGATTCGGCCCCCCAGGCCTGAATCTCGGCGAGCCCGACGTTGGCCGTCGTGGCGCTGACGCCGGTGACGGTCATGAGGAGCGAGGTGGTGTTGATGGGCGCGCTCAGGTTCACGGTCAGTCCGCTCGACGCGTCATTGGGCAACTCGCCGAAGTCCACCACGGTGCCGTCGGAGAACGTCAGGGTGCCCGAGGTGATTTGGTCGTTGAGGTTCGGGCGGTCAAAGAGATCCACGTAGTTAATCGTGTAAACATTGGCCCAGGTGAGCTTTAGCCAGCTGCCGACCCCACCGCCTTGGGTGGCCCACTCCGCCGTGACGGTGTTGGGATAACCACTGATGTCGCCGTCGATGGCCGAACTGGCCAGTTGACCGGTGGAGCTGTTCTGGGAAGAGGCCGTCGCCGTTGCCAAGAGCGCAACGTTGGTATCCACTCTTACCGGAGTGCCGACAGTAATGGTCACCAGGGAGGGATTGCTGACTTCAGTATTATTCGCCACCACGAGAGAGAAGATCAATGTTTCCGACAGCGACGGGGCCGTGAACGTTGGCTTGATTGAGGTGACGCTGGATAGCGTCACCTCTGGGCCGGCCGTCTGGGTCCACAAATAGCTCAGCGATGCGTTATCCGGATCGGAACTAGCTGACCCGTTCAATTGAACGGTTGCCGACAAGCCAACGCTTTGGACGGGGCCGGCGGAAGCGATAGGCAAATCGATTGTCGGAATGGATCCGACAATGTATTGGCGTTGCAACCATGGTCCATACTGCGTTGTCTCGCACGACACTTCACTTGAGCAGGTCAGCGCGTCGAAGGCGCCATAGGCGTAGAAGGCCGACTGCTTGGCGCTGAGAAGGGTGCCGCTGAGGTTGGCGACAAGCGCGTCGATGGGGTAACCCATGTACCCGACGAAACTGTGTGACGTCGAATACAGTGCGTGTGCCGATTGCGAGAATTGCGCCGTGGCGTAGTGATCCATGTGATCACCATCACCGAAGGTATTGACGTAGTCCTGCGCAACTATCAGTTGCGGTTGAAACGAATTCATCATGAAGGCCAACGTGTTGATCAGGTCCTGGGCGGCGTACGAAGTCGAGCCGTCCACCGCGGTAATCGAAGTCTCCGAGCCCCGCCAGAGTTGCATGAGGCTCTGGAAGTCATAGAGAGCCGTGCCTTCGCCACCGGGAAAGTCGCCGTCCGGAAGGCGCATAAACGCCACCGTTATTTCGGGCTGCGCGATGAGCGTGTCGAGCACGATCTTATGACTCCCGACCGTGAGAGAAGAGGTCGTCCAGTTGTTGGCCGCGCCGGCCATTTGGGCGTACGACGCCAAGATGCCTAACTCACGCTGTCCCCAGTAGACCTCGCCCATTCCGTCGTCGCCAGCGGTTAAATGGATGGTCTGAACCTGGAGGCCGTTTTGGATGTTCTGCAGTAGCGAGGGGCTCTGAAATACTAAGGTGTCGTCCGGATGGGCCACGATATACATCGCGCTGGTAGGGCTGGACAAATTGGAAGTGAGTTCTCTACCCGCGAGCCCCGCTGGTTTTGTTGACGCGAATGAACTGTCATTGCGAAGATCGCCCAGAGCAATGGCGCCAGCAACCATACCTGCACCAGCCAGTACATGGCGGCGCGGTACAATCAGGGGCGACCGGGGAGCCGTTCCATCACCGTCGTTTCGCGTTGAGCCGACCACGTTCTGAACTCTTTCCCCTTCGCAGTTAGATCGCTGGAAAAACCGCTCTCATCCGATGCCACTCGTTCAGATGTGCCCTGTTTCGCGTAACGAAACCCATTGAAAGTTGATTCTCATTGTAGCGAATAGTTCGTGGGTTTCACAAATGAAACCTCAGGGAGCCCAATATTATTGGGGAAATCGAGTCGACTGGCCATTTTGCGTCTCTCGGGTGACTTGAGCGAACTAGGGTCCAAGGGTTGGAGATAGGCCAATACGCGTTCAGGATCGCTTTGATTCCGTTCGCCGGCGCCTCGTAGTCATTTATGCTGTGCGGACAGAAAATTCATTTGGTGTGGCAGAAGGACGAAGAAAACTTGCTCCGTCAGGTTGACCGGAGAGTTTAAAGAACTCGGGGTCCGCGTTGAAATAGGTCAGTACGACCGTTGGAATGGTTCGCCTTCCCCTGGGCATGAAATTTCCAACGCTGCATCGAGGCTAAAACGGGACGGTAGTCCGTAGGGTAATCGCGACGTTGGGCGGCGAATGGATTGAACGAAAGTCCTCGCAGTTGCTAGTCGAACGGTGCATGGACGCCGTGTACTAACCGCTGAAGAGGGGTGGATCGAGCCAACCTAGCCATTGACTGCCCGTTTCTCTGGCGTCGGAGTTGCCAGAAAAGGACGGAAGTTGGGGCTTCGCTTGATTGGTCCTTGATGCGGCAAAAGTTTCGGCGAGAGATTACCCTTGCGTATTCTTAGCTACAGTTTGAGATTCTTACTTATGAAGAGATCAACGAGAAAAACCCCGTCCACAGGCTTTGAATGAGGCGCCCCTCAGTCGGGAGCCTCATGCAAAATGCCGTGGCTCTGATTATTTCCGGAGGAGGCAGCGCAGTAGTTGGGGTTGTATTTTGGGGGGTGGCGGCTCACGTGGGCTCGACCGCAGCGGTCGGCCGCACGACGGCCGAGATCGCAGCGATGACATTGCTCGCTTCTCTCGCTCAACTAAGTTTCGGGTCGTCATTCGAGCGCTTCCTTCCGATTGCTGGAGAACGAACGCGCTCGTTTGTGACTCGCGCCTATGCGACGTGCGTGTCGCTCGCCCTCATTATTGCAATCGCTTATG
Organism: Acidimicrobiaceae bacterium; assembly: GCA_003152555.1. Classification (GTDB taxonomy): domain Bacteria; phylum Actinomycetota; class Acidimicrobiia; order Acidimicrobiales; family RAAP-2; genus RAAP-2. Next base: position 18,341 of record PMAL01000101.1, on the reverse strand, counting down.
TGTCGATGGGCCTTGGCGAAAGGTTCATTTCACCCTCGTTCGTGTGGCGTGCGCTGTTCGTCGTCGCAGTGGTGCTGTGGACGATATTCGCACTGCAAGACTCGGTGCTCGTTGGTTTGCGCGCTACTCGATGGGTGCCCGTAGAGAACATTCTCTACGGGCTGGTGAAGCTCGCCATTCTTCCAACATTCATCATGCTCTCGGCGAGAGAAGGCATTTTCATCGCGTGGATGACCCCCGTAGTGGTGATGGTCATTCTGGTGAACTGGTACCTCTTCGTGAAGCGAATACCGGAGCATGAGTCACTCAATCCGCCGAGTGAAAGTCTGCCCTCAATGCGTGAGCTTGTCGTTCTCACTGGTGCGCAGTACGCCAGCCTACTGATCGGCGTACTCTCGTCTTCGGTCGTCATTCTGATTGTGATACAGCGACTGGGCGCCGTCGCGAACGCCTACTACTACATGCCGGCACAGATTTCGAGTGGCGTCGGCCTTTTCTTGGTCAGTATCGATAGGTCGTTCTTGGTCGAAGCGTCGTCCGAGCCGCAGAACCTGCGTCATCACGCGCGCGTCACATTGAGGGCGGGGATCGTCGTACTGGTACCCAGCGTGGTCATTGGCGTTATCTTCGCTCCGGAAATGTTGCGAATTTTTGGAGCAACGTACGCCACGCATGGCACGACCCTGCTGCGAATGCTCCTGCTGGCACTCCCCGGTAGCGCTATAACGTGGTTCTACGCCTCGTTTGCGTGGATTGATAGGCGCGTCTTGTGGATGGTCGTTCGTGAACTGGTGAGCACCGCGGTCTACTTCATACTCATATTCACTCTCATTGGCCACTTTGGCATTCTGGCGATAGGCATTGCTTCGTTGGTTTCGTCGGGGTTGCAAGGGATTTTCTTTCTCCCGATCTTGATCAGGCGTTATCGCATGACTCCTGATTACCATTCACCGAAAAATGGTGAGGCGATGACGGATCCCGACACTTAAGAAACCACGCGCCTCAAATCAGCTGGACTCCGTCAATAAGTGCGCTTCAACGCTACGGAGAACTGAGGTACAAGACTGAGAGGGTGTCGGGACTGTTTCGTCAGAACTGCGTGATCATTCTCGTGGGGCCCAGGCCGCCGCTCTCCCTTCAGGAGGCAGCTGGATGCACTCGCGTTGATATCGGCGCGGCTTCTCTTCGGAAAGGTTCTGGCCAGGCGCAAGTCATGGTTGCGCGGCGCGACGATTTATCGCGAGATCGGAATAAAGGTCGAAAAAGTTCGACGATACTGGTGAGGCCCTGAATGTTGATTGTTTTCCGAGATCAACGTCCTTTCAGCGATTGAATGAGCGGAGCGCAATCGTTGTGGCCTACGGTACGAACATGGTTTTCTTACGTGGTTGCGCACCTACGTCGACGGTGAATCTCCACAGGCGATTGCGATGGTAGCGCTGGGCAGTGAATCATACGGGAATCTGGGTGACCACCGGCTTTGCCCAGATCCCTTAAGAATTCTGACTCAATCTGTGTCTCTTGGCCCGGTCGGTGGAATTGAGTTGTGCACCTTCCAGGATTCGCTCGCTCTTAGCGCGCGTGGGAACTTGATTAGTTTGATGTTCGAGACCGACGGGGACTTTCGGTCCAGTTATGAAGAGGCTGGCATCATCCTCGAAGGACCAACTTCGTTCGATTTTGATACTCATCACCCGACCGGGATTGCCAAATTCATCGAGCCGGCACGGTGGGCTCGGGCCTGGGCGCCAGATGTTCTTTGGCTCAATCGGTTCGAATATATTTTCTGGGCTCAAGCCGTCGCCAGATGGTCTAAAGCCCCCATCGTGTGTCAATTGCATCACATGCCTGATTACAATCGAACGGCGCTCTTGAGTCGTGGCGTTGCCCACTTCGTTGCTGTTTCCAACTTCGTGCGCGATGTTTGGGTTGAGGCCGGAATTGACTCGGATCGAATCAGTGTCGTATACAACGCATTGCCGCCAAATGCGTATCCGCGAGGGGGGGTTTCGGAACGGGCAGATGCGAAAGGACGCCTCGGCATCCCCGAAGATGTCGCCATAGTGCTCTACTACGGTCGGATTACCCGCGAAAAGGGAGTGGGGACGCTGCTGGACGCCTGGGCCGGACTGGGCCTTGGTGGGGAAGAGGCGCAATTGGTGCTAGTGGGACAGTCGGCAACCGCCAGTGATCCCGAACTCGATAGACAGCTCAATAGTCTCGATCCTTCGGGCACGCGAAGGTTCCCAATGCAGTCCGACGTGGTCCCGTTCCTCCACGCCGCAGACCTCGTCGTCTTTCCCACGTGGCTCGAAGAGGGATTCGGCCGTGTGCCAATTGAGGTCATGGCCACGGGACGACCGGTAATCGCCTCACGCGTGGGTGCGGTGCCCGAAGTCTTATCGGGTCCGATGGAACGCTTTCTCGTCGAGCCTCGGAATCCGGACGAGCTCGGCGGGCGAATCTCATCGCTACTGAATTGGCGCAGGACCGAGCCCGGGCTTGGAGAAGCGTGCGCCGACTGGGTGGAATTACGGTTCCCTTTCGACGAGCACGTGACCGCTCTCGAGAAAGTGTTCTTGCAATACCGTAAGCGACGCCGTTGACCCTGTTTCGGCGACAATGGGCACGAGCGCGCCGCGTTAACCGAATTTGGCGATCATCAGGTCCTCGAAGAGTCGCCGATCACAGCGCCACGACCGCTCCAAGGAAGTTCTGATTGAGTGAAAGGACTTACGTTCGGTCGTCGAGGCGTGAGTGAGCTGACGATAATTTCCGCCACCACAACCGGCTGCGAAAATAGCCCAACGGTCCTCGAAGAAAGGCCCGGAACTCCCGCTTGGCCAGAAACGAAGGATAGAGGGGGCCGCTCTTTTGGTTTATGGTTTCATCCGCCGACATTCCTCGAATCTTGCGACCTCGCTCCACAACAATCTTCTTCACTGCCGATGAGAACTGGGAGGAGAGGCCAAGTAGGTGTCGCGGATCACTTCGCACTAGCGAAGCCAACATCGCCGTGAAGCCCAGTCCGTTGCCGTCTAACATCCTGAGCAGTTCAGAATATTCGCGCCGGTGTTGGTGGTATGTAACTGCTGACGGTTCGTAGCCCATTTTTCCCCCGGTCCACAATACGGTGATGATCGCCGCAAGATCCTCTCCTCCGAGGGCCGGTGTACCTGTGCCCAGTGCTACATCGAAGTAACCAATTCGCTCGATCGTCGATTTTCGAAACGTCATGTTCGCGCCGGCAGAATAAGCACCGATGCCGTAGACGGCCAGACTTCGATGCGCAGCTCCCCTCGAATCGCGCGTCAGGATTCGACTGCCCCGTAGCAGTCTTGGGCTACGGGGATCCGCCTCTAGTGTCAAAGGCAAGAACGTCCGGGGGCCATTAAATCCTCCGTAGTAACGCTCGTACCAAATTTGGGCTGGGCTTTCCATCTCAGCTGGCAGTATGAGGCCCGTCACCACTTCCATTTCTGGGTTCATCGCCAGGCGGGTTCCAATTGCTCGTAACCACTGGCGATCTACTCGGACGTCATCATCAACGAAAGCGATGACGTCGCTGTCGGCGTTGGCCACTCCAGCGTTACGTGCCGCGGAGACACCCGGTCTGGACTCACGAATGACGCGCAACGCTTTGCCATCCACGAGTCCCGGCAGGGGGTCCGATTCGGGAAGAAGTCTACGGTTGTCGACCAATAAAACCTCATAGTTGGGATAATCGAGCTCTTCGATACATTCGATGCAACGCCGCAATGCATCGGTCCTGGTAACAATGGTCGGGATGACAATGGAGATATATGGCAAGTCGCTGTCGACTACTACGGGACGGTTCGCGAGGTCGGGCACCATTGCTTGGAGTGAAGTTATTGTCTCGCGCAATCGATTGTGGATGGACTCTAGGCCGGTCGTCAGGTTGATCATGACGTCGCCAATACAGACGCCCCCGCGGCACAACACGACGTATGCGTCGCGGTAGTGGTCGTCAGCATGGAGTTCTGGGAGCCGGTCTTCGATATTAATGACCAAAATTCTCACGGGACCGGCCCGCGCAGCCATGGCCATTAGTGACTCGGGGAGATCATCCTGATTGGCGGATCCCGCGATCGCTTGCTTGCGAATATTTCTTTTTCGTAGCGTCACGGGCATCCATCCGCGAGAGAACCTCGACCTCGGCCCTGGCGATTGAGGTTCTCGCCAATCATCTTTGAGTGCCAGCGTCTCGGTATGAATTATTTCGCACGAGGACCGAAAGATTGTCCTCGTAATCGTCCGGGACACCCAAGAGTTCCCGGTCTTTCAGCGATTGCGATTGCACCGAAACAGTGGCTACTTCAAAGAATTGGTCGCCACGCAAACTGTGCACGACCGCGCTCACTCTCGACACGATCTGGTCCGTCCCATTGGTCACGCGGAGTCGGGCGAGTCGGACCGCAATTTATGCATAACTACATGGTAATTCGATTGAATAGTTGGAGCGGTTCTCCAGTGAACATTCAGTTGCCGCGAATCGGAGATACCCCGTGATGAAAGTGGGACACATGAGCCATTTTTGGCGCATCACAACAAGCCCGGCTTATGGTTCTGAGCTCGGCGCTATTGCGTTGGCCACTAACTAGTGCGCCGCGCCTAACGCGGTTCGTCTAATTTGCGCGGCTACCGTGTATGTGCGGTAATGGTCCACAAAGAAGCTTCTTCCATTCTGGCGAAGGCCCTCGCATAGTGACTCGTCCGTGAGAATTTGTGCGCAAGCAGCAGCGAAAGCCAGGGGGTCGCTTTGGACCAACGCGTGGCGACCGGCGGTAATGCCAAGCCCTTCGCACCCGATTTCGGTCGTCACGACTGGTAAAGCATAAGCGAACGCCTCGAGAACTTTGATTCGGGTTCCACTGCCATTAAGTAATGGAATCACGGCACCCCGAGCATTCCGAAGTTCCGGACCCACCATCTCGACTTCACCGACGATTTCCACACCAGGAACCGAGGCAGCGACAGCTAATCGTTCGTCGTATCGACCCACCAGACGGACCTTCACGTCAGGGACCAGTCTGCGAAGTTCTGGGAGCACTTGATGTGCAAACCAATGGGCGCCGTCGAGATTGGGTTGGTAAGTAAACGTCGCCACCATTACGAGGTTCGGCTCGTTTGGTAGGGGGCCGGAAGGCGGTCCGGGATCGGCGTAACTATTCGGAATTATCGCTACACGGTTGGCCCTCAGTCGCTGTCGGTCGACCTCGCTGCAAACCACGGTCGTCGCAGCTTTCTTGGCGATCGAGCGCTGAAGCCGGGCCCAGAGAATGCGGTCGCGCTGGTTGAGCGCCCATTTGGCGATTGCGGCAATATGCAGATGATGTATCCCAATTGGAATTTGGGCGCGATTTGAGGTTCTGAATGACGGCGAGAAAGAACGTTGAAGGATGTGGTCCACCAAATTGTCGAGGTCGACGACCGCTGGACCAAAGGACGGGTCGCCGAGAGCCACGAACGTGTCCGCGTGCGTATACCAGACAAGATCGTAGGGTCCTCTCACGAATTGGCGGATTCGAGCGCGGGCTTCGTCCCATTCACGCCACAGTATGAGACTGGGCAACTGACTACGAGCCGTAAGAAGGACGAGGGCCCTCGACGGGTTCATCTTTGGAACGACGACTACCTCATGGCGACTGAAAATGCTCGGTAGCTTTCGCGTATCTTCCTGTCCCGCGTAAACACCCAAAAAAAGATCAATCTCACCTACGTCACTCAGCGCTTCTAGGACAGATGAGAATCGCAGACGGTAGCCGTCGCGCGCGGGCCACGGGACGACGTCTCCGACCGCGAGGATTCGTAACCGTCGGCCGTCGGTGGTCCGGTCGTGATTCGACCGGGAGGATGCGTCGCCGATCGGTAGGTCGAGGTGAGACACGATAATCAGTCTCGCATGATTCAAAGTGAGTAAGTCCAGGACACCAGCGCGCCAATCTATCAACACCGCCATGGCAAAGAGGTCGAGCGACCTTTGGAGTCCGGTTTGCCGGTACGGTCGATGAAGTCAGCCGAGGGTCACGTTGGTGGCAGTGTGGAGTCTCGAAGGTTATCGTGCACGATAAAGCACCCGTAAGTTCCTATCAACGTTGCAAGACCACATTGCTCTGGTTACGTCGCGTCGTTCGATGCCTAGACGTTTGTATGCTAACTATTTGGCGGGCTTCATTAAGAGGAGCGACTTAATCCATGCATGACGAGACGATCGCGATTCATGGCGGCTATCAAGCCGATGGCACGCGGTCCGTCGCGGTGCCGATCTATCAGACCGTTGCCAATGACTTCATCGACGCCGATCACGCCAACGCCATCATGGACCTCGAGATACCGGGCTTTCACTACAACCGGATCAACAATCCCACGAACGACGTCCTGGAAAAGCGCCTGGCTGCTCTCGAAGACGGTACGGCAGCCCTGGTCGTGGCGTCAGGAATGGCGGCGGTAAGTTACGCAATTCTCACCGTCGCCGTAGCCGGTTCCAATTTCGTGGTGGCTCCGCAACTCTACGGAGCCACGTACACGTACTTTGCCCACGTGCTCTCAACTCTGGGCATTGAAGCCCGATTTGCGGTGGACGATCAGGCCGATTCGATTGCGGCACTCATTGACAATCGCACCTGCTGCGTATTCTTAGAGACAATCGGCAACCCTGCGGGCAATGTGGTGGACCTAGAGGCGGTGGCCGGCGTCGCTCATCGAGCTGGAGTGCCGCTCATCGTGGACAATACGGTCGCGACTCCGTTGATGCTCAAGCCAATCCATCATGGTGCCGACGTCGTCGTGCACTCGCTGACTAAATTCGTGGGCGGTCACGGCACAACCCTCGGTGGCGCGATCATCGACAGCGGCAATTTCCCGTGGTCCGAGAACGCCAAACGTTTCCCAACATTCAATGAGCCGGAGCCGGCGTTCCATAACGCGGTGTTTGCTCGAGACTTTCCCGAGCGCGCTTTCGTGGTGCGAGCGCGTTCGATTCAACTCCGCAACACGGGGGCCACTCTTTCGCCCTTCAACGTCTTTCTGCTCCTGCAGGGTCTGGAAACCTTGGCCGTTCGCCTCGAGCGTCATGAGGCCAACGCTCGAGCGGTCGCCGCTTATTTGGCCGCTGATGCTCGGGTCCAGTGGGTGAATTTCGCCGGCTTTCCGGATAATCCCTACCATCATCTTGTCCAGCGTTATCTCAATGGCCGAGTCCCTTCGATCATCACCTTTGGAGTGGTGGGCGGCTACGACGCTGGTTTGGCATTCTTTGATTCGTTACAACTGTTCAAGCGATTGCTCAATCTGGGCGACGCCAAATCGCTGGTCATTCACCCGGCTTCCACGACGCACCGCCAGCTCAGTTCGAGCGAGTTGGCCGCGGCCGGAATCAGGCCGGAGACCATTCGACTGTCTATCGGGCTCGAGCATGTAGATGACCTGATCGACGACATCGATCAAGCGTTGTCGAAGGCGACCGCCTAACGGTCACCCGACCGGTCAAAACCTCCAAGGTCAGCCAACGATGTCCTCTACGCAGAGTTGGGCGTCGAGTACCGCTCGTAGTCGACTTTGCGGCGACGGTAGGTAGTGAGTGAAGTAACGAACTCCTTCGGTCAGCACGCCGAGCAATGAAAGATTGACCTGGAGTCGTCCTTCGGCGTCGTAGGGATGGAAATCCTCGCTGATTGCCACGCTACCCACTGTGGTGTCGCCGTAACTCAGCTGAGTAAGGCGACCTTTTGCGTAGAGACGACTGAGCAAAGGGGAGCGAGATCGTGCGAGCGAGGGAAGATCAAGGTGACCTCGCACGACGCCATTAACCGTGGTCTCAAACTCGTGCGCAAGCTTTGTCGATCTAAGGGTCACTCTTCCATTGTCCGCCGCTGCCAATTCGGGATGTGGTCCAAACGGAATATGAACGATCCCGGCGTCGAGCAATCCCAGAAGTTGCTGTGAGCGCAAGGGTGGTGGGCCTGCTTCGAAACGGTTGATTCGACCTCGAACGTTGGATTGGAAGTCAATGTAGGACTCAAGAGTTAATCCACCAAACTCAATGACGGAGCGAAGTTGGTCCCGCAGAATTCGAGTTACTTCTAGGGCTGCCTTCACTGGACTGCCGCCCACCGCAAGGGCCTGATCCAAATCCGTCTCGACCATCTCGTAGACGTGCGTCTGATAGTCATCGCTTGAGCCGTATCGCGCGTCGACGTCAGTAAAAACGTAGCTGGCGGGGTCGAAGTGACCGTATCTAGCTTCGAGGTTCGCTACAACTTGGTCAAACGATCCATCGGCCCAAGCCCGTTGGAGAACGGAACGCACGATTCCCACCGCGCTGGCACCCCCATCTAAAAATGCGGCGTGGGTGTAATAGCGACTTTGCATCTCTGCGAACAGCATGGGCATGAGATCGTGACGGAAATCTACGCGTCGCCTTGATCGAGTACCTTGCGGATTTGTGAGTTCCCTAAATGCCTGCGGCGTGCACACGACTGGTTGATACTCGCCGTACGGGTCAATACCGTGCGCCGACTTAGCGCAGTAAGGATCCCCCGACCGAGAGTACAGATAGATGTCTGGTTCATTTCCGCTGGAAATATAACGTTTGCGTTCACCAACATCCTCGTACGTGCCGCCGCGACCAATGGTGAGTGCGGTGAGCAGGTCGAAGCCCACCAGTCCCATTCCGGCAATCGCGATGGGGGCACCTGCAGGTAAGAAAGTGTCGAAGTATTCGACGGGGTACGGGCGCAGGTAACGCACATCGTTGGAGCCTGCGATGAATTCATCGTTGAGCGTATGCCCCGAGGTCAGCACGACGTGCTGGACGCTGATAGATGTGCCGTCGTTGAGCGACACGGTTTCTCGACCGCCTAATTCCGGTTCGATGTCGGTGGCAGCGGCGTAGTGACGCACGACCTCTAAGTTCGACGGAATGTCCGAGAGTAGGGAGTCGTAAAACCATGCCAAGTATTCACCCATGAGCCGGCGCGGCAGGTAGTCGCTCGCGAGAATGGGAACGCCACGAGTTCCAATGCGACACTCGTGCCCCACCCACTGATAGCCCGTTTCAACGGCCCAGTCGTAGAGCCCTTTGGCGTACGGTGGATCTTCGACATCGTCGGGAGAAGCGTAGAGCGATAGTTGTCCGCAGGGGTTGTTGAGCACCAAGTAGTCGGGCTGTTCGGTGGCGTACACCCCGCCACCCAATTGACCTGGTTCCACCACGTGCAGACGAATGAAAGTCGTCGTCTGGCGCGCTCTACTGACGGTGCGCTCCAGCACACATAGGCCCCACGGGCCTAGGCCAACGATGGCAAATTCAATCATTGGCAACTACGAATGGGTACTTCTACTAGGAAAAAACTTCCGACCGAAAAGTGTGCCATTGCTCGTCGACACCGCAATTTCATAATTACGGTGGTCCTTTCTTCGCTCACGCAGTTAAAACAGGTTACGCCGTGCCACGGTCTTGGACGGACCTGTCAAATCCTGTGTTAGGCCAGTAGGTAAGATTGCCTCGTCCCTAGACGAGGGCTATGTGGTTGAGAGTAGGTCACGAAAGGCAAATCCGAAGGAGAGACGGGCGATGAGAGAAGTTTCCGGGACATTGAACGTAGGCACGCTTAATGTGCATCGACTGGGCTTTGGGACCATGCAACTCCCTGGTTCGGGTGTATGGGGTCCCCTCAAAGATCACGACGCCGCGCTGACTATTTTGCGTAGGGCCGTGGAGCTGGGCGTTGATCTGCTCGACACAGCCGATTCATACGGACCGAACGTTGCCGAAGAACTGATTCGTGAAGCACTTCATCCTTACGCGCCCCTGTTGAAAATCGCTACCAAGGCCGGTTTCACTCGCTCCGGACCTGGTCAATGGCAGGAATGCGGAAGTCCCGACTATCTGCGCAAGCAGTGTGAAGGCAGCCTGGCGCGCCTCGGGGTCGAGCAGATCGATCTCTTCCAATTGCACCGTGTGGATCCAAAAGTCCCAGCCGATGACCAGTTTGGTCTCCTCAAGGCGCTGCGCGACGAAGGCAAGGTGCGAGAAGTTGGCCTTTCTGAGGTGAGCGTCGGTCAAATCGAGGCGGCCCGGAGGATTGTTCCCATTGCTAGCGTCCAGAATAACTACAACATTGCCCATCGAAGTGCTGACGACGTCGTTGATTACTGCGAACAGCACGACATCGCGTTTATTCCGTACTTTCCCTTGGCCAATGGGAAACTTTCCGAACCGGACGGTCCGCTGGACCAGGTAGCGACGGAACTTGGCGTTACGACTTCCCAGGTAGCTTTGGCGTGGCTGCTGCATCGATCACCCGTCATGCTGCCGATTCCCGGCACGTCGTCGCTGCGCCATCTCGACGAGAACTGCGCCGCGGGGGCTATCACGCTTTCGAACGCCCAGTATCAAGAATTGACCGACGCGCGTAAATCGTTGCGTCGATGGGTTATGGGCGGTTAAGGGCCGTGGACTGACTATGAGTGCCGACCTGGTCATCCGAAACGGATTGGTCGTCGACGGTACGGGTTCTCCGGCCCGCCGGGCAGACGTCGCGATTGTGGACGACCGCATTGTCGAGGTTGGCGACGACATTAGTCAGGGACGTCGCGAGATAGACGCGAGAGGACTCATGGTGACACCGGGATTTGTCGATCCCCACACGCACTATGACGGTCAAGCGACTTGGGACCCCTGGCTCGCGCCGTCGTCCCAGCACGGCGTCACCACGGTGGCAATGGGTAACTGCGGCGTGGGATTCGCTCCAGTGGCTCCCGACCGACATGACTGGTTAATTGCCATGATGGAGGGGGTCGAGGACATTCCTGGCACCGCATTACACGAGGGCTTACGTTGGGGCTGGGAGTCTTTTCCGGAATATCTCGACGCGCTGGAGGCTCAAGCACGCACTATTGACGTGGGTACGCACGTCCCGCATGCGGCATTGCGTGGTTTTGTTATGGGCGATCGCGGGGCCGATCCCAGCGAACATCCTGACGATGATGAGATTAATTCGATGGCCCGTCTTCTCGCGCAAGGGCTGGACGCGGGAGCGCTCGGGGTATCAACGTCGCGCACTGAACGCCATCGCACGAGCACCGGTGAAAACTTGGGTACCCTGCGGGCCCGCGAGCCCGAGCTCATGGCGCTGGCGTCGGTGTTGCGCTCGAGCAACAAAGGTGTCTTCCAGTTCCTCTCGGACAGCTATCAAACCACTGACGATGAGTTCGCCGCCGCCGAATTCGCCCTCGCGACCGAATTCGCGCGCACCAGCCAGCGGCCGATGAGCTATACGGTGCAACAGGACTTCGCCGCACCAGAGCGCTGGCGTGATCTCATGGCGCTCGCCGAAACACTTCAGGCGGAAGGACTCGAGGTTAAGGCCCAGGTGGCACCGCGTCCCATCGGCGTCTTAATGGGTCTCGAAGCGTCAACCTGCGTGTTCAGCCCGACGCGCGCCTATGCCAAAATCGCTGGTCTGCCGCTCGCCGAACGGGTGGTCGCGTTGCAGACCCCCGATCTTCGCCGTCAAATACTCGACGGCCACTCCGCGCTCACCAGTGGCGACGACGCATTCGCTGGCTACGCCTTTTTTGGTCGCTTCGACGATATGTACGTGCTGGACGATCCGCCTAATTACGATCTTGATCGCAGCATGTCTCTGGGTGCGGCGGCCCGACGAATGGGTCTCGACCCCCTCGAATACGCCTACGATGTGCAACTACAGCGGGACGGCCGACAGCTCATTTACGTGCCACTTTTCAATTTCGCCCAAGGTAATCTCGACGCCGTTCGCGAGATGATCAGTTCGCCGGTGGCGATGTTCGGACTTTCCGACGCCGGTGCGCACTGCGGCCAAATTTGTGATGGCAGTATGACCACATCGTTCATGACGCTCTGGGCCCGAGACCGAACCGGCGAACAGCGCCTGCCCATCGAGTGGGTAATCCAGCAGATGACGCAACGTCCGGCGCATCACTTCGGGTGGCGTGATCGGGGCCTTGTCGTCCCCGGACTGCTGGCCGATCTCAACGTCATTGACTTTGAGAAGCTTGAATGCGCTTCGCCGAGGATCGTGACGGACTTGCCGGCGGGAGGGCGCCGCTTTTTGCAGGGGGCTACGGGCTACCGGTTCACAATCAAACGCGGATCGGTGACCTTCGAAGACGGTGTGGTCACGGGTGAACTTCCCGGCAGGCTGCTGCGTGGGGCCCAAGCCGATCCTCGGTGAACAGGTGAACTGGTGAACAGGTGAACGTGACCGCGCCGGACGTGTTGCGGGCAATTGTCGATCAGGCCCGCGCCGCGCCTGATCTCCTCGCCGTCAGGGACCTTGGCCGCGAAGTGACGTACGGCCAACTCATCAACGAGGCGGCGCGACTCGGGGCGGGGCTGGCAGCTCTCGGTGTGGTCGAGGGCGACCGAGTCGTCCTGCTGCTTCCCAATTCCGTTGACTTCGTGACGGCGGCGCTGGCAAGCCTATGGATTGGCGCGATCTTCGTCCCCCTGGCTGTGACTGATCCCGAGGCGCGGCTGGCCACGATCGTGTTGGACTGCAAGCCGGTCGTCGTCGTTACGTCCGATACTCGAGGTGAACGTTCGTCGACTTTCTCTTCGCTCGCCGGAGCGGCGCTCACGTCATTCTCGGCGATCACCATTTCGGGATTAAAACCGAAGGAACCGCTCCCAACGTCGGCTCGGGTGGCGTACGCGATTTACACCTCAGGCACGACCGGTACGCCCAAGGGAGTGCTCATTGGCACTACCGCCTTCGGTGCCGCCGTGCAGGCAACGTCGAATGCGCTGGGTCTCAATCGAGCAACCCGCACCTTGTGCGTATCACCCTTTCACTTTGATGGTTCCTTCGCCACGCTGTTCCCGACCCTGTTCTCGGGCGGGGCCGTAATTCTTCGTCCCCGAGAGGCGCTGTTGTTTCCGCGTACCTTCTTTAACGCGGTCGCGGACGAGGCAATCACGTACACCGGTTTTTCTCCCAGTTATTTGCGTTTGTTGCTGTCGAGCCCACAAGTCACGCGGTTGGGTGAATCACAACTCGACGTGATTGCCCTTGGCGGTGAGGCCAGTTCCATTTCCGATGTCCGAGCACTGTGGGCGCACGCGCCGAAGATTCGAGTATTTAATCGTTACGGACCTACCGAAACCGCGATCGCCGTTACGCACGTGCATCTCACGCCGGAGGTCACAGGCGACGCAATGGTTCCGATGGGTACTCCCCATTCCGGGGTTTCCTTTCATCTCATTGACGACGAGGGGTCAGTCATTGAAGGACCGGATCAGGTCGGTGCGCTGTACATCGGCGGTAGCCAGTTGATGGACGGTTACTGGGGGGCGACGGAGCTGACGAACGACGTACTGCGGAACGACGTCGTGGCGGGAGAAGTGGTGTACCGAACGGGTGATCTCGTCTACAAGAACCGGCAGGGAAATTATGTGTACGTAGATCGCTCTGATCGGGTGGTAAAACGGAGCGGGGTACGCGTATCCCTGATTGAGTTGAGCGTAGTGATGCGAGGATTGGCCAACGTTTCGGCCGCCGCCTGTGTGGCGTACGACGATGAGGACGAACTCGCGATTGCCGCGTTTGTGGTGGTCGACGCGGCGACGTCCGCGTTGGAATTACGTCGACTGGCCGCAGAACAGCTACCCGACACTATGTTGCCCAATCGAATTGAATTCGTTGAGCGGTTGCCGCTCAATAGTTCGAGCAAGCTTGACGAGCGGCTCTTATTGTCCGAAGCCGGTCTTCGTCCCTTGTAGGCACAGGGTGTTGGCTACTGCCTCGTGCGCACTGCGATGCTCGAGCGCTGGGTTTGCGTATTGGCGGATTACACTTCGCTGTCATGAGCACCAGCGGTTGGCGGGTTGTAATACTTTCAAATATCCCTGACGTCGCGGACATGTTGGCGAGCACATTGCGAAGGTTGGGCCATGAGCCGGTGGCCGCAATGGCGGCTCTGAGGAGGAAGCCGACGCCCGGTTTGGCGTGGTTTGATGCCAGCACGGTAATACCGGGTACACCAGTGTTGATCGCTCCGGACAAAGAGTCCGTGAAACCAATGTTGACGTCACTGCAACCCGATCTCGTGGTGTCGTGGGCATTTCCGTGGCGCCTTTCGCCGGGCGCATTGCAGGTCCCTACATACGGCGCCATCAACTATCATCCATCGCTGTTGCCGCGCCATCGCGGGTCGAACCCGGTGGCCTGGACAATTCGATCGGGCGATAGCGATTACGGGGTTACCTGGCATCGGATGGATTCGACATTCGACACGGGCGCGATGCTAGCTCAGAAATCAACGCCGGTGCTGGTCGAAGACACAGTTTATGACGTCGTTCCCCGATTGTGCACTCTCGGGCTGAGGCTCTTGCGCGGCGTGCTCGAACGAGTGGCGGCCGGTGATCCCGGCGATCCTCAATCGAATGAAGGGGCGAGTGACGCCGAGCCCTTCGGTCTCGACTACGCGAGCATCAACTGGTCGATGCCGGCACGCACTGTGCATGACCAGGTTCGTGCCTGGGCCTTTACGCCCGGAACCCATTCCGTGGTCGGACCGATTGGTGAAGTGGATGGCACGATGGTGCGTGTTCTTCGAACCTCGATGGACCGACCCGCCGAAGAGGGCGTTCGCATTGAGTGTGGCGACGGACCACTGTGGATACTAGAAATGGAACCCCTCGGCTAACGGCTCATTTTCTCAAATCACTTTGCAGCGCACTCGTGAGTTCGATAGCGGTCCATTCACTGTTTGGCGACTTATCAATCGTTGGTCGATGGTGTCCTAAGACCCGTCAGAGGCGAATCGCCCGCAAAGTGTTCGAGTACGTGACGCTCGAGGATCGACACGGTTTGGGCTCTCGAGGCGGCGTTGTGCATTCCGTGGTCTAGTCCGGGAACAATCTCGAGATGGTAGTTTTTTGACTTTCCCAGTCGTCGGATGTCAATCGAGCGGAAAAAGGGAGTTCGTGGTCGCGGAGAAAAATCGTCGGCACTGGCGAACACGAGTAGGTCGGTTCCCTTGTTGGACAATTTGCTCAGTGCATCGGCGAAGCGAGAGGAAGGCAGTATCGCGAGAGAGGCGTGCGCCAATGTTGCGGCGACCCATTGATGATTCACGGCCAAGCGCTTAAGACGCACGGCCATCGCCCGAAACAGTGCTCGTCGCGAACTAGCCAGGTGGTCCGCGCCGTGAAGAAAGTCGATGGCGACCGGAGGATTGATGACGCAGGCGCCGCGAGCACCGAGCGAAAAGGCACTTTCAACGGCTACGTAGGCGCCCGAACACAGGCCAATGAGGACAGCGTTGGACGGGTCTTGCGGATTCAAGTTCTGAACAACAGTCGGTACATCGTCTAGCCAGTCTCGGTCGAACATGGGACGATCAGGTTCGTTGAGGGGCCAGGAACTTCCGGCGAATCCACTCAGGTCCAATCGCACGCAACGCAAGCCCTGGGCCGCCCAGCGGCGTGGCAACTCGACCCAGAGGCGCGCCCGACCGGTGTGGTCTTCCATTACCGAATTCATGAACACGATCAACGGTCCGCGCGACTCGCCAACGGGCTCGCTCACGACGGCAAAGAGTTGACGGGGGCCGAGTCGTACGAAGTGCTCTTGGACCGAAAGCTTTCCTGGTTCGTGCGCCACCACGGCGGACGTTGCTACCTCTGGCGCGAGGAATGTTGTGCACGAGGTCGATGGTGCGATCAACCACGCTGAGATGGTGTCAATTGTCTCGGTTGGCATCATCGCGAAGTACGACTCGACGTCGAGTAATGCTTCTTGTTGGGTAGTCTCCCGCCAGTCAACATTCTCTTCGTTTAAGCGGGCGCGAAGCTTTTCAGGAATCACGCGATCTTGGCGAGCGACGACCAGAACTCGTTCGGCAAATGACCCTGATCCGGCGTTCGCCAAATTCAATTTTCGCAAATCGCTCGCCGCTTGTTTCGTGAAAAAGAACTCCGAAGATTCGACGGCGCCGTCCTGATCAATTTGGAAGTCTTCGCGACGCAACGCTTCGAGCGCAGAGAGTTCGCGTAGGTAACTTCGACCAGACTCGCAGGGATCCCAAAAAACGATTGACTTAAAGTGCAGGTCTCTTTCGATGGCCGCCACTCCCGTCAGGGTGGCGCCGAGTCTCATTCCAATCGCCGAAATTGAAACGAGACCAAGCGACCGCAGAAAGTTGGTCGCTTCTTCAATGCTGTTAACCCACGCTCGATCGCGATCGGACTCGTCAAAATCTCCGCTGGAGTCCCCCGTGCCCTCGTAGTCAAAACGTAATGCTACGAAGCCACGGGCTGCAAGAGACGCGGCCAACTGTCTCAGGGCGCGACGAGCGGAGAACGCCTCTTGTCCGATGGGCGGCGCCAAAATCACGCCACCGCGCGTCAATTCGCCGGGGGGTGTGGTTAACCATCCCACGAGGGGCCGCTCGGCAGGTCCGAACCAGAGTGCTTGCTCCGTTGGGTATTCGACGTGCTCGATCGATGTCATACGAAAATACCGCGACGACGTTTCGACCCACGGTGGCGTCGGTCACGGGTGGTGGCGGTGAGAAGATCTTGAAGCAAAGCTTGCGCGTTCATCAAAGAACCCTTCCCTAACGCTTTGATGAATCCATCGTAGGCCGAGGCCCTATTCAGGAGCGACTACTACGCCCAGTGACTGCAAAGCCTCGCGGATTGCGGTTACGGATTGAAACGTACTTTTTCTCAGGAGCGAATCGGGAAACTCGATGTCGAAGGCGTCTTCTAACGCCAGCATCACGTTTACGCTGGCGTGCGATGACAGTCCGTTGTCGTAGAGATCGTCATTGTCACTCAAGGTCGACGCCGACTCGGGAAGGCGACCGTGTTCGTCGAGTACTTTTCTGATTGATTGGTCGAAGTCGCTCATTGATTCATCTCATCAAGAGGCGGCGACACTTGTGCCACGACGGCGGCGGTTGCAATCCCTCCACCGTGGCTCAGACTAAGAGAGATAGCGGAAACACCCTGGCGGCGCGCCAGTTCTGCCGCTTCGCCGCTCAGGACAATCTCGGGCCGCCCACCTTCGTCGCGTCGTACTTCGATTGTTTTCCATGAGGGGACGGCCTCTCGGGTGTCGAGGATTTTGAGTACTGCTTCTTTTGCCGCGAAACGAGCCGCCAGTCCGCTCGCGGCCGTCAACGGATTTCCACCACAACAATGCACTTCATGCTCGGTAAATAGTTTGCGGGTGTAGCGATCACCGAAAAGTCGCATGGACGTCTCAACTTCCTCAATGGCCTGCACATCAATCCCTACGAGAATGTTCACGAGTGACCGTCGGCGCGAATGACGAAACCGTCGGTCACTCGACGAACCATCCCAATGTGCGAGTGGCGACGTTCTCGCGATTCGGTGGTACACACATTGCACTCGCTTCTACTAAATCGAACTAGTTGAACGTTAGTAGTTAACGTCTTGCGCGCAGTAGATACCGCGCGTCGAGGGTATCTTTTAGAGCGAGAGGTTGCGCGTCGCGTTCCGGGGTCAAGATTCTTGACGTGGGCGCAAAAGCCGCGTAAACCTGTACAAATAATCTGACGATTCCGCCGTCAGTGGCAGCATTAAATGAAGGATGGCCCGACTATGAACTCGTCAACTGATCAGTTTCGGGCCGCGCGTGATTTATTGCTCGACCTACGCACCGAATACGACGAGGCGTGCAGGCAATCCATTTGGCCGCGCCCAGTTGAGTTCAACTTTGCTCTCGATTGGTTCGACGCGGTGCTCGCCAAGGACAACGTGGACGGTGTTGCTCTGCGCACTATTGAAGACAGCGGCGCCGACTTCTCGCACTCTTTCGCCCAGCCCTCGAGTCGATCCGATCAACTCGCTTTTTGGTTACGTGCCCGAGGGGTCACACGCGCTATGCGAGTACTCGTCTTGCTAGGCAAACAAGTTGAATTATGGGAGACCACTCTCGCCCTCATGAAATTGGGTGCGGTCTTAATACCCGCTACGACGTTACTTACCTTGGCGGACTTGCGGGACCGAACGGAACGCGCGCACGCCGGTGCCGTCATCGCTTGCTCGGACGTTGCCAGTCGTTTCGATCATGCTTCCAGCACGGCAGTGCGGGTCGCGGTCGGTGAACCGGTAGAGGGCTGGCTCGAATACGGCGAGTACCACGACGACGTCGAACCCTTTGTCGTAGACGGACTCACCAAAGCTGACGATCCTCTGCTCGTGAATTTCACTTCGGGCACGACGGCCATGCCGAAGTTGGTTGAACACACGCACTCGAGTTATCCAATTGGCCATCTTTGCACCATGTACTGGATTGGCCTGC
>PMAL01000028.1:1686-4474 GCA_003152555.1 Acidimicrobiaceae bacterium | reverse complement strand
TGATTCGCCGTGCCATCGAGAAAGACGGATTTGTCGTGTGCGCCGAAGTTCCAGACGCCGACGAAGCGATCCGGGTCTCGCGTGAAATGTCACCCGACATCGCAATACTTGATATTCGAATGCCCGGAAATGGCCTATACGCAGCGGAGATAATCAGAACCAAGCAACCCGCGATCTTGGTGGTAATACTCACGGTTTCCACTGACGATGCTGATCTGTTCTCGGCCCTCGCCGTAGGAGCATCAGGTTATTGGTTGAAAGGTCAAAGTCCGACGACGATTCCCCATTTACTCCGCAGAGCAATGGCGGGTGAAACCGTTCTCACGGGAGTCCTCATCAAACGTCTCGTAAATGATTGGAACACTCAGAATCTGCACCGACGTTCTCGAGAACGTCTCTCGAGCGGTGCACGCATGACGCAGAGAGAATGTGAGGTGATCGAACTTTTGATTGATGGTCTCAACACGGGCGAGATTGGCAAACGATTGTTCATCTCTGAAGTCACAGTGCGAACTCATATCGCGAACATTGTAAAAAAGTTGAAGGTGGAAGATCGCGAAGGCGCAATTCAATCACTTCGAAGGTGGAAAGGAACGACCAACCCGAATTCTGAGCAGTAGTCGCCAGGGCGGATGGTGACCCAACGAAAACTTCCGTTCGATTCGTCCCCTGGGCCCTTAATGAGTGCGTCGGTTCAGATTCGTAGAAGTTTGCACCAAATAGCGATTTACGTGCAGGACTGAGCATTGGATGTAATCACCCCCTTTCGCGTCATAGTCTTACTAAATCCCCGATCATGGATGGACGGTTGGTCCGTCAACGGTGGGCCAGCAGATTGCGAGTACGACAAGAAGGCAGTCAGGGACTACGGAGAGTAGGCCAGCGGCGCAAAGGCCTTGATACACTCCTTACCTGATCAGCTCGTACGCGAAAGGAAAGGCCGGTCATCAACGCAAATAACGACAATAGAGCACCAAGTTCAGTAATTGTCCCTCAAATATGGGCTGACTTTTATGCGGAGACCCACATTCCTGCGGCAGTGAGCGCCGGCGGCGTATTGCGACTCACCGGACATACAGGCGAGACGAGCGACGGGTCTTTGGCAGCCGACCCGGAAGCGCAAATTCGCCAAGTATTTCGTAACATCGAAGTCACTTTGGCCGAAGCAGGAGTGGATTGGTCCAATGTGGTTGAAATCAACTCGTACCATGTCGGCCTTCTAATCCAGACCGAAACCGTACTCAGAGTCGCTTCCGAATTCTTAGACGCCCCATATCCCGCTTGGACAGCCGTGGGAGTAAGTGAACTCATTTATCCCGAGGCAATTGTGGAGATCAGTTGCGTCGCCGTTTTCCCTAAATTGAAGTAGGCAGCAGGGTACTAAGCCTCTCCTATTCACTTAGAAGGTGCGAGATCCATTCGTAGTATGGCGATCGATACTAATTTTATTGCGCAAGAACATCCGACGCAATGCATAGTCATGGCGGCTCGAGTCTTGAAGGTCCCTGGCAATATGAGTGCGAATCATTGTGGGCCCAAACGGAAGAATTGGTTTCGAGTTGAAGGCCCGAACCAACGGTTCTGCCACCTCCCACTGGCTGCCCGCACAATTGCAACTAACAGATAACGAACAAGAGGCGCGACCTCCGTAGATTAGTTCGTGACCCTACCCATCATGGCGAATGAGTCGTGCACACTTACCTTGGGCAACGATCAGCGCCGTCATGAAGATTGCGAAGTCAATTGCTGCTTCCAGCCAGATGCCGGTTGTGCTCCGGTAAGCGTAAGAGTTGGTTGCAACGTTTATCAAGTAGAGAAGTACGTTGCCTGGTACGGCTAGCGCGAAGAACCACCTCATGAAACCTCGAGTGTTCCCTTCGACGGTTGTTTCGAACGTGAACATCTGTCGAATCGTTACGGGTGCCACCAGGGACCTCCCTGTCAGGTGCTAGTTCCTACCGTACTCACCTTCAACCGATCATCTCTTCCGTCCTATTCTCAGCAGAATCGAATCAATTCGCATGGAGTCGAAGGCCCGACGTGAGGAATGCAACCTAATGGCGCTTGGGTTAGACCGTGTGGGTTCTGCTCTGTGGCCCGACGTGACAAGTATGCAACCTAATGGAGGCTTCATTCTTGGGTAGCTAGCGGTGTTCATTTCAACTCTGATTGAACATTTGCGCCTTACTGGAGNNGTCGTCAATCAGATGAGGAGACGGATTGGCCAGACTCTTCACGAGGAGAGAATGAGCGCTCAGGTCTACGATGGGAATGAAAATTCGATCGACCAAGTGAATTCGATGCCACCACGTAGGAGTAAAGCAGCACCAAGCAAAGACGGGGTGCCATCTCCCGAGCTGCGAGCAATGCTTATGAACGGCCTATCTCTGGCACCAGCGGGAGCGAACGTGGTGATGCAGCTCTCACGACTTCCTATTGGTCACGGCGTCGCGGAAAGTCGCGTCGAGACGGGCGCGTTAACGAAGCATCCGATCAAGCGCACCCGCACGACACTTGGCTACATCCTCGTTGCGTTGCTCGGCAACGACGAGCAGCGCGCCAGCGTTGGACGTGAAGTAAACCGTCAACACCAACAGGTTCACTCGCTCGTCGACGACGCCGTTTCTTACAACGCGTTCCACACCGATCTCCAGCTGTGGGTGGCTGCCTGCATGTACCAAGGTGCGCTAGACGCCGTCACGTTCGTCTACGGGCCACAAACTTCGTCAACGCTCGACGAACTCTACCTTCACTGCGCACGATTCGCGACGACGCTGCAGGTCTCCCC
>PMAL01000028.1:0-1674 GCA_003152555.1 Acidimicrobiaceae bacterium | reverse complement strand
TCACTGCCGGTTTCTTGCCCGAGGAGTTTCGCCGTGAACTCGGGCTCACGTGGAGTGACGCGCGTCAGCGCCGATTCAACGTTCTGCTCCGCGTCGCGTCGGCGACGCATCGAACATTGCCTCGTCGCGCTCGTGAGTTTCCACTCAACGTAGTGTGGTGGGACACGCAGCGGCGACTTCGCCTCAATCGTCCATTTGTTTAGGCTGGGACGCATCGAATCTTCGACGCGCTGGGCCTACGAGAATTAGCGAACCTGGCGCGCGCTCGACAAGGCGTCCCCGTGCTCGCGGGCCAAACGCTCCTCGCCAAAACCTGCGTGCGTCACGACCGCGTCGACGATACCGGCGCCGTCACCCTGCGCTACCGACAGCGCCAGCACCACATCGGACTCGGCCGTCGCTACCGAGGACACCGCGTCATCATTTCGATGGCCGATCTCGACGTTCGGATTATCACCGAAGACGGCGAGCTACTCCACCACTTCACACTGAATCCAGCCAAGAACTACCGGCCGCGGAAGGATGACTAATCTCTAGGAGTTCGTCTGTTCCAGAAAATCCGCAACATCAAATGGTGTCGGAGGCCCGACGTTACAGGTCTGCGTCCATTCATTGGCGACTGGTCGGCTAAGCCTGCTTGTTGTCGGAA
Organism: Acidimicrobiaceae bacterium; assembly: GCA_003152555.1. Lineage (GTDB taxonomy): Bacteria > Actinomycetota > Acidimicrobiia > Acidimicrobiales > RAAP-2 > RAAP-2. The sequence continues at coordinate 1,025 of PMAL01000028.1, read as the reverse complement.
TGGTCTGTGTGAAACGTGGGATTTGGTGAGCAGGAAACGTCACGGGCGAATTCATTTCGTAGGGCCAACGTGCACAATATCTGGCTAGAGAGACGAGCCTTGGAGAACTTAACTCCCGATCAGTGTTAGGGAGAATGTGGTGACATCCGTGCCAAGACAAGAATCATCGTCGACATTGCCAAGTCAGGTCTCACGGTGACAACGATTGAAAAACGTCGATCAACTTCCCACTGCGCCATGGACGCACCTCAACTGCGCTGTCCTTTTCCGAGGGGCAACCTCGATCACAATTGGGACTTAGTTAGGTGATAGGGGCCAGAGAGAAACGACACACCAATTTCCCCACAGTGGAGTTTTGCAACGGTTGCGCCACCATACGGTTGGATTCGCCACTTGAAGATGACGGACCCTTTCATGTTAGGAACAAGGATCTCCACATGGTCCGAAATCGGACAGGTCGCCGGGGCGTAGTCGATCGAGTCGGGAAACGCTAAAGAAAACAAGGCTGACCAGCCGGGCTTAACGGTGACCAACGTCACACCAGTAGCTTTCGCGCCGACAAAGGCACCGCGATGAGTAATTAAGGTCGCGATGTATTTTCCGCCCGCATCAAGCATTCGCAGTTTTGGGTAACCCTTCAGCGTGCAACTAGTGGTCGAGGCGTTCTTGAGACTAACCAAATAGTACTTCGTGCCCTGCGTGGCAAGACCTTCCATTGGTTTCACGGAGAGCTGACTTGCCGTACAAGGTTGAGCAGCAGTCTGGGTCTTCGACGCAGCTCCCGCATTCNNCGCACCAGGTATTTGCATTGCCCAAGGACCAATTGCGACTACCAGTAGGAAGAAAACTGATCGCCATCGGTTACGCCGCATGAGTATGAATCTAATTGCACGCATCTGCGAAGTATTCGATTCCACACCGCGATGTCCTCGCGAAATCATCAAAAATTAGACGATTGCGCTCCCGTGTGTCACAGTGCCAGTTAGCCGCAACCTGAATTGTAGTGAGTAGGGCCGGTGGGGATC
>PMAL01000178.1 GCA_003152555.1 Acidimicrobiaceae bacterium | reverse complement strand
AATTCCGCCACGCCCGCAAGAGACTTCATTCTACGTGTCCGTGAGCGAAGTTCCAGAACTCACACGTTAGATTGGTTTGCATGAATAACTACTCCAGGGCCGAAGGATACGGCGCAAATGATCTAACCCAGCGACTCATTCGTGAGCGCATTGTCTTTTTAGGAACCGAAGTTGACCAGGAATCCGCCAACCGAATCTGTGCCGAGCTCTTGTTGCTCGAAGCTGAGGATCCCGAAAAGGACATCAGCTTGTACATCAACTCGCCCGGCGGCATTGTCTTTAGCGGCCTCGCCATCTACGACACCATGCAGTACGTCAATTGCGATATCCGCACTATTTGTCTGGGCATTGCCGCGTCGATGGGTCAGTTCCTGCTCTGCGCGGGTACGCCCGGCAAGCGATTCTCACTGCCGCACAGCCGCATCCTGATGCACCAGCCCTCGATGGGCGGCATGCAGGGNNTTTCACACTGGCCAGACGGTCGAGCGGATCGAAGCTGATTCGGACCGCGACCGTTGGTTCACGGCCCAAGAAGCACTGGAGTACGGCTTCATTGACGCGGTGATTGAGCGTTCGGCGATACGCCAAGGGGTCTAGTGGACAACGCCACGTCGGCGGGGTCCCCGCGGCGCTCAATAGAGGACGCCCCCGTGCGCGTCCTGAGCGCGCGACCCGATTTGCTGACGCGACTGAAAAATCTCATCAACCGGCGCGAGTTGCTCGCGAGTCTGATTACTTCGGACATCCGCATCAAATACAAGAGTTCTGTATTGGGCATTTTTTGGTCCATGCTTGCGCCCGCGATGACTCTGGGGATTTACTACTTGGTTTTTGGACTCGTTCTGAATAACCACATTCCTAACTTTTTCATTTACCTCTTTTCGGGCTTGGTCGTTTGGAATCTTTTTCAGACAGCCATCAATACCGCAACGGGGGTGATCGTGGACCGGGCGTCGCTCGTGAAGAAGGTTTCCTTCCCTCGTGAGATTCTGGCGCTGGCCAATGTGGGCGCCTCCGTGGTCTATTTCTTTATCCAACTGGTCGTGTTGGCGTTGGTGCTACTGATTGTGGGCCACGCGCCGGCCTGGAACTACATGTGGTTGCTTCCATTCTCGTTCGCGGCGCTTTACCTGTTCACGGCGTCGGTGGCCATGCTGACATCTGCGCTTAATGTCTACCTGCGCGACATCAAGCACTTGATGGAAGTTGCGCTGATGCTGTGGTTTTATTTGACGCCCATTGTTTACAGTTACGAGAACACCATCTCCGTGAAACTTCATGCCCACGGCATTGCTCTCATCTATTTCTTAAATCCCATCACTCTGATTGTGCTTACCTTTCAGCGTGTGTTTTATGTCGCTACAAGTGTTACGTCTACCGCAATCGGTCATCCGACTCTCAACATCCTGCCCACGTGGTCGGTCTCTCATTTCTTCTTCCTTAATCTTGCGCTGCTCGCGATCATGATCGTGCTGTTCTTGGTGTCGTTGACAATTTTCGGCCGCCTCGAGGGCAATTTTGAGTCGGAGCTGTAGTGACGACCGTCATAGAGGTGTCCAACATCTCCAAGCAGTTCAAGATTCACCACGAACGACATAAGTCCTTAAAAGAGCGACTCCTGCACCCCAAGTCGGGAACCACCGAACTCTTCAGCGCGCTCGTTGACATCGACTTCAAGATCTCCGACAACGAGACGGTGGGCATCGTGGGACAGAATGGTTCAGGCAAGTCCACGCTGCTCAAGTGCATCTGCGGNNGAGTTGGGCGCCGGCTTTCAACACGAACTCTCGGGTCGCGAAAACGTTTATCTCTACGGCGCCATGCTCGGTTTCTCCCGCAAGATGATCGACAACATCTTTGACGACATCGTGGCCTTCAGCGAACTCGAACAGTTCATCGACACGCAGGTGAAGTTCTATTCGAGCGGCATGTACGTGCGNNTGGCGGTCGGCGACGAGCGTTTCCAAGCCAAGTGCCTCGACCGCATTGGTCGGTTCCAGGAAGAGGGACGCTCCATCCTGCTCGTCACCCACCAGGCCGATCAGGTGCGCGCGGTGTGCGACCGCGCCTTGGTGCTCGACGATGGGCAACTCATCGCCGATGGACCGGTGCAGGAGTCCCTGCGCATCTTTCGTGAGCACCTGTTAGATGACGCCATTGAACACGACCTCGCCGGTGTGCAGTCCAACGTCGTCATTGACGCCGTCACCACGCCCTCGGGATCATTCGACGTGCGCAGCGGTGCGAGCATGCACTTTGACGTAGCGATCACGTCTGAGACCGCCTACAGCGGAAACTTTGTGTTGGAGGTTTTTACCCGCAGCGGTCTGCTGGTGAGTCGTAGCGACGCCCAGGGTTCGCCCGTCAACTTAAAGCCCGGTCACAACCGAGTGGGGGTGGACCTCGCGCAGATTCCCCTGCTCGATGGCATCTACGACCTCAATGTCGGGATTGTCGACAGCCACGGCAACACGGTCATTGCCTGGAAAGAGCAGGGCGCGACGATCCAGGTTATTTACGACGGTCGCGAGGGCGGCATCGTGGAATTGGGTGCCTCAATTCAGCAGCAGCAGTAGCAGCGCCTTATTCGCGGGGCAGGCGAGGAAAGCGGCGTAGGGTGCCGAGAAAGCCCAGTCGACCGGCATTAAAGGGAAACGTGGCGCCGCTCAGCATTCGTTTGTCGCCCCTCGAGTTACCGTAGGCGTAGATTTCCGGTTCGCTGTCGTAGTGGCGCTCGTTGATCCATTCCGAGAGCCGGCGTAGCTTTTCGCTGCCGCGACAGTTCTTGCCTAGGAAGCTGCCGGTCAATTTTCCGAGCGGGTCAACCGCGAGACGGGTGCCGACGGCACCCACGACCTCGAGCGACTGCGCGACCACGTCCACGTACATCTGGGGCGAGGCCGAGACGATGACCACGTCGTGGCCCTTTTCGAGGTGCCAGTTGAGACGCGCGAGCGTGCGCGCTCGTGCTTTATCGGCGAGATGTTCTAACGCAAAGTCACGTGAAATCTCGCGGACATCTTCATAGTCGCGTCCAGCGAGCAACGCGCGAAAGAGTCGCTCCTTGGCGGCGTCAGCGCTCGGCCCGCTTCGAACGGCACCCACGAGCAAGGGCACCGCGAGACCGGACGCCGATCGAAAGAGGGCGGACGAGCCACTCAGGTGACGCAGCCAGGGAAAGACACTGCCACCTTCGGTCAACGTGCCGTCGAGATCGAACGCCGCGACCGTCGGCGAGAGCGGGTCAACCATGTCCCCAGTTTCGCAGGCTTTCGCAGGCGAGCTGAGATATCGACAAATCAACTGGATATTGTGGCAATTCGAAATTCGCCCACTACAGTGGTGGAGTTCAGTCGAGTGACTGGCATTTTTCATGCAAGGAGCACAGACATGGCAATCCGCCTTGGAGACGTGGCGCCCGACTTTACGGCGGAGACCACCGAAGGAACTGTCAATTTCCACGAGTGGCTCGGCGACAGCTGGGGCATACTTTTTTCTCACCCGAAGGACTTCACGCCAGTGTGCACGACCGAGCTCGGCGCCTTTGCGGCCCGCAAGGGAGACTTCGACAAGCGCAATACCAAGATCATCGGCATCTCGGTCGACGACGTGGCGTCGCACGAAAGGTGGAAGGCCGACATCGCCGAAACCCAGGGTTCGACGCTCAACTTTCCTTTGATTGGCGACGAAGGTCGCAAAGTGGCTGACCTCTACGACATGATCCACCCCAACGCCAATGACACCCTGACCGTGCGCAGTGTCTTCATTGTGGCGCCCGACAAGAAGGTCAAACTCACGTTGACGTACCCGGCATCGACGGGTCGCAATATCGACGAGATCATCCGCGTGCTGG
>PMAL01000203.1 GCA_003152555.1 Acidimicrobiaceae bacterium | reverse complement strand
GATGGGATGCTCAATACGTTGTGCTCGGCCACGTCAGTGAATGCGGCACTTCTCGGTCGACCAGAACTGGGGCGGATTGCCATTGGCGCTCGGGGTGATCTACTCGTGCTCGAAGCTAACCCTCTCGAGCAGCCGGATGTGCTCTGGGACGAACGAAAGTTGCGCACTGTGGTCCAGGCGGGACGCGTGTTGTCGTGATGAGAGAGAGGTGACGTGATCGTCGCAAACGAAAGCCTGCGCGTTTTTCTTGACGTGTTGGAGGAGCGTCAGCGAATGGGATTCAGTAACATTGCACATGTGAAGTTCCGGTATCAATTCAAACCTGGCGCTTCGCCGCATCGCGGGAGGTAGGGCGCTATCAAGAAATCTGTCATTCATGAGTTACGTCAAACCGCGAGTTTGCGCACGCGGGTGGAGAACTCACTAGCGTCGGCCATCATTTCGGGCAAGATTGAACCGGGCACGCTGGTGTCGGTCCCCGCGCTGGCCGTTCAATTCGGAGTTTCTGCGACGCCGGTGCGAGAAGCGATGCTCAATCTCGAGAAGCGCGGCTTCGTGGAATCCGTGAAGAATAAGGGATTTCGCATCACCAAGGTCAGCGCCCGCGATCTCGACGAGATTGTGCAGCTGCGACGGTGGCTGGAGGCTCCGGCGATGCGCATCGTTGCTGAGCGTCTGCGCGGAGTTCCTCTGGACTCCTATCGAAACATGGCCGAACGGATCGTGACGGCGGCTGCCGACGCCGAGTTCGAGGACTACCTCGCCGCAGATTCTGAATTTCACCTGGCACTGTTGCGCTTGACGGGAAACGAGCGACTCGTCGAACTCGTGGCGGAGTTGCGTAAACAGACTCGTATGGTTGGTCTGGCGAATTTGATTCACGGCGAAGAGCTCAAGAGATCCGCACAGGAGCATCACGAATTGCTCGACCTGCTCGCAGACGGTCAGGGCGTCGCGGCCGACAAACTTATGGTTCGCCACATTGGTCACGTTCTTGGCTGGTGGGCGGGTAAGCCCGAGGACGACGATACGGGCAAGATTGACGAAGCGCGGTAATTGCCTCAACCTGGTCCATACTGTAAAGTGAAGTGTGACATATTATAAGGCCGCGGCGTGAGATGAAGGGATCGGTCATTATCGTCGGTGCGGGAATTATTGGTGCCGCGTGTGCCCGGACTCTTTCACGTCGCGGATTGGACGTCACGATTGTTGACGCAGGGGCGAGCGCGGGCGCGACGTCCTCGTCGGGCGAAGGCAATCTCTTGGTAAGCGACAAGGGTCCCGGAGCTGAATTGGAGTTGGCGCAGCACTCATTACGACTGTGGCGCACGCTGGCCCCCACGCTCGAATCCGAGATCGGACGCGACTTTCCGTCCGTTGAATTCGAACGCAAAGGTGGGATTGTCGCAGCGCTCGACGCGCAACAGTCCCAGGCACTTGACCTCTTCGCCGATGCACAGCGTCGAGCGGGAGTCGACGCGCAACGACTGAGCGCTGATGAAGCCCGGTACCTAGAGCCCGAATTATCACCAGCCATTTCGTCTGGCGTGTACTACCCAGAAGACGCACAAGTCCAGCCGACCATTGCCGCGGAAGCGTTTCTGGCATCCGCGCGAGCGGCTGGTACTCGCGTGTTGGTCAACACTGTCGTGACGGGCCCACTGATCGATGCGGATGGGAAACTTGCTGGCGTTGTGACTTCGAGCGGGAACTTGGCGGCTGACGACGTGGTCGTCGCGGCGGGCCCGTGGGCTGGTGAAGTTGCACAGGTACTGGGCGGCACTCTCTCGGTAGGTCCGCGCAAGGGATTCTTGCTGGTCACGTCTCGAATGCCGCGCCGCATCTTTCACAAGGTGTATGACGCTGACTACGTGGGCGCCGTTGGGTCAGATAATCACGACCTTCAGACTTCGACGGTGATCGAATCCACTGCGTCGGGAACGGTGCTCATCGGATCGTCGCGCCAGAACGTCGGTTTCGATAGTGGTCTCGACGTGGCGGCCCTGCGTAAAATTGCGGCAAAGGCGGTGCGGCTGATGCCATTTCTTCTCGAGACGTCAGTCATTAGGGCGTACTGTGGTTTCCGCCCTTTTGCCCGAGATCACGTGCCCGTCATTGGTCCGGACCCCGCAGTGCCCGGTCTCTGGTACGCGGCGGGCCATGAGGGAGCGGGAATCGGCCTGGCGCCAGCCACGGCCGAGATGCTGGCCTCGTTGATGCTGGGCGAGTCGCCCGCCGTCGCGGCCGCACCGTTCGCTCCGGGCCGAGCGCCCTTGGCCGACTCGTTGGCGCGGACGACGTAGATGGGGACGTATCGTGTTGCCGCCCAGATCGATTCGATCGCGCCTGAGCCGGCGACCGTGATCACCATAAGCGTTGACGGCGTTGCCGTTGACGGCCTGCTCGGCCAAACCCTCGCCGGGGTGATGCTCGGTTCGGATATCATGGCGTGGCGCAACACCTCATTCGGTGACCAGCCACGCGGACTGTTCTGCGGAATCGGTATCTGTTTCGAATGCCTGGTGGTTGTCAACGGCCAACGTGACGTCAGAGCGTGCCAGCGCCGGGCAGCATCGGGCGACCAGATCGAATTCCACCGTGATCTTCCCGTACACGTGGAAGACGCCGAGAGCGAAGGCCCTTCATGAAGACCGTCCTAATCATCGGTGCGGGCCCCGCGGGTCTCGCCGCCGCAGCCGCGGCAAGAGAGGGCGGTGCCCGCGTGGTCCTGCTCGACTCGGCGGAAGATGTGGGGGGTCAGTACTGGCGGCACCTGCCCGCTACCCGCCCGGCGCGCAATGAATCGCTGCTGCACCACGGCTGGTCAACGTTTCGTAGTTTGCGAGAACGTCTCGAGGGTGACGAACTCTGCGAAATTGTGACGTGGGCGCACGTCTGGGCAATCGAGGATCGCAACATCCACGTTTTGGTCGGCGAGCCCGACGGGACGAATCGAGATGCTCGGGTCTACAACGCAGCTGCCGTGGTGATGGCCACGGGGGCCTACGACCGTACCCTGCCCATCCCCGGATGGGAACTGCCGGGCGTCTTCACCGCGGGCGGCGCGCAGGCGCTCGCGAAGGGCGAGCGGATCGCCGTGGGGCACCGTGTGGTCGTTGGCGGTGCCGGTCCGTTTCTGCTGCCGGTCGCGGAGTCGCTCGTTGTGGCGGGTAGCACGGTTGTCGGCGTCTACGAGGCCAGTCACGCCCGCAGACTGCTGGGAACCTGGACGACGAGGCCGTGGGAGTTGGCGCGAACCGCGAGCAAAGTCACCGAGATGCTCGGCTACGTGTCGAACCACGTGAGGCATCGGATTCCCTACGTGACCGGGCGCGCGGTCACCGCCATCCAGGGCGCAGATCGCGTGGAATCGGTCACGGTGTCAGCGATTGATCGATCGTGGGCGCCGATTGCGGGCACCCAGAAGACGATTGACGTCGACGCAGTGTGCCTGGGCCACGGCTTTACGCCCCGACTGGAGTTGCCAATCGCCGCGGGGTGTCGGGTTAACGCGCGGCGATTCATTGAGGTCGACGAGGATCAACGAACGAGTGTCGCGGGCGTCTTCGCGGCGGGGGAGATCACCGGCATCGGCGGGGTTGACCTGGCGCTCGCCGAGGGGGCGATTGCCGGGCACGTGGCGGCGGGCGGCGCCGCGTCGGACATGCAAATGCGCCAACATCGCGTTCGTCGCCGAAGGTTCCGCCAGTTCGCCGCTCGCATCGAATCCGCACACGGCATTGGTGAGAATTGGTCGAAGTGGCTCACTGACGAGACCATCATCTGTCGCTGCGAGGAAGTGAGCTTCGGTCGCCTCAATTCGGTGGCTGAGGCCTCGCAGGCCACGGGACTTCGATCGTTGAAGTTACTCACGAGGGCCGGGCTCGGGATTTGTCAGGGCCGAGTGTGCGGGAGGAGCGTCGAAGAGTTGCTCGGCGCACACGTTCCCGGCGGCCGATTGATCGATGGCGTCAGCAGCGACCGGCGGCCCATCGCCACGCCCATCCGGCTCGGCGAACTCGCCCAAGAATTGGATAATCCGGCACACCTTGAAAGAACTAACACCAAGTGAAAGGAACACAATGACCAGTAACACGTTCGACCTCGGAGGGGTCATCGTTGCCACGACCCTCGCCTTCAAAGAGGATGCCAGTGCACCGGCCGGCCTCGCGGTTGACTATGACCGATTCGCCGAGCACTGCGAGTGGCTGATTGCCAGCGGTTGCCGTGGAGTCGGCCCCAACGGGTCACTGGGCGAGTACTCGTCGCTCACCGATGAGGAGCGGCGCAAGGTGATCCAGGTCGCGGTCGCCACGGTCGGCGACCGAGGTTTGGTGATCGCCGGCGTGCATGGCGTGGGCTGGCACCAGGCCAAGATGTGGGCCGAATTCGCGAAGGAGGACGGCGCCGACGGCGTGTTGTTGCTGCCGCCCACGATTTATCGCGCGTCCGACTCCGAAGTCATTGAGCACTACACGCGGGTGGCCGAAGTGGGTCTGCCGATCATGGCGTACAACAATCCCTTCGATACCAAGGTCGACCTGTTGCCGTCGCTCGTCGCGAAATTGGCGGAGATCCCCGAA
>PMAL01000125.1 GCA_003152555.1 Acidimicrobiaceae bacterium | reverse complement strand
CGTGACGTGGTCGCGGGATGCCTGCCGAACCCCGCCGAGTTGGGCGACCGGATGTCGGGGCTCACGTGCGCGGGGACCTGGGTCACGGGCACGGGCCCCGACGGCAACGCCCGCGAGGTCTACCTGTACCACGTCGTGGACAACGCGTGGTCCATGTCGGAGTTCGGATCGCAGTCCGTTGTCTGGCAGACCGCGATGAACCCGATCATTGCCTTGGAACTTTTGGACTCGGGCGCGTGGTCGGGCGCGGGCGTACTCGGACCCGAAGCGTTGTCGCCCGAACCGTTCCTCGACCTCGTCAATAGTCACGGCGCGCCGTGGGGCATGGAAGAACGTACGCCCGCAAAAAAGTAGGACCAATCTCCTCGCTTCGCTCGCCCAGTGGGATTCGCGCTACTGGACGGTGACCAACGTGCCGATCGGCGTGTGCGGGAAAAGTATCTCGGCGTGGGCGAACGGCATTTCTACGCAACCCAAACTCTGCGGGTAGCCGTAGCCCGAGCGAATGAAACCGTGCAGGGCGTCGCCACCATGGAAGTACGAGACCCAGGGAATGCCGGGGTCGCTGTAGGGCGTGCCGTCGGGTTCGACGCCGGACATCGTGGTAGTGAGGAATCGCTGGTAGACGGGGTACGTGCCCGACTGGGTGGGAGCGGCACTCACGCCGGTGTTGACGTAGGTCGCGTAGGTGATCTTGCCGTTGACGTAGAGCTTCAAGAGCTCNNCACACGGGGTAGGTACCGGTCTGGGTCGGCGCGGCGTAGACCCCGGTATTCACGTTCGTCTCGTAGGTAATCTTCCCGTTCACGTACAGCTTCAGCAGTTCGGGGAGGGTTTGGCGCACGTAGACGTAGTTGTAGGCCAACGGATCGACCTGATTCCTCACGGTGGCGCTCACCAATTCGTGCCACGTCGCGGAATTCATTGTTCCGGTCGTGTCGAGGTTGTGCGCCAACTGAAAGTTCATCAGGGCGCCCTGGAGAATGACGTTATTGGTTCCCACGTGCCACAGCGGACGCAATGTCCTTTCGAGCAGTCGAAAGCGCCACACGTAACGTCCGCTCTGCAATTTTGTGGGATCAAGAATTGTCGACGTTGTCGGCACCAGGGTGGTGGTGGTTGTTGACGTGCTCGTCGACGTGGACGTCGGTGGGTCAAGTATGGTCGTAGTCGTCGACGTGGTCGTCGTAACGGGCATGCTCCCACTCGGCTGAAAAGAAACCGGAAGGTACTGCAAGATAGCGAGCAACTGGTCTTCGAGCTTGACCGTGTAATTGATGCTGGGAGGTCGCTGCGAGTGAGGGGATGGTGCGTGCGACGGCTCGGTTTTTAAGCCCCGTCCGTTTGCCGCCTGGGCCATCGGTGCGATTAGTACGGTACCGGCGGCCATGGAACTGGCCGCGAGGAGCCACAGAACGGATCGGTTTGGCGACTTCACGGGACAAGGTTAGTGGGTGAGGGGCTCCCGTATTTAGATTGTAACTAATCCGTTACGAGCGGTGTCGGCGTCGCTTGCNNGCGCTAATCGCCGGGTGCTCTAAGACGAACGCGAGGGCGAGCTCAATTATCGTGAGACCGGCCTCGTCGGCCAGGGTGCTCAGCGTCGTGACGATTTCCAGTTTGCGCTGGTTGGCCGCCAGGCTCATGTCGTAGCGCGCGGGCAGGCGCTCGGCGCGTCGGCTGACGTTCTCTTTGCCGGCACCAAACTTTCCGGACAGCCAGCCGCCCGCGAGCGGGCTCCAGGGGATCACACCCATCCCGTAAGACAGGGCGATTGGCAGGACGTCACGCTCAATGCCGCGCACGAGAATTGAGTACGGGGGCTGCTCGGTACGAAAGCGCTCACGCCCGCGACGCTCGGCCACCCACTGGGCTTCGACGATCTGCTCGGCCGGGAAGGTCGAACTGCCAAAAGAGCGAATCTTGCCGGCGTGCACGAGGTCGCTCAGCGCGCCCAATGTTTCATCGATGTCCACTGACTCGTCGGGCCGATGTATTTGGTAGAGGTCGATGTAGTCCAGACCCAGACGGCGCAGGCTGTTGTCGCATTCGGCGATGATCCAGCGCCGCGAGTTGCCCTGGGCGTTGGGATCGTCACCCATGTTGCCGTGCACCTTGGTCGCGACCACGACGCGCGAACGATCAATCGAGGACAAGGCTTTGCCCACGATGATCTCAGACTCGCCCTGGGAATAGACGTCGGCGGTGTCAATGAAATTGATGCCGGCATCGAGCGCGCGATGGATAATGCGGATGGATTCATCATGGTCGGGGTTGCCCCACGCGCCGAACATCATGGCGCCGAGGCACAGTGGGCTGACTTTGATGCCGGTACGGCCAAGAGAGTGAAGTTTCATAGGCCCACTTTATGGTGGGCGCGAGATCGTGACGCAGAGATTTGATCTCGTTGGCTAGTGGTCGGGAGCTGAGCCGGGCTGGGACGAAACGAAGTCCTTGCTGCGAATCAGCAATACCGAACAGACGGCGCCCACTAGTGCCAGGACCCCGCTCACGATGAGCAGGTCGTTCATAGCTCCCGCGAAACTGGTGTGGATGGCGCCGGCCAGAATTCCCCGTGCGCTCGCTGGCACGGATTTGAAGACGCTGCCCGCATTTCCTTGTTGGATGGCGGTGACGACCTGGGGCGCGCGGCCTGCGAGCGCCGGTACCAATGCCAGCGCGTTCACGAGGTGGTGGCGAATGGAGGTGGTGAATATTGAACCGAAACCAGCGATGCTCGTCGCGATGCCGATCTGGCGAAAGGTGGTGTTGACGCCCGAGGCCATGCCCGAGCGTTCCGGTGAGACCACACCCACTGCGGTCGAGGCGAGTGGCGGGTTCACCATGCCGCTGCCAACGCCCGCGACGAGGAAGCCGGGAATCATGTGGGTCCACGAACTGGTCCCGGTGATCCCCGCCATAAGCAAAAGACCAATGCCCACGAGCAAAAGTCCGGGGCCAATTAGCCAGCGAACGGGCATGTGACTGCTGAGGCGGCCCGCGGTGACAGCCGAGACGAGGGTGCAGCCGCTCACGAGCAAGAGTCGCACCCCGGTCGCCAGTGCTGAGTAGCCGAGGTCATCTTGCAGGTAGAGCACGAGGTAGAGCAACATAGCGAACAGCGAGCCGTTCATAGTGAACGCGGCAATCAGTCCCCCAGTGAAGGTGGGTGTTCGAAAGAGCGACAGGTCAAACAGCGGATGCGCCGCTCGATTTTCAATGACTCCAAAGGCAATGAGTAGCACGACGGCAAGAATCAGGCAGAGTACAACCGCGGAGTTGCTCCAACTGGTGACGCTGGCGTCGATCAATCCATAGACGAGGCTCACGAGGCCACCCGTGAGCGAGATGAATCCAGCCCAGTCAGGCCGCGAGGCGTCGGGGGTCAGTGATTCGTCGACCTTCCACAGGGTGACGGCAATCGCGACCACCCCGATAGGAATGTTGACGAGGAAGATGCCACGCCAACTGATCTCGCTGGTGATGACGCCACCAAGGATTGGACCCAATGCCGTGGCGACGCCGGTGACCGCGCCCCACACTCCAAAGGCAACGCCGCGTTCCTTGCCGCGGAAACTCTGCGCTAACAGTGCCAGAGAGGTCGAGAACATGATCGCGCCGCCGATCCCCTGGGCACTGCGAGAGAGGATCAACATCAGCGGCGACTGCGCCAATCCGCACGTCAGTGATCCCAGCGTGAAGATGACAAGGCCGATCGTGAAGAGGAGCCGGCGTCCGTATCGGTCGGCGAGCGATCCGGCGGTTAGCAAGAGCGAAGCCAACGTGAGCGCGTACGCGTCGATCACCCACTGCACGTCGGAGAAGTTTGTGTGCAGTCCCTTTTGGATCTCGGGCAGGGCCACGACGACGATGGTGACGTCGAGCAGCAGCATGAAGGTCGCGGCACAGACAACGATGAGCGTCCACCATTTCTTATCCATGATGATCACTCCGTTTCACGGTGGAACTTAAGGTAAGAGGCGAGCCGAAATCATGTTGCCAGGTGACTGTGACACGTGGAATTGGTCGTGGCATATCGTTGCAGACTAGTGGGCATGCTTCAGCGACATTTCAGGGTGCCTGATGCATTTACGCACCTCGAGTGGACACGACAGCGACTTCTCTCCAACCGCGCCGTGCGTGGAGCGCCGACTGCCGCGCAGTTAACGGACAGCAGATGTCGCACGCGGCTGGCAAGATGGTGGTGTGACAAAGAGATTCCTGCAGGTGCCCGAGCTCGTCGTGGGCTTCGACACCGAAACGACGGGCCTGGATGTCACGCTCGAGCGGGCCATATCGTATGGATTCTGCGCCTATCGCTACGGTCAACCGGAAGAAGAAGAACACTTCTTTGTTTTACCGGACCGCCCCATCAGCGACGGCGCGCGCAAAGTCCACGGGCTCTCCGTCGAAGATATTGAACGTAAGCGATCAACCGATTCGGTCTACTCGCTGAAGGAGGGTCTCACGCGGGCCGTCGAAATCTTGAGTCGATATCAAGATCTCAACGCGTACTTCGTGGGGTCTAATTTGCTGCGGTTCGACGTCGAGATGTTGCGCTGGAGCTACGAGTCTGTGTTTTCGAGGTCACCCGATGATGATGGTCTGAAGATCTCTCGATTGCGCATCATCGACGTAGTCGATCACGACCTGTTGATTGAGCCGAGTCGTGCGGATCGGCCCCGAAGGGGACTGGGTTACCTCTGCGCGCACTACGGCGTCAAACAAGGCGGGCATGATGCCCTCGCTGACGCACGTGCGGCCGTCGAAGTCTTCTTTGAACAAGTGCTCGTCAACAATGCCGGACAGATGTCGTTTGGTTTGACGGCCCCGGCCACGTCTCAAATGAAGTCGCTCGGTTAATCGAGGCTCAGTTTTTGGGGATGGTTCTCCTACTGCCGGGTGGTAAGGTTGCTCCCTCAGGGGCCGTTGGCGCAGTCTGGTAGCGCACTTGCATGACACGCAAGGGGTCACAGGTTCAAGTCCTGTACGGCCCACCAAGTTTTTCGGCTCATCGGAAGTTAGCGGGGTGCCACCGCGCCTGAGGGTCACCACCTAGACGACAAAATGACAAGCTCGAGAGGTAACGGAGAGGGTTCGATCTATCAGCGATCTTCCGATGACCGATGGATGGGCGTGCTGACGCTCGGCTACGCGAGTAATGCAAATCGGAAATCAAACTGGACGGGTGTTTTCTTTTGAAGTGACCTGAGGAGTTCGCTCGAATCTCCTTGCGAGAAGTCCTGATCGACCAATAAGTATGGCGATGAGTGCGAGAAAGATCAAATAGATGACACCGGCCAAGGAGCCTTCCGGGACAAAGTAGTGCGTTCCCATTGGCCCGCCAGCCGTGAGCCACACGAGATACGTGAGGACGAACACGCCGATAAGTGCTCCAAGAAGAGCCACGGTCGCCATGCCGAGTCGCGCACTAATGCGTGGTAGTTCGACTCGACGCACTAGCGATGCGATCGACACACCAAAGACCAACAGGGCGACTGGCACCAGGTCGTTCACCACGATCATTGCTGTGGGTGTACTGGTCGAGGCCTGTCCCCATAGTTGGACCCATTGTTGCGTCAACACCCACGTGATCTGTGAAAACGCGTAAATGGTGGAACCAAGGTGCGTCCACCGAACGCCACCTTGGAACATATGGCTGTATCTCTCTAGCATTCTGGGCAGCCAGCGTACGGAGTAGAGCAGCAATGCGCCCGACACCACGGCGAAAATAGAAGGCCAAAGGAGCGGTCGGGCGCGTCCGTGCACTGCCTGTCGCAGAGCGTAGAGGATGACGGTCACAACCATCGCTATGAGGACCACCATCAGGAACGCCGTAGCGACCGTGAGAATACCGGCAGTAGCAGAAACCGGTATCGGGTGGAACTTGCGCGCGCTCCACAGGCCCATCGCCCGTGACCAAAAGTTGAGCGTGATTATCGACGCCAGAACGCTCAACACGAAACTCGTACCGAGCGCCGCGCGAGTCCGATCCTCGGTGCCCACCGTCGAGCTTGAGAGGCCAACATCGGCGACGCGAGCGACGAGACCCTTGTACGCAACGTTGACACTTCGCCGGCGATCGTGCGGACGTTCGGCGAACTCTTGTTCCAGGTGGTCGAGGAACTCCTCACCGTAGCGCTCGCGCCACGCGACCGGGTACCAGCGAAGAAGCCGCGTCGCGCGGCGCGTGTCGTCGAAGTCGATATTCACGCCAGTGTCCATGAACGCTTGAGTCGAGCCTGACCGGTTTTGAGAATTCGCCGCTGTGCGGTGAAGTACTCGGCGAGTACTGTCGCGCCCTGGGCGGTCATGCGATAGGGACGTCGACGGTTATCGGCCTTAAGAGCAATAATCAGCCCCCGACTTTCGAGTCGAGCGAGAACCTGGTAGAGCGTGCCGGGGGGCAGATGGACTCCGGCGAACTCCTCAACGTCCTTTACGAGGGCGTAGCCGTGTTTGTCACCACCCGCGAGACTGGAAAGTATGAGGACGGCGGCACCGGCATTTCGGCCCAGTCCCATTAGTGAGTCCTTCGAGTCGGTCATCGAATTACTATATCGATAAGCGATGCAACCGTCAAGGATGCAGCGTTTGCATCAGGGTGATTTTCCTGTAGGGAATCTCGCGAAACAACCGGGCCATTGCAAATCTGTCGCTTCGGGCCTTCGACACCAATAATCTCCGGCACCTAGTTTTCGTTTAATTTGCAATGGCCATGAACCTTCAGGGCAGTTTGCGGGTGCTGTGATACACACATGATGCACCCGGCGAATCATGTCGTGAGACGTACAGTTCATCATGACCAATTGAAAGGTGGCGCTATCCCAAAGCGAACGGACCAGGGCTCCATCGATGGGTTCACCGTGGACGCTCCGCGGCCTTCTTCCTCGTGACGATGAAACGCATAGTTCGAGTTCCATGGCTCATCGCGATCGCGTTGATTGGCAGTGTCGCCATGGCGGCCGAACCGTCGCCGTTTTCGTCGGAAGTATCGGCCTCGACGAAAGTGCCCGCTCTCTTCCAAGAGCCGTGGGCCGTGGCTTCGCATGGTTCTCACCTCTGGGTCGTCAACTTCAGCAAGAACATCGTCGAACTCGACGCCGATACGGGATCGGTCATTCGCATCATCACCGCAAAGGATGACGGCAACCTGGAGCCGGAGAGCATCTCCTACAACGCCGGGCATCTGTGGGTGATAAGTAACAACTCGGTGGCGGAGTTAAACGCCAGCGATGGAGCCCTGATCCGAGTGATGCGCGCCAAAGCCTACGACTTCGATTTCGACTCTGGACCCATCGATTTCAGCGAACAGACTGCCTGGGTCTTAAACGCTCACAACGAATCCGTGACGGAACTCGATGCCAGCAGCGGTGCGCTGATTCGCGTTGTCCACCTCCACATCCAATTCCTCTCCAATCCGACAACTGGAGTGTTCTACGGTCCCCTCGACATGGCGATCAGCGGTTCTCGAGTAGTGGTGTCAGACCTGACCGTCACGGGAAACCAAATCATTGAACTGAACACCCTTTCGGGATTGGTGATCCGCGTGATCAAGGCTGGAAACGGACCGTGGCGCAACACCAGGGGGATCCTTGCCGCCGACGGAGACCACGTATGGATCACAGGTGACTCGTACGGAAAGCTCGTTGATCTCGACACTCGTACCGGTTCTGTGATTCGAGTCATCAAGCACAAAGTGCCCGTGGTTGGATTTGTGACCGCGATGATTGTCAATGGTTCGCATCTCTGGATAACGAACCAAGACAACACTGGCAGTGTCACGGAACTAAACGCGAACACTGGATCGGTGATTCGAGCCATAAAGGACACGCATTACAGGTTGACGAAAGCGCAAGTGGGTCACTCTCACGGTGGTGCCGCTTTCACTGCTGTCGCTGCCACCCGTTCTCGCGTCTGGGTCGTCAATCAATTCGGCTCAGTAATGGAATGGAACTCGTCCAACGGGTCATTCATTCGAAACATCAAATAGAAGTCAGATCGAACGCGTGACCTAATCCGAACTCCGGCCGCTCGCAATGCGGCTTCAAGTCAGTTCGTGCATAACATTTTGGTCAAGACGACAGTCGGTGCCTGAGGGTTCACGTC
>PMAL01000087.1:424-6985 GCA_003152555.1 Acidimicrobiaceae bacterium | reverse complement strand
CCGGTCTTGGGGTTGGGCATCAAACCGCGCGGACCGAGCACTCGGCCCAGTGCCCCGACCTGGCCCATGAGGTCGGGCGTGGCGATGGCGACATCGAAGTCGAGGAATCCACCGGCCACCTTGGCGACCAAGTCCCCGGCGCCCACTTCGTCGGCTCCGGCGTCGCGGGCGGCCTGCGCCGCTTCACCGGCGGCGAAGACGGCCACCCGGTTGGTCTTGCCCGTGCCCGCGGGCAGTGACAGCGTGCCACGCACGATCTGCTCGGCCTTGCGCGGGTCAATGCCCAGGCGGATCGCTAGCTCCACGGTCTCGTCGAACTTCGCCGTGGCGAGTGCCTTCACCTTGTCGAGCGCCTCATTGATGGTGAGCAACTCCTCGCGGTCAACCTGGGCCAACGCGTTTATGTACTTTTTGCCGTGCTTCACGGTTCTCTCCTAGCCCTTCACCGAGATGCCCATGGAACGGGCGGTGCCCGCAATCTGGAGCTTGGCCATCTCGACGTCGTCGGTGTTGAGGTCCTTCAGTTTCGTCTTGGCTATCTCTTCGACCTGGTCCATGGTGACCGTCGCCACGGTCTCGCGACCGGCCAGGTGCGCGCCCTTGGTGACACCGGCCGCCTGGCGCAACAGCACTGGCGTTGGCGGGGTCTTCAAGACAAACGTGAACGAACGGTCTTCGTAGATTGAAATGTCCACCGGGATGACCGTGCCGCGCATGGACTCGGTCGCCGCGTTGTACTGCTTGCAGAACTCCATGGTCTGGATGCCGTGNNAGCTGGATCTTTACTACTGCCACAACCTTCTTTGCCATGTTGTTCTCCTAGAGCTTCGTAATCTGCGTGAAGTCGAGCTCCACTGGGGTTTCACGTCCGAAGATGTCCACGAGCACCTTGACTTTCAGTTGGTCTTCGTTGATCTCGGCGACGTGGCCCGAGAACGTGGCGAAGGGGCCGGTCTTGATTTGTACGGTGTCGTTGACTTCGAACTCGTGGGTCGGCAGGCGCCGCTTGGCGGCCGGCTGCTCGACGCCCTCAACAATGGGACGAATAATATTGTCGACTTCGCGACGCGTGAGCGCCGTCGGGCGGGTTTTTTCAGCGCCGACGAAACCCGTCACGCCGGGGGTCGAGCCAATGACGTAGAAGATCTCGGGATCGGGCTCGCAGCGAATAAGCAAGTAGCTGGGGAACATGCGCTTAGAGACCGTGACCTTCTTGCCGGACTTGAACTCGGTCACGTCTTCTTCGGGCAGGTAGATCTCGTAGATGCTCTCGTTGAGCTCGCGGCTCTTGATGATGTTGTTGAGCGCGCCAATGACCTTCTGCTCGTGCCCGGCGAACGTGTGCACGATGTACCAGCGACCGGGACGGTCGAAGGCACTCTCAATGACCGGCTCTTCGTCGAGACCGTCTTCGAGAATGGTGACGTCGGGGATCTCGTCCTCGGCGTCAATGTCGTGGTCGGTGTCGGAAGTTTCAATATCGCTCATGAATGCCTTACTTTGTGAACAGGAACGTAACGAACTTCGAGAATCCGAAGCCCAGGCCGAAGATGAGCGCCGTCATGAAGATGAGCACGAAGAGCACGATGGTGGTGTAGTTGATGAGTTCGGGCCGTGTCGGCCACGCGACCTGGCGCATCTCTTCGCGGACCTCGCGAATGAACTGGCCAACGCTGGCGCGCTGACCACGACGGCGCTGCACGTCCTGGGGCGTGGAGCGACGCGCCGCGGCGCCGTCGGCGCCCACCTGGCCTTGTCGCTGCATCATGCGCTTCTGTTCGCGGTTCATCTCACGTCTCTCGTTACTAATTGCGTTACTACTGGTTAAAAAATCTACGGGCAGGGCAGGAGGGACTCGAACCCCCAACCCCCGGTTTTGGAGACCGGTGCTCTACCAATTGAGCCACTGCCCTTCGTGCCGCCACCAAAACCCGGTGAGTGGCCGTAGGGAAGGTAAATGTTACCACCCCCTCGGGCCATGCTCCCTAGCGGGTCTCTTTATGCAGGGTGTGCTTGCGCTCCCACTGGCAGTACTTGGACATCTCGATGCGCTCGCGATCGTTGACTTTGTTCTTCTTGGTGATGTAGTTGCGGCGCTTGCACTCCTCACAGGCCAGGGTGACCTGTACGCGCTTCTCATTCTTTGCCATCGTTCTCTCCTTTATAAACACTGCGTTCACTGCGGCCGGCCGGGCCTGGTAGCGGCGGCGGGACTCGAACCCGCGACAACACGATTATGAGCCGTGTGCTCTGACCACCTGAGCTACGCCGCCTGGCGAGCCCTCTGTCGGGATTGAACCGACGACCCCTTCCTTACCATGGAAGTGCTCTACCACTGAGCTAAGAGGGCACCGCGTAATAAAACACGCGAGAGTGAATTGTACTCTGAGCGGACCCGAGGTTTCCACCTAGTGCGCAGTACCCTTGTCTGCTATGAGAACGCGCCTGGTCGAAGTTGACGACGCGCCGGCGCTCATGAACATCTATAACCCCGAGGTCCTAGAGATGTCGGTCAGTTTCGACCTGGTCACGAGGACGCTGGCCGACCAGGAAGCGTGGATACGCACCCACTTAGCGACGCACCCGTGCATCGTCGCGATCAACGAAGAAGACGACCTCGGCGAAGTCGGTGCTCGCGGCGAGAAGATCCTCGGTTTTGCCGTGGTCTCGCCCTTCCGCTCCCGTCCGGCCTACGCCTCATCGGTCGAGAACTCGGTCTACGTCTGTCGCAGTGCCCGGGGCCGAGGTGTGGGCGAGCGACTGTTGCGCGAGCTCATCAAGACCGCCCAGGAGTCTGGTTTCCACACCCTCATCGCGCGCATCGTGGGCGAGAACGAGGGTTCGATCCGACTGCACGAAAAGTGCGACTTCACACTGGTGGGCACCGAAATTGAGATCGGTCGCAAGTACGGGCGCTGGCTCGACGTGGTTGAGTACCAGTACGTCGTGCCCGACCGCAATTAAGTACTGATTTCTTCGCTCACTTCAGGCCATGACCATTGCGTCCAGCGGCCCATCGGCACCAACAAGACCCCACCCACCATTGCCACCGCCAGGGCCATCAACAGCGGATTGCTGTGCACTAGACCAGTCAAAAGCTGGCGTCCTGCGGGAAGACCAATAAAGGGACCCGTAATGGAGAGCGCGAGAAGCCAGAAGTGCTCGCGACCCTCATAGCTCGCCGCGAGCAGGATGAGTCCCCACGCGAGGTACCAGGGTTGCACCACCGGTCCCAGCTCCACGAAGAGGATCAGCGCCAATCCGAGGGAGCGCACCCACCCGCGGTCCTCCGATCGCCACAACAACCACAGCGTGAAGCCGACCGCCGTGAGCAGACCGCACAGCCGCGTGATCGAAAGAACGCGCGTCAGCGTGATCGAATGCAATCCCACTGCGTGGAAGATATTTGTCAGCGCCATACCAATGCCAGTCGCTGGCGCCGCCCACGAACGGACGGTTCCATTGGAGAGCAAATTATTAACCCACCCAAAACCGAATCCGGCAGCCCACGTCCACAGGCTGATGGTGACCGCCGTGACGACGCTGGCGATAAGTATTGGTTTGATACGTCGCCTGATCGACGCTTTCGGGCCCATCCAATTCCACGCGACGAAGGCGAGGCCCAATGCGGCCGGCGCCTTGATTGCGGTCGCACACGCAATAAAAAACACTCCCCAAACCGGATGTCGTCGCACCGCGAGAGCGACGCCCACCACCAAGAACGCCGCCATGATGCCATCATTATGGGCACCACCGATAATGGTGAGCAGCACCAACGGATTTAGGGCGCTCAAGACAAACGCCTCCCCGGGATCGCGGCCGAGGCCACGAGCAAGCAGGGCGATCCCGTAGCCAATCATGCCAACGGCCAACACCTCCAACAGCCGTAGCCCCACGACGGTCGCCAATTGGTTGTGTTGGGAAATCCTGTCAATGGTGCCATCAATCCACAGAAAGAATGGCCCATACGGCGCGGGCGTGTTACCCCACAGAGGATCGACCGGCGTGACGTAGGCGTTCGTCCCCAGTGAAAAGGGACCCAGAATGTAAGGGCTCAACTGGTGTGCGGTCATTTCACCCTGAGCCGCGTAACTAAAGACATCCCTCGAAAAGAGCGGCGGAGCCACGATCATCGGCGTCGCCCATAAGAGCAGCATCCACCACAGCGATTTGAGCGAAGCCCCGGGGTGAATCTTCATCACCTCGGCTAAACGAAGCCAGACGCGCATCAGCAGCAGCAGACCGCCATACATGAGCACGATGGAGAGAATCAGTCTTGTCAAACTCGGTGTACCGACGGCACCAAGCGCCGGTTCGCCGAAAAACCACGTATGTATCAGGGGCCATTTGAAGGGCGAATTCGTAAAGCAACTACTGCCCAAGATGAGCAACATCGCCACGAAACCAAGCAGGGCCGGCTGCCAAAGAAACGACCAACCTTCGAATGGCCCTGGCTCGAAACGACCCAACGGGGTATAACGGCGCTCGAGCAATTGCACGACGGCTTCAAAACGAGAAGCGACACGTTCGTAGAACCGGCGAACGTCGCTCGGCCTCGACTTCAGTCGATTCACGCCACTCCTCTCGCCCATCGTCGCCCCGTCACCTTCTCATTGAAAATCGGGCAGGGCCAATCCAGCGCGTGCTGGATTGACCTTGGTGGGCCAGGAGGGATTTGAACCCCCGTAGGCTAAGCCGTCTGGTTTACAGCCAGATCCCATTGGCCACTCGGGCACTGACCCGCCGAGAATCCTACTGCCGCGCCTGACCCGCATCCAACCGAGTCACAGGCTCTACGATTTGACCATGCCTACTTTTGACGTCGTCTCCGAGATTGACCTGCAAGAAGTGCGAAACGCGGTAGACCAGGCCAACCGTGAGGCCTCGACGCGTTTTGACTTTAAGAACACCGATGCCGTCATTGAGTTTGGTGACAAAGAACTCAAGCTCAGTGCCTCGACGGAGGACCGACTTCGCGCGCTCTACCAGTTGCTCGAAGAAAAGCTGGTGAAGCGTTCGGTCTCCTTAAAGTCCCTCGAACCGGGCAAAATCGAAGAGGCCAGTCAGGGCGCCGCGCGTCAGAAGATTGTCCTCAAGGCCGGCATCTCCCAGGAAGTGGGAAAGCAGATCAACAAGATGGTGAAGGAAATGGGCGTGAAGAACCTGACGTCGTCGATTCAAGGTGACCAGGTACGAATTTCGGGCAAGCAGCGCGATGATCTCCAGCGAGCCATTGCCTTCTTCAAGGAATCCGACATTTCGGTGCCCCTGCAGTTCACCAACTTCCGCGACTAACGACTGCCGCTCTGCTCTTCTTCTTCCAGGTGCACTTCAATGGCGTGCAACTTGTCGGTGTGAAAGATCTTGTTGAAAAGTAGAACTTTGAGCACCCAGAAGATGGCGAAACTCAGCACGTTCACGCCTTCGACCACCAGCGTGTCGGTGAAGTGGCTCCAGTGGTGGGTGTGCACCAGGTGCTTGGTATAGATGGCGCCGAAGAGCGAGAAGGCAATGCCGGCGAAGGACATCATTAAATATGGCAAGACCTCTTTGCGAACGTGGCTTCTGCCGCGCTTGCCCCACGCCCAGGCCCGACTGAGGTAGTACGAGGGAATCGTCGCGAGCAAGTTACCGAAGAGTGTCGCACCGATAATGCCCGTGATGATGTGATCGCCGTAGACGATGAGAATCGCTACCGCGGAAACGCCCGTGGTGATGACCGAACTGAGCGTGAATCGAATTAACTTCTTGCCTTGGTGTGTCTTGGACCACGCCACAAATTCACGAAGGTTTTTTGGCACAGCGACGATTCTAGTTCGGCCAGTAATCGCATTCACGAGTGCCAATGACCATTGCGCCCACGCGAAGCGATGTTGGTCCCTAGGCCAAGTGTCAGAATGACTAGATGTCCGAAGCCCTAGAGTTCCTCGTCAATCTGCTCGATCTCGAGACGATCGAAGTCAACACCTACAGGGGAAAGCACCCCAAAGAGGAGCGCCAGCGCACTTTTGGCGGTCAGGTCGCGGCCCAGGCGCTGATGGCTGCCGGGCGAACCGTTGAGCACGCCAGCGTGCACTCCCTGCACTCGTACTTTCTTCGTCCGGGTGACCCCAGCATTCCCATCCTCTACGAGGTGGACCGCATCCGTGACGGCAAGAGNNNGGCCGAACGTCTGCTCACCGAATTCGGCAGCAACGACGAATGGTTCAAGCGTCAGCACCCGATCGACCAACGCTTCATTGGTGAGATCCCGTGGAGTTCGAAGCACAACAAAGAGCCCCGCCAGCAGTTGTGGATCAAGGCCGACGGCGAACTGCCCGCCGATCCATTGCTGCACGCCTGCGTCGTGGCCTACGCCAGTGACATGAGCCTCTTCGACGCCATCCTCGCGCCACATTCCCTGCGCTGGGACGACGACCTATTCATGGCCGCGAGCCTGGATCACTGCATGTGGTTCCACCGCGAACTGCACGCCGACGAATGGTTGCTCTACGACATCGACTCGCCCATTGCCCACGCCGGCCGCGGCCTCGCGAGGGGGTTCATCTACAACCGCTCCGG
>PMAL01000087.1:0-347 GCA_003152555.1 Acidimicrobiaceae bacterium | reverse complement strand
AGCACCGTGAACATCTCCATCGGAAAACCCATTGCCTGATAGATCAGTCCCGAGTAGAAGTCGACATTGGGATAGAGGTGGCGTGAGATGAAGTAGTCATCCTTGAGCGCGACCTCTTCGAGCTTCAGCGCGATGTCGAGCAACGGGTTCTTGCCCGTCACGGCAAAGACGTCGTCCGCGGTCTTCTTGATGATGGTGGCGCGTGGGTCAAAGTTTTTGTAGACCCGGTGACCGAACCCTTCTAAGAGCACCTTGCCCTGCTTGACCGTCTCAACGTACGCGTTCACGTTGTCGAGGCTGCCGATCTTCGTGAGCATCTTGACGACCGCTTCGTTGGCCCCGCCGTG
>PMAL01000091.1 GCA_003152555.1 Acidimicrobiaceae bacterium | reverse complement strand
CCGTGAAGGGAACCAGGTGATGCTCACAGAGCGACGTGAAAGGTATGTCACGCACCATGACCATCTCGTCGTGGCTCGCTTCAAAGGTGAGACGCAGATGCGCACCGGGGTCCGCTTCTAGACCCTCAAAGAGTTCCACGTACATGTCGGCGACCCGCCGCGGCGTCTCAACCAATCCCTCACGTTCCGGGTCTTCGCCAATCGCCTCTAGGAGTTCGCGGATGAGACCTTG
Source organism: Acidimicrobiaceae bacterium (assembly GCA_003152555.1). Classification (GTDB taxonomy): domain Bacteria; phylum Actinomycetota; class Acidimicrobiia; order Acidimicrobiales; family RAAP-2; genus RAAP-2. The sequence continues at coordinate 3,660 of PMAL01000091.1, read as the reverse complement.
GACTCGGTCACGGTCAACCATGTCTAGACATCGCCGGTATAGGTATAAATCGCGTCCAAATTGCGGTAGCGCTCGTTGACGTCGAGCCCGAAGCCCACGACGAAGTCGGCCGGGATGGAAAAGCCAACGTACTTAAGGGACTGCTCGACGCGCTGCTCGCCCACTTTAAGCAACAGCGCGCAGACTTCGAGGCTCTTGGGATTGCGCGCACCGAGATACTGGCGCAGGTAATTAAGCGTGAGACCCGAGTCGACCACGTCTTCAACAATGAGCACGTCGCGCTGGGCGAGGTCCACGTCGAGGTCCTTGACAATGCGCACGACACCACTCGTCTTGGTCGCGGCGCCATACGACGAGACGGCCATGAAGTCAACTTCGACGGGCAGTTCAATCGCGCGCATGAGGTCGGCCATGAAGTTGATGGCACCCTTTAAGACGCAGACCAGCAATGGCGGCCTCTGCGCGTAGTCGAGAGTGATCTGTTTGCCGAGCTCGTTAATTCGGTCGCGAACTTCTTTGGCCGAAACAACGACCTCACCGAGATCGTGCTCGGCCCACTTGGCCGTGAAATCGTCTGAAGAATGACTACCCATGAGTGGCCAGCGTAGTTGAGCGCTACTCGAGCGTGAGGTGCTGTGCGCTTCTAGAAAGCCGCCGACCCCCGCTCAGTTGGGTGGCGACCGCTTCACCGGTCACCACGCCAATCGCGCGCTTCACTTCGTCGGCCGTGGGCGGATGGGTGCCGTCTCCGTCGTCGCCGCTACGCAGTTGCACCCGCAACCACCGTCGCAGTCGCGCCCGGGGCCACGTGCTCAACTCCCGGCAGTCAGCGTCGTGAAGCGCAGTAATGTGATCGGCGCTACTTAGTTGATCAAGCCACATTCGTTCCTCGTGCATGAGGCTCGCCTGACGCGCGATGAGCGGCACCACGTCACGACCGGCCACATCATCCATGACCCTCAGCAGTTCGTGACGTACACGATTTCGTCGAAAGTCCAGACTGTCGTTCGTCTCGTCGTGCAGTGGCGTGAAGGGCGACGCCGCGACAAAGTCGTGCAAGGCGCGCCGGCGAACGTCACGCAGGGGCTTCGTGGGGTCATCGACCATGGGTGACATGCCGTCAACACCGCTACCGCGCAACATGTTGAGTAGCACCGTTTCTGCGAGGTCATCCATGGTGTGCCCGGTCAGGACACCCTCGGGCATTACGCTGCGTCGCGCACCGCGCGCTCGGGACTCGAAGTTTCCGCCCGCTTCGACGTGCACATCGTGGCGAACGAAACCAACGCTCAGTGCGGCGCACAGGGACTCCACGAGTGCGGCGTCCTCGCCACTGGCCGCGCGGGCGTGGTGATCAACGTGGTGCACGGTCACGTCGAGCTGGGCTTGCAATGCGAGCCGGAGCAACCCGAGTGAATCCGGTCCACCTGACACCGCGAGATCCACCTTGGTGTCGGGAGCGGGAAAGTGACACTCCAACAGCAGGGCCTGCGCGTCGGACGTCATGTTCGTAGGTTAGGCAATGACGAGGCGCCGTGACCGAGCGCGACGTGAACCCCTGAGACGTGCGCCTAAGAAGAGCACCGCGCCCAACGTGCCCACAAAGAATCCAATCGGCAGATTGAACGTGTATGAACCGGCGATCGAGAGCCACACCGTCAACAGTGCGAGCCCTACAGATAAGGCAATGGCCCGACTGGGTCGTGACGACATCAAGCGTGCCGCGGCGGGCGGACCAATCATCAGCGAGAAGGTCAGCAGCGCGCCAACGACGGGCACGGTCAGGGCCGTTGACAACGCGAGCACCACCAGAAACAGTGTCTCGATCAACGTGTTGTTGAGACCTCGCGCTTCGGCCAGTTCTGGCGTGACCGAGGTGAAGACCAGCGGTCGAAAGAGCACCACGAGCGCAACGATGCAACAGGCACCAAGCACCACCACCGGCAGGATCTCGCTGCTGCTCACGCCGAGAATCTCACCGAAGAGCAGCGCGTTGATCGCCGGTTCGTACTGCGTACTGAGCGTGAGGAAGGCCGCCCCGAGGGCCAGCATCAAGACCAGCGACAGGGCGGTCGCCACGTCATTTCTGGTGCGCCGACTCGTGACGCCAATGCCGAGCGCGGCCATCACCGCAAAGGACACGAGCCCGAAGAGCGGGTTGATGCCGAGGAGATTGGCGCCGGCCGCGCCGGCAAAGGCGCCGTTCGGAATCGCGTGTGCGGGGAAGGAGGCGCCGCGCAGCACCACAAAGAAACCAACAGCGCCCGCGAGCACGGCGACGATCGTCCCGCTGATCCAGGCGTTGGTCATGAAACTCGAAAACATGATCAGTGCCAACCCTCAGGATGGTCCGCTACCACGGAATGGACCGCGGCGGGAACGCGCGCGCGTCGCCACTTATGGATGGAACTTGACAGCACGAACTCGGCGACCACAACGACGACCACGAAGAAACTCACCGGCAGCGCGCGATGTGCACTGGACCAGTAGTAACTGTCATAAGCCAGCACGATCCCGAGCACGGTGGCGACGAGGCCCAGACCAATGGCCAGCGCCACGCCCGCACCGAATCGACGCACCAGTTTGAGTGAACTTGCGGGTGGGCCAATCAAGAGTGCCGTCGAGAGGATGGATCCAATGACGATCGCCGACAGGCCCACTGACACGGCGAGGACCACCATGAACGTCAGTCCAACGGTGCGCAGGTGCACGCCGCGAGCCGATGCCAGTTCCGCGCTCACCGAGCTGAGCAACAGCGGTCGTCCGATCGCGGCGAGCGTCAACAACACGACAGCACTGAGCACCGCCGCTTCGGGCAGCGTCGACGACTGCACCGTGAAGATCGAACCGAAGAGGATCGACTGCGTGGTGCCGGTGGCCGAACTGTGCGTCGTCGAGAGGTAGAGGAATAGTGCAGCCAACCCGGTGGCGGCGCCCAGCACGACGCCAGTCGCGATGTCGCGGCCCTTCACTCGCTCGACGCCAATCACGTCCATGGCCCCCGCACCCACCACGCCACCGCCAATGAAGCCCGCGAGGGGCGCGACGCCGGCGAGGAACGCGCCCGCACCTCCGGCCGTGGCGACGTCGGTCAATGCGTGACCGGCAAAGGATTGGCCACGCAACACCGTGAAGATTCCCACGACCGCCGACACGACTGCCACGACGGCACCCACCAACAAGGCAGTACGCACCGACTGATTGGCGAAGAGTCCCGGTTCGAAGAGCCAGCGCGACACGTAGCTACTCGACCACGAGTTCGACGTGGTCGGCGGGGGTAGAGCCTTGGTCGCTCTCCGGACCGGTCACCACCAACACGCGCCCGTGCACTCGAAGCACGTCTACGTGATGTCCGTAGAGCGCGCTCAACACGTCGGGTCGCACCACTTCTTCGGTGGTGCCGCTCGCGACGTGGCCGTTGGCCACGTAAACCACGCGATCCATGACCGGCAGCAAGGGATTCATCTCGTGGGCCGAGAGAAAGATGGCGACGTGTTGTTCTCGCGCCACTTGATGCAAGAGTGAAATGATCTCTTGCGCGCTGCCGGGATCAAGATTGGCCAATGGCTCGTCAAGCAGCAAGAGCTCCGGGCGACTGACCAGTGCGTGGGCAATCAGCACCCGTTGCTGCTCGCCCCCCGAGAGCCCGCCGACCTTGCG
>PMAL01000054.1:266-12919 GCA_003152555.1 Acidimicrobiaceae bacterium | reverse complement strand
CGAACGGCGTTGGCGGCTGATTGGCGGGTTCTTCGCATTGCTGTTCTTGGTGCTCATTGGCCGGCTCTTCATGCTCCAGGTGCTCGAACACAACTCGTCGGTCGCGGTGGTGCAGTCAAATTCGCTGCACCGGAGCTCCATCCCCGCGACCCGCGGGATAATTCTCGACCGCAACGGCCAGCCGCTTGTCACCAACGTCTCGACGGTGGAGATTCGGCTCTCGCGCGCGGAGGCCGCGATCTATCCCCAGGTCAAGGGCACGCTCGCGTCGCTGACCGGCATCGGGGTGGGACAGATCAACAACGACCTCAACAATCAGCAGTACGACCCGTACCAACCGGCGCCGATCATGACCAACGCGTCGCCCAGCATCGTGGAGTTCATAAAACTCCATCCCGGTGAGTTTCCCGGGGTGTCGGTGCTCAACGTGGCGACGCGTTCCTACCCCAACGGCGGCAGCGTNNTTCTACGAGCAGTTTCTGCGCGGCAAGGACGGCACCAGCACCATTGAAGTGAACGTCAATGGCAAGATTCTGGGTGCGGTGCACACCACCCAGCCGACGGTCGGCGACTCGGTCGTGCTCAACATCGACACCGGTCTGCAAAAGGCACTCGACGGTTATCTGGCGCGCGACATTATCAATGTGCGTAATTCGGTTGACCCAATAAAACACGTGCACCCGCCGGCGCTCAACGGCGCGGCCATTGTGATGAACGACAACAACGGTCAGGTGCTCGCCATGTCGAGCTACCCGTCGTACAACCTGGACTCATTCGTCAACGGGCTTTCCGAAAGCACCTTCAAGCAATTAGAGGCTGAAGACGCGTTCAATAATTACGCCATTCAGGGCGTGTACACCCCCGGTAGCACCTTCAAACTCATCACCGCAACCGCGGCGCTGCAGACGGGCATCTTTCCCGCCGACAAGTACATCGACGACACCGGTACGTTTCGGGTACCTGGTTGTTATCAGGGTTCGCACGGGTGCGTCTTTCACGACAACGACAACGAGGCGGCCGGACAGGTGGACCTGCCCATGGCCCTGACCGTGTCGTCGGACTACTACTTCTACAACCTGGGTTATCTCTTCTGGTCCCAAACCGGTCGTTACGGACAGACGCCAATCCAGAACGTGGGCGCGCAGTACGGACTCGACGACCCCACTAACATTGACCTGCCCAACGAGGTGACGGGCCGCATTGACTCACCCGCGGTGCGCAAGATCTTGCACCAGGAGTCACCGGCCAACTTTCCCAACGTCAGTTGGTACACGGGGGACAACATTGAGATGGCTTTCGGTCAAGGCACGACGGCGGTGACGCCGATTGAACTGGCCAACGCGTACGCCACGTTCGCCAACGGCGGCACGCGCTACGAGCCCGAAGTGGCGGCTGCGGTCATCAACCCGCACGGCAAGATCGTCGAGCGCTACGCGCCCCGCGTGCTCGGTCACGTGAGTCTGCCACCGAGCGTGCGCAACCCGATCCTGGCGGGCCTCACCGGCGTGGTGGAAGATCCCTCGGGCACGGCGTACTCCACGTTCCGCAGCATCGCGAATTTCTCCTTGGCGGCGTATCCAATCGCCGGCAAGACCGGCACGGCGACCACCTCAATAAAGTTGGAACCCAATTCGTGGTTCGTCGGATTCGGGCCCACCACGCACCCGCAGTACGTCGTGCTGTGCGTTGTCGCCGAAGGTGGTTACGGCGCCGACGCCGCCGCCCCGGTCGTCGCCGAGACTTTCAACTATCTGGTGTCGCACAAGATCGGGCCCGTGGTCCTGACACCCAAACTGACCGCGCCCACCGGCAAGAAGACCACTTCAAGCACCACAACAACCACACTTTCTCACTAAATGTCCTGTTGGGCCGGGTCGGCGAGTAACATCGTGGGTGTTGGGCGCAGATGTACAAAATGTACGGTGCGCGATAAGAACGCAGCAGGAGAGCAGTGCGACGCACTCCGCTTCTGAAAGCATTGAGGACGCAACGTGGTACTCGTATTTGCCGTGATTTTCTTTAGTCTTTGGATCTCTGACATCAGCGTTACGTCCCGACGCGTCACTCTTTCTTCACTCAATCTCGACGTATCGAGCCCCGCTCGACGCGTTGCCAACACTTTCGGCAGTGCCCCGCACTGCGTCAACCTCAAGAACTCAAGGAGTACCCGTCGTGAGCGACGAACCCAACACCCAGTCAGCTGCCTCGTCTAGTCCCCGTATCGGCGATACCCGACCAGCACCCCAAATTGGCGATACCCGACCCAGCGCTACGACGTCGACGCCCGCAGCCAACGGCGGCCAGCCGAGCCCCGGACAGGGCGGTGGCAATCGCCGCCGTCGCGGCGGGCGAGGTCGCGGGGGCGGCGGGCAGGGCAACCAGCAACGCCAGCAGAACCAGGCACCGCGCATATTCGACGCGCCCGTAGAGGCCTCCGCCCCCGAGGGCAGCTCCGATTCGGGCGCCGGGCGCGGCAAAGTCCGCCGCCGTCGTGGCGGCGAGCGACGCACCCGGGCCCAGGGCCGGTACCTCATGTGCGTGCACACCAACAAAGAGGCCACGCATATTGCGACGCTCGAGGGCCGCTCGATGGTCGAGTACACGGTTGCCAAGGGCGCCGACGAGACCAATCAGATTGACGGCAACATCTACCTCGGCCGCATTCAGAACGTGCTGCCCGGCATGGAACTGGCCTTCGTCGACATTGGCATTCCCAAGAACGGCGTGCTCTATCGGGGTGACGTGACCTTCGAGGCCGAAGAGGTGGAGGGCGCACCCTCGAACGACAAGCGCATCGAAGAGATGATCAAGTCCGGCCAGACCATCATCTGTCAGGTCACGAAGAACGCGATCGGCGCCAAGGGCGCGCGACTGACCCAGGAAGTCTCCCTTCCCGGGCGTTTCGCCGTGCTCGTACCTAACTCGTCGACCATTGGCATTTCGAAGCGTCTGCCCGACGGGGAACGGCGCCGTCTGCGCAAGATTATCGACGACGTCAAGCCCGAGCGACACGGCATCATCATCCGCACGGCCGCCGAGGGCGTAACCGCCGACGACCTCGCCCGTGACGTCAGCTCGCTCGCCGAAAAATGGTCCGCGATCGAAGCAGAAGTCGCCAAGTCCAACCAGCCGCGACTGGTCTACCGCGACCTCGACCTCGCGGTGCGCGTACTGCGCGAGGAGCTCAACGACGACTACCGCGGGGTCATCATTGACGATCACGAACTCTACGAGAAGGTGCGCGAATACGTGCTGGCTGTTAATCCCGAGTTGGCCGACCGCATTGAGTACTACGACCGCGACACCGAAGAGCTGCCGCTCTTCGAGCGCTACTTTGTCCACGAGCAACTCCATCGGGCCCTCGACCGCAAGGTCTTCCTGCCCTCGGGCGGATCGCTCATCATTGAGCGCACCGAGGCCCTGACGGTGGTTGACGTCAACACCGGCAAGAACGTGGGCACGACCAACCTCGAAGAGACGGTGTTTCGCAATAACTTAGAGGCCGCCGAAGAAGTAGCCCGTCAACTGCGACTGCGCGATATCGGCGGCATCATCGTCATTGACTTCATTGACATGGAGCCGAAGGTAAACCGCGAAGCGGTGGCCTCGGCCCTGCGCCAGGCGCTCTCGCGCGACAAGACCCGCTCGCAGGTCTTCGACATCTCCGAATTGGGGCTCGTCGAAATGACCCGCAAGCGCGTGAACGAGGGACTCTTAGAGTCGGTATCGAGCGTGTGCGCGGTGTGCGACGGCCGTGGATTCGTCGTCGAGACCGGTCTTTGACGGCCGTAAGGACAATTCGACTACTATGGAAANNAGTCAAGTTTGAGACCGTGTTGCTGGTCGATGGTGACAAGGTCACCGCCGGATCGGCCCTGAAGGGTGTGTCGGTGACCGGCACAATCCTCGGTGAGGAAAAGGGTCCTAAAATTCGCGCCCTGACCTATAAGTCCAAGGCCAATCAGCGTAAGCGCTGGGGCCACCGCCAGCACTACTCAACCGTCGAAATCACCCAGATTTCGGTGAAGGCCTAAGGAGAATGAATGTCAAAGACGAAAGGCGGCGGTTCATCCAGGAACGGTCGTGACTCGAACGCACAGCGTCTCGGCGTCAAGACCTTTGATGGAACTGCCGTAAAGAGCGGGAGCATCATTATTCGCCAGCGCGGCACCCAGTTTCATCCTGGTCGCAACGTCGGCATTGGTAAGGATGACACCCTGTTCGCGCTCGCTGAGGGAACTGTGAAATTCGGCTTCCGAGGCGGCCGGAAACTAGTTGACGTTCTCGTTGACTGAGTTTTCCTCCTAAAACGAGAAACCCCCGTGCTCGCGCCCGGGGGTTTCTCGTTTGTTGCAAGAGATTCTCTCGAGACTACGAGCCTTTTACGGCCTTCTTGAAGGTGGAACCGATGGAAATCTTCGGAGCCTTCGAAGCCTTCACCTGAATGGCTTCGCCAGTCTGAGGGTTACGGGCAGTGCGAGCCTTGCGGTCAACACGCTCGAATGACATAAAGCCCGAAAGAACGATCTTCTCGCCGTCGGTGACGCTTCTGACAACAACGTCTTCAAAGGACTTGAGGACCTCGGCTACCGTGTTCTTGGTCGCGCCACTCTCGGCGACAATTGCATCTACTAACTCGGCCTTGTTCACCGGTCGACTCCTTACTCTTCGTTGAATCGGACTGGGACTGTACCCAGCAACCAGGGACATCTTTATCGCAAAAGTGCCTAAATATAGGGATTTCTGCAAACTTTCCCTGGGCGATGTGATTTTTCTCAGTAATTAAAGGGTTTTCGCGAAGTTGTTTTTTTTCTCCAGGTGGCAAAAAGGACATTTTTGGCTTATTTATTGGGTTTTCCACGTCCACCCTGCCAGTCACCTGTTGGCCGTTTTCGGCGCCTCAGATGTCACTCGTAGCCAGCGAACCGTTGGGGGGTAAACGGTCGAAATCTCGCGAGGAGTTGAAATTTCGCGTCGTGAGTTGGCGGCGCCATTACGGGCTGTCAAGCGAGGCACGACAGTTGCGAACAATTCCGATACGACGAGCGAGAACTGACGTACATGATTCACTCATTGGTCACTCGAGCTCGTAACACTCAACGCAGCGCCGATGTCGACGTGTAAGAGATCATGTGATCGTCGTTGTCGCGAATATCCAATCGAATAGGGCTTCTGGGCCCGTCTCTTAGAATAATGAAGTGTCCAACTTCGTTGATGCCGCCCAACTGCACGCCAAAGCGGGCGATGGCGGGGCCGGATGCGTCAGTTTTCGCCGTGAGGCCCACGTGGCCAAGGGCGGACCCGACGGTGGCGATGGCGGCAAGGGCGGCGATATTTGGATCGTGGCCGACCCAAATCAAGCGTCACTGCTGGGTTTTCGTGACCACCCCTTTCGCCAGGCGAGTGACGGACAGCACGGTACGTCCAAACGCCAGCACGGTTCGCGTGGCAAGGACGTGATCGTCAGCGTGCCCGTGGGCACCGTGGTCTTTGGCCAAGATGGCGAACTACTGGTGGACCTGCTCGGTCCGGGTGACAAGTGGCTCTGTGCCGCCGGGGGATTGGGTGGCGCCGGCAACGCCCGATTCCTCTCCAATCAACGACGAGCTCCGGCCTTCGCCGAGCAGGGTGAGGTGGGCCAGGAGAGCTGGTACAACCTTGAATTAAAGCTTCAGGCCGATGTCGCCCTAATTGGATTTCCCAACGTGGGCAAGTCAACGCTTATCTCACGAGTGTCGGCCGCGCGTCCGAAGATTGCCGACTATCCCTTTACGACCCTCGTGCCCAACCTGGGTGTCGTGCGAGTGGGAACGCGCAGTGCGCGCCCCGGCGACGCGACGGAGTTCGTGATGGCCGATATCCCCGGACTGATTGAGGGTGCCGCGTCCGGCCGCGGGCTCGGTCACGACTTCTTGCGCCATGTCGAGCGCGCGCGGGTGCTGTGCGTGCTGCTCGACCTCTCACCGCTGGCGCCGCACAGTCCCGAAGAGCAGTTAGTGATCTTGCTTCGCGAACTTGAGCAGTACCAGTACGACCTCATCGAACGACCGAGGATTGTCGTGGGCTCTAAGGGCGACGTCGCGGATCATGAGATGCCCGGTATTCTCACGATCTCGTCGGTCACCGGTGAGGGCATCGACGACCTGGTCTCTCAACTCGCCGCCTTAGTTGTCAAGGTGCGTCACGAAGAGGCCGAACGCTTAGAGCACGCCGTGGTGGTCCATAAACCGCTACCCGACGAGATCAGCGTTGATCGCTCCGGAGTCGGGGAGTGGCAGGTCAGCGGTCGACCGGTGCTGCGCGCCGTGCGCTTTCAAGACCTTACTGACGACGAAGCGCTCGCCGAAATCGTGCGACGACTTCGCGACCTCGGCGTGGACCGTCTCCTGGCTCGCGCCGGCGCGAAGGACGGTGATGTCGTCAACATCGGGCCGCTCTCGTTCGAGTGGTGGCGTGACGACATGGGCGCCGGGCTGGACCGGGGCGATCACCACCGCGCCACGCGCCGCGAGCGCCTGGCCCGGCACGGTCGACTGAACCTCGACGAGAGCGACGATGACTCGTAGCGTTGTCGTCAAAGTGGGCACGTCCTCGGTCACCGACGCGAGTGGCGGCGTGGATTACGGCGTCTTGGTCGACATTGCCAACGACGTCGTGAAACTACGCGCGGAGGGTTGGACGGTCGTCGTCGTGACCTCCGGTGCCATCACCGCCGGATGGGCGGAAGTCGGCCGGGGCCGGGCGCGGCCGAGTGCTGCGGTGACGCTGCAAGCCGTCTCGGCGGTGGGCCAACCGCTCTTGATGCACGCGTGGCGAAACGCCTTTGGCGAACTGAGCACCCCGGTGGGCCAGGTGCTGCTAGCGCCGCTCGACTTCTCGCACCGCGGTCAGTACCTGCACGCGCGCGGCACGCTCGAAGCATTGGAGTCGCTCGGCGTGGTCGCGATTGTCAACGAGAACGACGCGGTTGCCGACGAGGAGATTCGTTTCGGTGACAATGACCGTCTGGCGGCGCTGGTCGCCAACCTCATTCGTGCGTCGCACCTGGTGTTGCTCACCGACACGGACGGATTGCTCACGGCCGATCCGCGACTCGACCCTGAGGCCACGTTGATCGAAGAGGTGTCGGCGATCGACGCCGAGTTGTTAGGACTCGCCGGTTTCAGCCGCTCGAGCGTCGGCAGTGGTGGCATGGCCTCAAAGTTGGCGGCGGCGCGCATCGCCACCTGGTCGGGCATCACCACCGTCATAGCGTCGGCCCGGGCGCGTGAGGCACTAGTACGCGCCGTCAATCAGGCGCCGGGATTTGGCACCATTTTCCACGCGAGGAGCGGTCGACTCTCCGCGCGAAAGGCGTGGATTGCTTTCGCTGTGGCGAGCCGCGGATCGCTCACCATCAACGAGGGCGCGTTAGCGGCGCTCGAGAACAATGGACGCAGTCTCTTGCGCGTTGGGGTTGAGTCCCACGATGGTTTATTCGTTGAGGGCGACGCCGTTGAAATAAAAGGACCGGACGGTCAGATCGTCGCCAAGGGACTGGTGCGGGTGAACGCCGAGTCGTTCGATAACGGTGACGACGTGGTGGTGCATCGCGATGATCTGGTACTGCTCCGTAAGGTCTAATTGTCCTCCATTACGCTGAACCTATGAATAACAGCCAACTGGAGAGCCAGGGCCATGCCGTGCGCGCGGCTGCTCGTGACATCGCCCAGTCGAGCGACGCCCAACGACGCGCGGTGTTGATGTACGTCGCAGATCAGCTGGAGGAGCGTCGCGACGAGTTACTGGGCGTCAACGCCGATGAACTCGAGGCCTATCAGGAATCCGGACCGGGACGGGACCGATTGCTGCTCACGAGTGAGCGGGTAACGGGCATGGCCAGCGCCCTCCGCGATATCGCGGACGCGGACGATCCGCTCAACGAAACCGTCGATCACGACACGCGGCCCAACGGACTGCGGGTCGAACGCATGCGCGTGCCGCTCGGGGTCATTGGCGTGGTGTACGAAAATCGTCCCAACGTGACGAGCGACGTCGCGGGGCTGTGCGTGCGCAGCGGTAACGCGGCGTACCTGCGCGGGTCATCGTCGGCCCAGCAGACCAATCAGTTCATCGTGGACCTGTGGCGCGAGGCGCTGGAAAAAGAGGGCCTGCCCGCGGACTGCGTGGCCCTGGTCCAGGATTCCTCCCACGAGACGGCGACGGCCTTCATGCGGATGACCGGCGTGCTCGACTGTCTCATCCCGCGCGGGGGATCGAGTCTCATTGCCGCGATGCGCGAGCACGCCCGCGTGCCCTACGTGCTTGACGGCGATGGCAACTGCCACATCTACGTCGACGAGTTCGCGGACGTGGCCAAGGCGTTGGCCATTGTTCGCAACGCCAAGACGTCGCGGCCCGGCGTGTGCAACGCGGTCGAAACGGTGCTCGTTCACCGCGACGTGGCCCAGCGCTTTCTTCCCGAAATGGCCCAGTCGATGCCCGAAGTGGAGTTGCGCGCTGACGACGAAGCGCGCGAAATCTTGCCAACGGCGACGCCGGCAACGGAGTCGGACTTCGAGAACGAATTCTTGGATTTGATTCTGGCCGTGAAGGTCGTGGACTCAATCGAAGCGGCGGTTGCGCACGTGGCTCGCTACGGCACGGGCCACAGTGAAGCCATCGTGACGGAAGACCTGGCGCACGGCGAATACTGGGTGCACCACGTCGACGCCGCGGCGGTGCTGGTGAACGCGTCCACGCGATTCATCGATGGCGGCGAGCTGGGGTTGGGCGGTGAGGTGGGCATTTCTACACAGAAACTGCACGCGAGGGGACCGATGGGACTTCGCGCGCTGACCTGTCTCAAGTGGGTAGTTCGAGGAGAGGGACAGATCAGATGAGCGCACTCGATCCGCGCGAAGAGCTGGCCCAGCGCCTGGGACTTGACGGCGTGCCACCGCCACGCTTTACGTCGCCGACGGACGTGCGTGAGCGACTTGCCCAGCACGACTACTTAAGTGACGACGCCATTGCATCGGTCACGTTCTTGGCCGACCGCTTGGCCAAGCCCGTGCTCGTGGAAGGTCCGGCCGGTACCGGCAAGACGGCGCTCGCCAAGGCCGTCGCCGACGGCATCGGTGCGCGCCTCATTCGCTTGCAGTGCTACGAGGGGCTCGACGAGTCCAAGGCCCTCTACGAGTGGAACTATCGCAAGCAGTTGTTGCGTATCCAGGCCGGCCGTCCCGACGGCGCTGGCACCGAAGACTGGAAGCACCTCGAAGAAGACATCTTCGCCGAAGAGTTCCTGCTCACGCGCCCCTTGCTGGAGGCCATTTCGGCGACCGATCCGGTGGTGTTGCTCATCGACGAAGTGGACCGGGTGGAACTCGAGACCGAGGCGCTGCTCCTAGAGATTCTCTCGGAGTACCAAGTGTCCATTCCCGAGATGGGCACCGTGCGAGCCAAGCAGATTCCGATGGTGTTCTTGACGTCCAATAACACTCGTGAATTGTCAGAAGCACTGAAGCGGCGTTGTCTCTATCTCTACGTGGCCTACCCCGACGTACAACGCGAGCGCGACATAATCCTTTCGCGCGTGCCCGGCATCTCCTCGGCCCTCGCCGAACAGATCGCCATGGTCGTGCGCTCCCTGCGCTCGCTCGACCTCAAGAAGGCGCCGTCGGTCGCCGAAACGCTCGACTGGGCGCGCACGCTGGTGGTGCTGGGCCGTAAGGAAATTGGTGACGAGGACGCCGCGGCGACCCTACACATCTTGCTCAAGTACCAGACCGACATCGAGCGGGCCACCAAGGAACTCCTCGGTCGCTCGAAGCCCGTTGCTTGATCTGCTCGGCGATTTCATCGCCGAGCTGCGCGCCGCCGGAATTCCCGTGTCGATGAGTGAACACGTAGACGCCGCGCGGGCGATCGACGTGATAAATCTCAGCGACCGATCGATGGTGCGCGGTTCACTCGCCGCGACGCTGGTCAAAGACGGCGACCACCTTCCGGTGTTCTACACGGCCTTCGACGTCTTCTTCGCAACGCGCTCGATGCAGAGCGTGGAGGACTTACTCCGGGACGCGATGAATCAAGAGAACATGGAGATGAACCCCGAGGGTGCCGCCGGCGCACAAGCCCCCGGCCAGCCCCGCGGTCTCGGCGGCGGTTCTTCGTCTTCGCTCTCGGCCCAAGAATTGGCGGAACTTCTCTTTCGCGCGCTGCGAGACGGCGACCAAGATGCATTGCGTGAGGCTGCCAGTGAAGCCGTCACGCGTTACGCCGGCATGGAACCCGGGCGGCCCGTGGGTGGCACCTACTACCTCTACCGCACGTTGCGCAGCTTGGACCTGGACGGTCTCGAACAGCGCCTCAGTCAGTTGTCCTTTGACAAGGGACCGACGAGTGATGAGTTGGCGCAACGAATTTCGCGCGACGACGCGCATCACCTGGTCGAAAAACTGAAGGCCGAGATCGAGCGGGTGATCAGAGAACGATTGGTTGATGACCGTGGGGCCGAGGCGCTCGCCAAATCGGTGCGCAAGCCGCTGCCCGAAGATCTCGACGTCATGCACGCCAACCGCGACGAGATGGCCCAGTTAGAACGGGCCCTGAGACCGCTCAGTCGCAAATTGGCGGTACGCCTGGCGCGCAAACGTCGCCGGCGTCACCGCGGACCGGTGGACCTTCGCCAAACCGTGCGCCGCAGCCTCTCGACCGGTGGCGTGCCCATCGATCTGCGATTCAAGCCCCCTCGCCCCACCAAGCCCGAGATCATGGTGGTCGCGGACATCTCAGGTTCCGTTGCCTCCTTCGCCCGGTTCACCCTGCACCTGGTGCACGCCATCAGTTCCCAGTTTTCCAAGGTGCGCAGTTTTGTGTTCGTCGACGGTCTCGACGAGGTCACCCGCTTCTTCGACGAGGCCGACGATCCGGCCGACGCGGTCACTCGCATCAACGCCGAGGCTGACGTCATTGCCTTCGACGGCCATTCGGACTACGGGCGGGCCCTCACGAGTTTTCACGAGCGATTCGCCGACGACGTCACGATGCGAACCACGATTCTTATTCTGGGCGACGCGCGCAACAACTATCACCAGGCCCACGCTGAGGTCCTCGCTGACCTGCGCTACCGCGCCAAGGCCGTGTACTGGTTGAACCCCGAACCCACCAGTTACTGGAACAGCGGCGACTCCATTATCAATCAGTACGCGCCGTACTGCGACCGCGTCATTGAGTGCCGGACCCTGCGACAACTGGAAGCGTTCGTCGGAGAATTGGCGTGAGTCCCATGAGCCCACCGGAAGGATTTCGCACCCGGGGTCGCGAACCAACCGGTACACGCTTGGTGCTCATTCGCCATGGCGAGGCCCATTGCAATGCCCGGGGCGTCGTGGGCGGACCAGTTGGCTGCGGTGGACTGACAGACCTCGGTCGCGCGCAGGCAGTGGAACTGCGCGATCGATTGACGAAGAGTCAGGAATTCGCTGACGCGGTCGCGCTCTACACCTCGGTGCTGCCGCGCTCCATCGAGACCGCCCGCATCATCGGTCCCGGCCTGCCCGACTCGCTCGTCGCCGTTGAAGACTGCGACCTCTGTGAGTTGCATCCTGGTGAGGCCGACGGCCTGACGTGGGACGAAATGGTGGCGCAGTTCGGCGGACCGGACTGGGACCTGGATCCCGACGCGCCATTTGCGCCGGGCGCAGAATCGTGGACCGGGTTCTACGAGCGGTGCCGCACAGCGCTGACCGAAATTGCCGAGCGCCATCCCGGCCAGCTCGTCATCTTGGTCGTGCACGGCGGCGTGATTGAACAGGCCGTGAAGATGGTTAAAGGGGCGAGTCCCGAAACGCGTTTGGGACTGCGCACGGAGAACTGTTCAATGACCGAGGTCGAGTTCGACGGCGAGCGGCGCCGACTACTTCGTTACAACGACCTCGCGCCGTTGGCGGCGAGGTAGGACTGGAGAAATTCGGCCACGTGAAAGGCCATGTCCAAACTCTGTGTGGCGTTAAGGCGCGGATCACAGATCGTGGTGTAGTTCTCCGTGAGGTCGCTCTCACCAAAGCGTGATCCGCCGCCGAGGCACTCAGTGACGTTGTCGCCCGTTAGCTCGACGTGCAGACCTCCCGGCCACGTGCCGAGGGCTTGATGCAGCTCAAAGAACTGACTCGTCTCGGACAAGATGTCGTCGAAGTGGCGGGTCTTCTGTCCACCCTGGGCGATGAACGTGTTGCCGTGCATTGGGTCGCACGTCCACAGCACTTGTTGGCCTTCATCACGTACGGCTTCGACGAGTGGGGGCAGTAGTTCGCCGACGCGCTCGTGACCCATTCGCGATATCAGCGTCAATCGACCGGGCACGTTGTCGGGGTTGAGCGTCTCGATGAGCGTGCGCAGTTCGTCGACACCCAGGTTGGGTCCGACCTTAATTCCCAGGGGATTCGCGACACCGCGCAGGAACTCCACGTGGGCGCCGTCAATTTGGTGGGTGCGGTCGCCCACCCAGAGCATGTGCGCCGAGCAGTCGTACCAGTCGCCGGTCAACGAGTCGCGTCGGGTGAGGGCCTGCTCGTAGGGCAGGATGAGTGCTTCATGGCTGGTATAAAAATCAACGCCCTGCAGCGCCCCGTCGTCGAGCAAGTCAATGCCGCAGGCCTTCATGAAGA
>PMAL01000054.1:0-199 GCA_003152555.1 Acidimicrobiaceae bacterium | reverse complement strand
AGACTTACACCGTCGCGTTCTTCGAAGGCGTCTGAACGGGGTTTGGCGAACTGGCCCGCGATGCGGCCGACCTTGATGACGGGCACTCCCGCCGCGTAGGTCAGGGCAACGGCCATCTGCAGAATGACCTTCAGTTTGTCTCGAATTGAATCGGCCGATCCCTCGTCAAATGATTCCGCACAGTCGCCGGCTTGGAGCA
>PMAL01000175.1 GCA_003152555.1 Acidimicrobiaceae bacterium | reverse complement strand
TTCCTAAACCGTGTGCGTAGGTTCGAATCCTACCGGGGGCACCAATTGACCTTGATCTCGTTTTCCGGTCAACGGTTATAAGAAGTTGTGTCGTACAATCGCTTGACTATGAGAAACGTTGTGGCTGAGAGCGCCCGTGATGGCGAACGCTAAGCGACTTCCTCAGCACGTCGGCATCATTCCCGACGGCAATCGGCGTTGGGCGCAAGACCAAGGTTTCGAAAAACGCGACGGCTATCACTTCGGACTGCAGCCGGGTCTAGAGGTGTACAGCGCGTGTCTGGCGTTAGGTATCCCTGAGATTACCTTTTACGGCTTCACCGTCGACAACACGAAACGTCCAGCGGCTCAGATCGAAGCCTTTCGAAACGCGTGCGTAGAAGCCGTGGCCGAGTTGGAGAAGAGGGACGCGGACCTGCTCGTGGTAGGCAACACCCAGTCGGTGTACTTTCCCAAGGAACTCTTGCGCTACACGCAGCGGACCCGAATCGGTGAGGGCCGCATCAAAGTCAACTTCCTAGTGAACTACAGCTGGAATTGGGATCTTAACCACTCGCTCAAGAACGGCGACGTGAGTGTGCGCGACAACGTTGCCGACAGTATCGCGTCCGCCGATATCTCGAGGATCGATCTCATCGTGCGCTGGGGCGGCGGTCGGCGGCTCAGTGGCTTCTTGCCCATCCAATCGATCTACGCCGACTTTTTCGTGATTGACGAACTGTGGCCGGACTTTTCAATTGACCAGTTCCACGAGGCACTGGCGTGGTACCAAGAGCAAGACGTCACACTCGGCGGTTAGGGGGTGGGGAGCGCACGGCTTGTTTTTTCTCTACGTGGTCAGACGCAGACAGACCTACCGCTGCTACCGGAAGAGCCCATCAAGCAGCCAAAGCAACTTTAAACATGGGACACCTGCCTACAGATCTCGTCCGACGTAGCGTCAGCAACCGGGCACCCGAGTACCTGGCCCCGAAACAGCAAGTGTGGGCTGCGAGATTCGAACCTTTAAATAGGGTGCGGCGTTTCCGAGGGCCTTATCTAATAACCCCACCGAAGTTTACTTATGGGGTTCAGTACTCACAATCAGCGCTGCGTTGTTCCCGGGGGCTGAAAAGTCCCCGACCGCGCTGCAACTGACTGGACTGGCGCATGAGAGTGAAAGCACGCCAGAGCTATTCGCTTTTAGTTTCGCCAAACCCCGAATCGCCTGCGCTGGTCCCCACGTACTGTTCGTTTCATTCACCAAGAAGGATTGCGCGTTACCGGAGGCATCACTGTACGTCCCACTTGCGCCACAATTTCCAACGGAGACACACGAAATGATCTGCATGTATGAAGTGTGACCCGCATTGAGCACCGCCAACCCGGGGATCACCATTGCCGTACCCCACGTTCCATCTTTCTCACTGACGATGAAGGCGATCTGGTGATCACCGTTGCCGTAATATCCTCCGGCGGTGCAATCGCCACTCGACGCACACGAAATTGTTGTCAGCGAGGACATGTGTGGTCCGTTCAATTTTGACAATCCAGGCACCGTAAAGGCCGTACCCCACATTCCTTTTACTTCGCTCACGATGTACGCCCGAGTGACGCCGGACTTCTGTTGGTATTGACCGACGGCGCTGCAATTGCCTGGTGCACCGCAAGAGATCGAACGAAACTCCGAGCTGCCTCCGAGATTGAGCTTGGTGAATCCGAGAATTTCGTGTGCTTTGCCCCACGTGCCGTCTGTTTCGTTTACCACGAAGCTCGGTGCATTACCATGCCTGCTCTTCGGGAATGTGCCGCCCGCACTGCAGTTTCCCGCTGACGCACAGGATATTGAATCGATTCCCGCGCCGTTGTGGTTAAACGATGGCGGTCCGGAAAGTTCCATCGCTGTACCCCACACGCCATTCGTCTCGTCCACCACGAAGGCCCCCGAGATGGTGGTGGAATACGCGACGGGCAAGATACCGCCCGCGCTGCAGTTTCCCGCCGTGGGGCAGGAGATCGACGTAATGAAACCGCCGCCGCCCGCATCTAGGCGCGCAGAGCCGGGGACCTCTATGGCGTGTCCCCACTTTCCGTTTTTCTCGTCGACGACGAAGATCAACGAGCTGTTATGTTTCACGGAGTAAATTCCGGCGGCGCTGCAATCTCCGTCAGCCGGACACGAGATGACGTACACCTGTGTGTTTTCGCTGGCGTCACGTCGTGTGAAGCCCGGGACTGGTTGCGCTTTTGCCCAGACACCATTGGTTTCGTTCACCACGAAGGCCTGGCTGAGTTTCGCGTTCAGCGCGAAATTGCCACCCGCGCTGCAATTTCCAACCGAAGCGCAGGAGACAGAGAATAGATCCGAACCGAAGAGGTAGTTATGTTTCGGCAATCCTTTGCCTTCCATGGCGTTGCCCCACAACACTTTTGGAGTGAGAGGTGCTGCGAAGCAATACGTTGAATTTGCGCCAACAATCGCAAACGAGAGAATACCGATCAGCAACTTCGTATGGTGCGACACGAACAAATTCGCTCCCTTTCGAAGAGTTACCTATCTCCTGCAGCCGTCGTTTTTCCGAAACATATCATCGCACGAGATTCTCGTCAGTGAGGGCTGTCACGTAAGTCGTGGTGGAGGTACCAAGTCCAGAACTGAAGAGTGAAGTCCAGTTTCGATCCAATGCACTCCGGTGAGCATTTGACGACTGTGTTTCTATCGTCAAGACTTTGGAACAATGAGCGAAGAATTTGACGATCTGCCCGGTACGAGAGCGATTCACGGAGACGTGGCATCTCGCGGGGGTGCCGTCGTTGCACCCATCTACCAAGCAACCACCTTCGCCGCATCGTCGAATGAGGAATTTCTCGACGTCGCCACGAGAACGTTCTCCGACGAGTTCTACACGCGGTACGGAAATCCAAATCACACCCAGGTCGCTGAGGTCGTGTCGCAATTGGAAGGTGCCGACCGGGCATTGGTGACCGCGAGCGGCATGGGCGCGATCTCGACCTTGGCCCTCAGTCTGCTCAGTCAGGGCGATCACGCCATTATTCAACGTACGACGTATCCCGGCACGAACAACCTCATAACAAATCTGATGGCGCGCTACGGGATTACGTCGTGTGTCGTTGATCAGATTGACGCGCATTCGCTTGAAGAAGCAATGCGACCAGAGACTCGTTTGGTATTGCTGGAGACGCCCAGCAATCCCTTGTTGGGCATCACCGATATCCGCGCATTCTCCGACATTGCCCATCGCGGTGACGCAATCGTTGTAGTCGACAACACCGTGGCGACGCCCATCAACCAACGCCCGATTGAATTGGGCGCTGATCTCGTGTGGCATAGTGCCACAAAGTATTTGAGCGGTCATTCGGATGTTTCAGCTGGCGTCATCGCGGGACGAGGTGACGCGATGGAACAAATTTGGCGCACCCATTTGACGATCGGTGCCGTGTTGGGTCCAATCGATGCGTGGCTCTTACTGCGCGGCATTCGAACGCTTGACGTGCGTGTCACTAGGCATAATGAGAATGCGATGGCCCTGGCCTCGGCGCTGGCGACACATCCTGAGGTCAGTGAGGTGTTCTACCCGGGCCTCGACACTCATCCCCAGCACGATCTCGCCAAGTCTCAGATGTCGGGGTACGGGGGACTGCTTGCTTTCACGCCGACCGGGGGAGCGGTTCGGGCCGACAAGATTTTGGACGCGTTGCGACTTTCGGCTCGAGCACCAAGTCTGGGCTCGGTGCATTCCCTGGCCACGCGACCCGCCGCGATGTGGAGCGATCAGCGCCAATATCAATCGCAAGTCGGTGACGGTGTTGATGCTGGTCTAATACGGCTGTCAACGGGGATTGAAGCGAAAGAGGATTTGATAGCCGACTTCGAGCGAGCGCTTGCCGCAACGTCCATTAACTAGGAACGCTTCAATCTAAAGATGGTCGTTGCTCGCTTCGTAGGATTGCTGGGTCTACAGAGGATCGCAACCTTACAATGGGCCGATGAAGAGTCGCGCCGTGGCGTTTGTCACCTACGGCCAGCTGATGTTCGCGTTTTTC
>PMAL01000039.1:2651-2800 GCA_003152555.1 Acidimicrobiaceae bacterium | reverse complement strand
ACTTGCCGTCGTAGCCGAGCATGCGCGTGCGCATGGCGAATTCGCGTAGTGCGTCGAGATCGCGAACTTTGAGAAACGGACCATCAATGACTTGGAGTCCGTTGGCCCGTCCGGCCATCAAGATTCGCGAGAACACGTAGTGGAAGTGA
>PMAL01000039.1:0-2617 GCA_003152555.1 Acidimicrobiaceae bacterium | reverse complement strand
TCGCGGTGACGCGGCACAGATGTCGTCGACATTGATGAGCCCTCGAGCCGTCTCAATCTGGGCCTCAATTCCAATGTGACCCACGGGCAGTCCGGAGTTCTTTTCCACCTGGGTCAGCAGCAAGTCGAGTGCCACGACCTCCGCCGCGCTTTGGACTTTGGGCAGCATGACCTCGTCCANNGACTGGACCTTGGGCAGCATGATCTCGTCGAGCCGCGGACCCGCCCCGCCCACGACCTCGATCACGTCCTCGTAGGTCCACGCCGTGTCCCAGGCGTTCACTCGAACGCACAGCACTCGCTCGTCCCACGCTTGGGTCTTAATGGCGTTGACCACCTTGGCCCGGGCCGCAACTTTTTCGTTGGGCGCGACCGAGTCCTCCAAATCCAAGAACGTCATGTCGGCGGTGGCGCTCGCAGCTTTCGCCAGAAAGCGGTCCGACGAGCCCGGTGTGGAAAGACATGACCGACGTGGAAGTGATCGGGAACGTTCTGACATGTCGGACAGCCTATGCACGCACGACCACGGGTCTTGATGATGCGGGTACGCAAAATAATAATCGTGTTCACTAACAGATTTGACCAGGGGTTATGACCGTTCAAACACTGCATCACTCGCCACTGACGCCTACGAACCGGTAACCTTGTCGCGTGACTGACGTCGAGCGCTGTGGGCGCCAATCGACGCTTTGGCCAGCAAGGGAAATTAAGCCGTTCCGGTGGACTTGTTCCATTCTGGCTGTCGTCACAGTGTGCTTGAGCACTGTGGCCATCTCATCGCGACCCGCGGCGGCGTCGAGGATTTCGAATGACAAGGCCAAGGCCACAGTGCTCCTAGGGCAAATCAATCGGATCAATGGACGCGTGGACGCGCTCGGACAGAAGTACGACGAAGTCAAGATCAAACTCGACCACATTGAAAACCAGATCAGAAACACCAAGGCCTTCGTCAAGATGATCAAGCAGCACGTGGCCGAAAGCGAAACGCAACTTCGCAACGACGCCATTTTTGCCTTCGTCACCAACGGTTCGGCGCTCGCCAACAACCCGCTGTTTAACTCCGACGCCGCCAAGGTCGGCGCCACCAACGTGTACAACCAGTTGGCCGAGGGCAACGTCGGCACCACGCTGGCCGGGTTAAAGACGTACCGCATTGAGCTGACCCAGGAGCGCAGCATCCTCGCCCACGAAGTGGCTCAGGCGGCCTACGCCACGCACGTCGCCGCCAAGTCATTCCACGAGGCCAAACTGCTCCAGGCCGGGCTCAAGAGAACCCTCGGCCAGGTGAAGGGCCAGATTGCGAACTTCATCGCCGCCGCCGAAGCGGCCGCCGCCGCCAAGACTCAGGGCGCCCTACGCGACGCGCATCCCGGTAACGGCGGGTACCCCGCGCCGCCACCCGATTCCAAAGCGAACATCGCCATCGACGAGGCCGAGAAATTCCTCGGTGTGCCCTACGTATGGGGCGGCGCGTCTTTTCACGGCGTCGACTGCTCGGGCCTCGTCATGCTGGCCTACGATGCGGCCGGCATTGACTTCCCGCATTACTCGGGTGCCATGTATGAGGACACCGCGCGCGTGCCGCTGTGGGACATCAAACCGGGCGACCTACTGTTTTACGGTTACGACGGCGACCAGCACGTCGCGATGTATGTGGGTCACGGCGAAATGATTGAGGCACCCGAAGCGGGCGAAGTGGTTCACATCACGCCAATTCGCCTCGGCTACGGTTTCGCCGGTCTAGGACGACCAAGGGCCTAGGTGTCGCCCTTTCCGACTTCGTTTCACATCGGCCCGCTGGTCTTTCACATCTACGGTTTTGGTTTGGCGATTGCCGCCTACGTGTGCTTCCTCTACTCGCGCCGTCGCTTGTCGCGCGCCGGCTTTGCGGTTGAGCCGTTTGGGCGCTACGCGGTTGCTCTCATCGTGAGCGGACTGGTGGGCGCGCGTCTGGCGCACATTGCCACCAACTGGAGCTACTACTCGGGTCACCCCGTGCGCTGGGTTGAACTATGGCAGGGCGGACTCGCAAGTTTCGGCGGTCTGGCTCTGGCGGTTCCGGTTGGTCTCTACCTGCAACGCAAGTGGTGGCCGGGCAGCTCGCTCGCCCGTTTCGCCGACGCCATGGTGCCGGCATTGATTGCGGGATGGGCCCTCGGTCGCGTGCTCGGTCCCCAATTCATGGTCGATGGCGGCGGACACCTCACCCACCAGTGGTTCGGACTCTCCTATTACGGACAAGTCGGTAAGCGGGTACCGGTGCCGCTCATCCAAGGTGCGGAGGACTGTCTCTTGTGGCTCGCGCTCCTCGGTATACAACGTCAGAAGATTGGCCAGCGTGCCGGAGTCTTAACCGGCGCCGGCATGATCATCTGGGGCCTGGTGCGCGCGCTCGATGAACGGTTGCTCCTGGGTCAGCACTCCCATAGCGGATCACTCGGGGTGCAGATTGCCGGCGTGGCGTTGGCGCTCGCCGGCGTCGTGGTCCTCGCATTTCAACTCACTCGCACGCCAGCGTCAGATCTCGCTGAAGGATCGCTCAACACCACTCCCGGTTAAGGCTCGTGCGGGCCACTGCGTATTCACCGTCACGCCACCAGAGCCCGAATTGACGCCGC
>PMAL01000123.1 GCA_003152555.1 Acidimicrobiaceae bacterium | reverse complement strand
TCGGCGGTAGGCACTGTCTTCCCGCCGCACGTGTAAAAGTTGACACGTCGCCACGGAGTCTTCTCTCCTCGCCGCCGCTCGCCGCGGCTCGCTGCTCCTCGCCGCTTCTCGCCCCTCGCCGGGCTTTCGCTCTCACTGAGCGGGCTCTGGACGATCGGTGGAGTAGGAAGGAGTACAGNNCAAAGCGCCTTAGGAGCTACATGGACAGGCCCATCAACCCTGCTCAACACTGCCTTGACGTGTGCAGCGCGTTCGGCCAGGCGGCCGATCCCCGCATGACCGAGGTGATGGAGGCGGCGGTCAGGCACCTACACGCCTTCGTCGATGAGGTCGGACTGACCCGCGAGGAATGGCTGGCGGGGATCAACTTCTTGACCGAAGTCGGGAAGAATTGCGACGACGTACGCCAGGAGTTCGTCTTGTTGTCGGACACCCTCGGGGTCTCGATGTTGGTCGAGATGGTCAACGAGCAGCCCGCGCCGGGGTCGACCGAGCCCACGGTCCTGGGCCCCTTCTACGTGGAGGGCGCCCTGCCCCGGGCCTTCGGCGATTCGATCGTCGACGACCCGTCCACCGGTGGGGAACCTCTCGTTCTGCATGGGACTTTGACAGACCTCGACGGTCACCCGATTCCCGAGGCCACCATCGAAGTGTGGCAAGTACAGCCGAATGGCTTGTACGACATCGAGGAGAATCCACAAAAGCGGAACCTGCGAGGTGTCTTCCGCACACGCGGTGACGGAACCTACGAGGTTCGGACCGTTCGACCGGTGGACTACACGATCCCCGACGATGGCCCGGTCGGGGCGATGCTCCGCACGGCCGGGCGAAAGCCGTGGCGTCCCGCGCACGTTCATCTGATGGTCCGCGCTCCCGGCTACAAGCCTCTCGTCACCCATGCGTTCGACGCGGGATCACCCTGGTTGAGCGAGGACGCTGTGTTCGGCGTCCGCGGCTCCATCATCGCTCCAATGGACGACGGCGACTGCCAATTCGATCTGGTGATTGAGAAGAGCTGAGAGCCGCCGCCCGGCCCTGCTCGAGCGGCCACAGGATGCTCCCACTCCGAAGCGGACAGGCGCACGGTGTAGCCCTGCAAGCGTTCTGGACCGAGACTGAGCAAAGGCCGTAATGTCACCGGCGGTGCTCTTCGACTCGTCTCACTCCATCCTAGAGATCGTCCGCAGGGGCCTCGGATGAGCACCACCTCACTCGCCTACACCTCCGGCAACAAGGCGGCCGCGAGCCAATGGGCGGTAGAGACCCATGGGCTGACCAAGCGGTTCGGCGAGAACGTCGCCGTGAACGGCGTGGAGCTCCTCGTCCCCCGGGGGTGCGCTTTTGGCTACCTCGGCCCCAACGGCGCTGGTAAAACAACCACCATCCGCCTTCTGTTAGGGCTCATCCAGCCATCAGAGGGACACGGAGAGATCTTCGGCCTTGACTGCCAGCGCCATCCGATCGAGGCCCATCGTCGCCTGGCGTTCGTGGCCGGCGAGGCCAACTTGTGGCCGTCGCTCACCGGCGCCGAGACGCTCCACCTGCTCGGGCGCGTCCAGGGCCAGGTGGACAAGGCCTACCGAGAGGAGCTGATCGCCAGGTTTGACCTCGACCCCACCAAGAAGGTCCGTGCTTACTCAAAGGGGAACCGGCAGAAGCTCATCCTGATCGGCGCCTTGATGGCACGCCCGGACCTGCTTGTCCTAGATGAGCCGACCAGTGGGCTAGACCCACTAATGGAGCAAGCGTTTCGGCATAGCATCCACGAGGCGCGTGAACGCGGCCAAACCGTATTCCTCTCCTCCCACATCATGAGTGAGGTCGAAGCCCTCTGCGACCGGGTGGGCATTCTCCGCGAGGGCAGGCTCGTCGAGATGGGAACGTTGGCCCAGATGCGCCACCTCAGCGCGCTCACCGTGGAGGCCACTTTCTCGGAAGGGTCGGTGCCCGATCTCTCTGGAGTCCCGGGGGTGAGTTCGGTGCAGGTGGACGGACGACTTGTCCGCTGTCAGGTGCGTGGTTCGGTGGAGCCGTTGCTGAAGGCACTGGTTGCTGCCGGCGTCACCGAGTTGCTGAGCCGCGAACCATCCTTGGAGGAGCTGTTCCTGGCGCAGTACGGAGTGCACGGCAAAAGTCCTGACACGAGTCACGATGCAAGCTGAGATCGCGGATAAGAAAGAGGCCCAGGTGGGGCGATGGCCAGGTACCGTCGTGGCTCGCCTGACCGCACGTGGAGCCGCCCGCTCCGGGGTTATCTGGGGCTCCATCTTCGCCATCGCCATTGCCTCTTCAGCTATCAGCTATTCCGGGATTTATAAAACTCTGGCCCAACGAGATGCCTTGGCAGTCGCCTACGGCTCGAACCATGCGACGAGCGCCCTCTTGGGGCCTGCCTGGCAACTCCAGACCGTCGCTGGGTTCACCGTTTTCAAGGTTTCCATGGCTCTCATGATCCTCGGCGCCGTGTGGGGCCTTTTGACCAGTACCCGGCTACTGCGCGGGGAAGAGGAGAACGGACGCTGGGATCTTCTGCTCGCTGGTCAAACCACCCGGCGGCGCGCTACCGCCCAAGCACTCGGTGGCCTCGCTGCTGGCGTCTTCACACTTTGGGCGGTAGCCAGCCTCGTCACGGTGCTGAGCGGCCTGGATTCGAAAGTGAAAATCGCAGCTGGGCCAGCCCTCTACTTCTCCACGGCCATGGTTGCGACGGCGGTCATGTTCCTCGCTGTCGGTGCATTCTGCGGCCAATTGTCGACGTCGCGACGCCAGGCGGCAGGTTTGGGGTCAGTGATTCTCGGTGCCAGCTACGCACTACGAATGGTCGCCGATTCAAGCGCCGGTCTCGCATGGCTCCGTTGGGCGACGCCACTTGGTTGGGTCGAAGAATTGCAACCGCTGACGAGACCGCGACCTTTCGCCCTGGTGCCCATTGTCGCGCTCGTCATTGTCTTCGCGCTTGGAACGCTGTATCTCGCGGGGAGGCGAGACTTGGGCGCGGGCACCTTGTCAGATCGTTCGAACGTCCTAACGATTCGCCAGCTGCCAACGACGCCCCTGGGCCTCGCCGCGTATCTGTCGCGTTCTGTCTTGCTGGCGTGGGCCGCGTCGATCTTTGCCTACGGACTGCTTCTCGGCGGCATCGCGAAATCGGGGGGCAAAATCATCACGAGCTCACCAAGCCTGCGGTCGGCCTTCGCCCGCCTCGGTGTTTCGGGCGCGGACGCCTACCTGAGTGTGGCGCTCTTGATCATGGCCGTGGCACTGAGCTTCGTCGCGTTGGGCCAGGTCAACGCCGCACGCAGAGAGGAGTCAAGCGGGCAACTGGAAAACCTGCTCGTCCGTCCCTTCTCGAGAGCCGTGTGGCTCGTTGAAAGAATCGCGCTCGCTGTCGCTGCGCTCGTACTAGGAGGACTGTTGGCCGGCGTCGCAACGTGGCTCGGCGCAATTAGCGATCACGCGTCCGTCAAATTCTCATCGCTGTTGAGTGCCGGACTCAATGTGTCGTTCCCCGCCCTGCTTCTCTTTGGTGTGGGCGTACTCGTCCTGGCCGTTGCACCCAGAATGGTGAGCATCATTACCTACACGTTGTTCGTGTGGTTCTTTCTCGTCGAGATCCTGGGCAGCGTAGTGAATATGAACCACTGGATTCTTGACCTCTCTGCCTTTCACCAAATGGCCGCATCGCCCGCTGCGCCCATTGCCTGGACCGCCAATGCAGTCATGGTCGCCATTGCTCTAGTCTCCGTGGGCTTTGGCGTCGAGCTCTTCCGACACCGAGACCTCCGGGGTGAGTGACTGGCCACGATAACGCTCGTTCGCCCGATTACAAGACAACTCATTCGCACCCTTTCGCAATCTCGATTCGCTCGTCGGCCCAGAACCACCAGCGCCGCCGCGCGCCACGGGCGCCACAACGAGAATGTGACCTTCGCCCCTTGCCTCCACGAAGCCAAAAAACGACCATTGAACCATGCCGCTACTTCGAAGGGACGACCACCAGNNAGCGGGCACAACGAGCGCTACACGCGGCCTTGGATCCGACGAAGTTCGGGCGGCGCCGTGAACGATACTCGCGAATCGTCACTCCTCAGTCGAAGCCACGACTCGCGTTCTGGCGTGGCTCACGTTGCCGGGCGCTACCCGACCGAGTTGGAAACTGACATCGAGGTCCGCACTGGTGCGACGCTACATCTGCGACCCATCCGCGGCGACGACGACGCCAAGTTGGTCGCGTTTCATGGTCGACTATCGTTTGACTGCATCTATCGTCGGTATTTTTCAGTCCACCCTGAACTCTCGCACGATGAGGTCATCCACCTCACCGAGGTTGACTACCTTGACCGCCTGGCCCTCGTGATAGAAGATGGCAACGATCTCGCGGCGGTTGGCCGCTACGATCGATACCCTTCAACATCGACGGCGGAAGTGGCCTTCGTGGTTCGCGACGACTACCAACACCTGGG
Organism: Acidimicrobiaceae bacterium; assembly: GCA_003152555.1. Lineage (GTDB taxonomy): Bacteria > Actinomycetota > Acidimicrobiia > Acidimicrobiales > RAAP-2 > RAAP-2. Next base: position 3,297 of record PMAL01000123.1, on the reverse strand, counting down.
GCTCGGCCATCGTCTGCTCGAGGCCCTGGCCGATGCTGCGCGCGTGCGTGGCATCACGACGTTCACCGCCCAGACCCTGTTCGAGAACCGTGACATGATGTCCGTTTTTAGACACGCGGGGTTCCCAATTACAACGTCGTTCTCCGGCGGAGAGATCAGTGTGCGCCTCTCCATCGAGCCAATCGATGACCAAGGTGTCCCGCTCGACGTGCACCCGGCCGAAACGAACTAGCCCATGGTGCTCGTCATTAATGGGCCCTACAGCGACTCGGGACACGAAGAACCCGGGCATCCGGAACGACCAGAACGCCTGATCGCCGCGATGGCCGCCGTCGAGGACCTGCACCTCGGCAGTGACCTCGTCGTCGCGCCAAGTTACGCCGCCTCTCGCGCGGAGCTCGTTCGAGTCCATAACGGCAACTATCTCGACGAGCTGGGCGCCTTCTGCTACTCCGGTGGCGGCGATATTGATCAAGACACCTACGCCACGATGGATTCGTGGGCCATCGCGAAACTTGCCGCCGGGGCCGGACTCAAGGTCATTGAAGAATTGCAACGTCGTAACGACGGCGTTGGCTTCGTCGCAGCCCGGCCACCGGGGCATCACGCGCTCGCGGACCGCGCGATGGGTTTCTGTCTCTTAAACAACGTCGCCGTTGCCTCGGCCGCACTACTCAGCCAGGGTGAACGGGTGCTCATCATCGATTGGGACGTGCATCACGGTAACGGAACGCAACAAATTTTTTGGGACGAGCCCAACGTCCTCTACGTTTCGACGCATCAATGGCCCCTCTTTCCTGGCAGCGGCTCGGCAAGCGAGGTGGGTGGTCGCCACGCGACTGACCGCACCGTGAACATTCCGTTACCCCCGGGAGCGACGGGCGACGTCGTGCGCCGGGCGATCGATACCATCGCCGGACCCGTCGTTGACTCCTTCGACCCCACCTGGGTGCTGGTCTCCGCCGGCTTTGACGCCCACCGCGACGATCCAATGGCCGACCTTCGCCTCACGAGCGGGGACTTCGCCCTGATGGCGCGCACCGTGACCGACTACGCGCCACGTCCCGGGCGCGTGGTCATGTTCCTCGAGGGAGGTTACAACCTCGGTGCGTTGCGTTCCTCGATTCACGCAACGTTGAGTGCAGCTCTCGGTCAGCCTGGTGAGACCGAGGCCCCTTCGAACGGTGGTCCGGGTACTGAACACGTCGCACGACTACACCAGGCTCGCCGTTCGGCGATCGAGATGCTGCACGCCAGTGACGAAGCGGAGTCGACATGACCATCGAGAACATCGCCGTGGGCTATGACGGCTCGCCCGACGCGGCAATCGCCGTACGCTGGGCGTTGGGCGCGGCAGGTGAGACGGGCGCCACCGTCACGATCGTGCACGCGACCGGCTTACTCGAACACCTGCATGAGCGTTTTACGCCAGACCGACTTCCGCCCGCGCTGCTCGCACTCACCGAGGAGTGCCAATTCAATCCGAGCCGAATTCGCTGGCTCGTCGACAACGGAGATCCGTGCTCAGTACTCTTACGCATGGGTTCGCCACCAATCAACGCTGACGTGTTGGTCGTGGGTTCACGGGGCCAAGGAAAGCGTGCCGGACTTCTCTTGGGCAGTACCAGTCTCGAAGTCGTCGAGCACGCCACCATGCCGGTCGTCGTCGTGCCGTCGAGCTACGTCAAACAGTGAGCACGTTGGTCGTTCCGACGACGTTTCAGTGGGTCCCGCGCTGAAGGCAAATACGACGAAGACGCGGACCACTGAACGGCACGTTCCAGTTGTTCGTTAGCGATCTTTCACGACGTCTCGCGAGGTCACCTCACGGAGTCGACGACGCACGACGAAGTGTCTGCCTCGACCGGCGGGGAGAGAGAATCCTTCGGGCTCGCCAGATTCCACGTCCAAGGTGAGTTGAACTCCCTTCCACACCTCATACTGACGGTGATCAATGTAGAAGGGGCAGTTGCTGACGGTGCCAATCAGAACGTCGTGATCGCCAATGATGAACTCACCCTGGCGAAAGCACATCGGAACGCTGCCCTCGCAACAGCCTCCTGACTGATAAAACATGACGGGCCCGCCTTCGCGAACCAGGTCAGCAACGACACTTTTCGCCCTTGCTGTTGCGTCGATACCCGTTGGATCGAGCGGACCCGTCATGTGACCTTGTCTCTAGAAGAACCCGAGCGGCTTGGTGCTGTAGCTCACGAGCAGGTTCTTTGTCTGGGAGTAGTGCTCCAGCATCATCTGGTGGTTCTCGCGACCAATACCGGAGATCTTGTAGCCTCCAAAGGCCGCGCCTGCGGGGTATAAGTGGTAGCAGTTTGTCCACACGCGTCCGGCCTGAATGCCCCGACCCATCCGATAGGCCCGATTCCCGTCACGGGTCCACACGCCCGCGCCCAGCCCGTACAGCGAGTCGTTGGCGATCTCGAGCGCCTGTGCCTCGTCCTTAAATGTGGTTACCGCCAGGACCGGTCCAAAAATCTCCTCTTGAAAGACCCGCATTTTGTTGTGACCCTTCAGCACCGTGGGCTCAAAGTAGTAGCCGCCCTCTAGGGCGTCATCCACGTTCGCCGGCTTGCCGCCGATCAGGACCTGCGCGCCCTCTTGCTTGCCGATCTCGACGTAAGACTCGATCTTTACCAACTGCTGGATTGAGACTTGTGGTCCGATCATGGTGGTGGTATCGAGGGGGTTGCCCTGGGTTATCTTCGCGATACGAGCCAAGCAACGCTCCATGAACTTGTCATAGATCGATTCCTGGATGAGCGCTCTCGACGGGCACGTGCAGACTTCACCCTTGTTAAACGCGTACAGCACCAGTCCTTCGACCGCCTTGTCCAAGAACTCGTCGTCAGCGCTCATCACGTCGGCGAAGAAGATGTTGGGTGACTTGCCGCCCAGCTCGACCGTGGAGGGGATAAGGTTCTCCGCGGCGTACTGCATGATGAGTCGACCGGTCGTCGTCTCGCCGGTGAAGCCGATCTTGGCGATACGAGGACTGGAGGCGAGCGCCTTACCGATCTCCGCTCCTGGACCAGTGACGATGTTGATGACGCCCTTGGGCACGATTCCCTCAAGCAGTTCGGCGAACTTGAGGATCGACCACGGAGTGGGCGAGGCTGGCTTGACGACCGTGCAATTACCCGCGGCCAGGGCCGGCGCGATCTTCCAGGCCGCCATGAGCAGCGGAAAGTTCCACGGAACGATCGAGCCGACGACGCCGACCGGAGCGGCATCGGGCGCGCCGGGGATCGCGTAACGCAGCTTGTCGGCCCAGCCCGCGTA